>JAGBZI010000024.1 GCA_017628305.1 Tidjanibacter sp.
ACTCCATGGAACGCAAAATTACACATTTTTTCGGTTGCTCAATCACTTGACAGCCATTTTTTTAGATTTCCCCCCTCTTTTGCCCGACGAAGCTCCTCGCAAAGCCAAATAACAGCCCCCGACAAACCACACAAAAAGCCCCTTCCCGAAGTGGGAAGGGGCCGCTGTTATTGGTCGGGCAGGAAGCTCCCGCCCCATCATCTTTCGTGTTGGTTATCAGGGAATAGCTTGGCATAGCTCTTTGCAAAAACCTCCCCTTCCACGAGTTGGATATTCAGGCCGTTAAATAATTTCTCGGAGCTCGCCGTAGAGTTTGTTGCGCTGGCGGCGAACCTCCTCAATCTTCTTGCGGGGAGCGCACACAAAGCGGGCATAGCCCAGCAGCTTCTTGGCCCAACGCATATAGTTGGTCGAGAAGATTATCGAGAGGGGGAAGGCCACAAAATAGCTCAGTGCGCCCCACCAATTTGCCGAGCAGAGCATGACAATGACGGGCAGCAGACCACACAAGGGGTAGGTCACGAGCAACATCGAGGCCAAGTTGATGGAGCCGTGGAACTGGCGGTCCTTGATGAGGGTACGATTGACAACGAGTGGCAACACAAACACGGGCCACGAGATGGCAATGGCGGCCGCAAAGATGGGGAGCATCAGCAACATAGCGATGGCCAACAGCACTCCGCGAGCCACCGTGCGGGGCTTGTCGAAGAGCCAATCCCTCAACCCCAGCTTGCGCATACCCTTGAGCACCTTATGGGTCTTCTCAAAAATCTTCTCCATGGCCTCGGGGTTGCTCTCGGTGGCACTCTTCAATCGGCCAACAAGCTCCTTGTCGCTCTGCAACTTATCGGGAAGATAGTTGGGGTTGAGCCCCAACGAGCGGGCAAACTCCACACCGAAGCTGCCATAGCGCAGGAAGTCAATCTCCTTATAGTGGTCGAGGTCTTCCACATTGAGCATCATCTTCTCAATCTGGCCCCTCACAATATCGTTCACCTTGTTCATCACCTCGCGTGGACTCTCCTTAAACTCCTCGTAGTAGGGCGAAAGGGCCACAGGCTCGCCAAAGAGAATCATCATCTCCTCGCGAGGCAGGCGATAGTGGCTGTAGTGGTTGGCGGTGGGCATGACATAGACCTCCCTCTGGAAGCCCTCCTCCTCGGCTGCTCCGAAAGCCATCTTCAGATATGCCTGCGAGAAGGGGCCGAGCCAGCGTTTATTCTGGTGCTGTCCCTCGGGGTAGAGCACCACCGTCTCGCCATGGGCCAACGACTTGGCAACCTCCTCGAGGGTGCCCTTATTCTTTGCCACCCCCTTTATGCCGTCGAACTTGGCACGGTAGGTGGGCAGTGCGCCCAAGCCGCGAATAACCTTGTTCAGAATGGGGTTCTTGAAGACACTCGCGCGAGCCAAAAATCTCGGCTTCCTATCCGACAGCAGGAAGACCAGCGCCAAAGGGTCGATAAGGCAGTTCTGGTGGTTGCTGACAAGCACCGTGGGGGTACCATCGGCGGGCATGCGCTCCCTGCCGGGGGCGTAAATCTTTCGGAAATAGATGTGGCTGTTCAGTGTCGAAAGGTAGCGACGAAACATCGTTGCACCCCATCCTCTCTTGCGGGGTTTGAGCGCCCTTTTTCTCTCTACTCTCTTCTCCATGATTTTCTCTCTTATTTGTCTAACTATTTATGTTTAAGCAACTCTCGGAGGGCCGCCTCGGCAACCGCCGCACACCCCTCGATGCCCAGCAACGAAGAGTTGAGCGAGAGGTCGTAACTCTCGGCAGCACCCCAAGTTTTGAATGTATAGTAGTTGTAGTATGACGAGCGGCGACGCTCGGTGGCAGCTATCGTGGCCCTGCACTCCTTCTCGCACTTGCCACACTTCCCCACAAGGCGAGCCACTCGCTCCTCCTCGTTGGCCGTGACAAATATGCTGAGCAGCCTCGGGTGCTCCCTCAAAACATAGTCGGCACACCTGCCCACAATGATGCAGCTACCCCTCTCGGCCAGCTCCTCGATAGCCTTGCTCTGGAGCTCAAAGAGGGTGTCGTTGTTGATATAACCGGGGGTGGTGAGCGACCCAAAGCCCCAAATACCCGTACCCACTGGGGTCACATTACTCTGGTGCTCATCGGCCTTCTCGAAAAGCTCGGGGCTCAGACCGCTACTGCGAGCTGCCTCGTTGATAAGCTCCTTGTTGTAGACGGGCACGCCCAAGCGACGACCCAACTCCTCGGCCAGCAGAAGACCTCCGGCTCCCAACTGACGGCCAATGGTTATCACAAAATTCTGCTCCATATCCTTCTCTTTTTTTGTTCTATTTCGTTACTCGACCCCCTTGAAACCAATCTCCGAGGGCGACTTCTTGAACTTCCTCACAAGGCCCACCATCAACACCGCAGCAATGAGGGTGGCGATGGCATCCGAAATAGGCATGGCCATCCACACACCCTTGATGCCAAAATAGCCGGGCACAACTATCAGGCAGGGGATTAGGAAGAGCACCTGACGCGACAACGACAAGAATATCGCCTTATTGGCCATACCGATGCTCTGGAAGAAGTTGGACACAACAATCTGAAAACCAACAATGGGGAATGCGGTAACCACAACCCTGAAGCCCTTGGCGGCAATGTCAATCATAACCGGCTCCTCTGCAAAAATCGACACCGCCCAGCGGGGTGCAAAAGTGCCCACAAGGAAGCCCACAGTGGTCGTAACCGTGGCCATCAGCACCGTGCGCCAAAAGACACCCAGCACTCGGTCGTACTTGCCCGCACCATAGTTGTAGCCCGCAATGGGCTGCATGCCCTGATTAAAGCCCAGCACCACCATAACAAAGAGGAAAATAATACGGTTCACTATGCCGTAGGCACCAATGGCCAAGTCGCCGGCACCCTCCCCCATCTGGTCGCCATAGCGGCGCAGCTGGTTGTTGATGAGCAGCACAACAAAGCACGAAGCCATATTCATAAGGAAGGGCGAGAGGCCAATCTTCACCGACTCCCTCGCAATCTTCGCATCGAACGAGAAGACCTTCCCCCTCTCAAAGTGGAGAATCTCCTCCCTATTACTAAAAATCTTGAGCTGCCAAACAAGGGCCAACACCTGTGCCAAAATGGTGGCAATGGCCGCACCCTTGATACCCATGCCAAAGGTGAAGATAAACAGCGGGTCGAGCACCGCATTCACGCCCACCGTGAATATCGTAGCCCACATCGCCACCTTCGGGCGGCCCGCAGCCCTCAACACCGCATTCAGACCCAAGTAGAGGTGGGTGACCACATTACCAATAAGGATGTAGGTCATATACTCCCTCGCATAGACGATGGTGTTCTCGCTCGCACCAAAGAAGTACAAAATGGGGTCCAAGAACGACAATCCGAAAATCATCAGCAAAAGGCCCAACACCACATTCATCGTCACCACATTGCCCAACACCTTGCGGGCAACACCATAGTTCCTCTGGCCAAGCAACATCGAAGCAATGGCTGAAGCACCCACACCCACCAGCGAACCAAAAGCCGCCGAGATGTTCATCAACGGGAAGGTCACCGCCAAGCCTGAAATGGCCAACGAACCCACACGGCCGATGAAAAAGCTGTCGACCATGTTGTAGAGCGACGACGCCGTCATCGCAATAATCGCCGGCACAGCATACTTAGTGAGCAGCTTGCCAATACTCTCCTCCCCCAACTCCGTGGGGGCTGTTCTCTCTTTTACTTCACTCATTTTTTCCTTCTCTTCCTTTCCTGTTACTCTCTCTCTTCCTCCAAAAACAGGCTGACCGCCCAACCGGTCGGCTACACCTCACACTGGATAACCTCGATGCCGCTGCGGCGCAGCAGGTCGATACCATCCGTATTGTGGTAGAGGTCGCTGTACACAACCCTCTTGATGCCCGCCTGAATAATCAGCTTGGAGCACTCCATGCAGGGCGAAGCGGTCACATAGAGGGTGCTACCCTCGCCCGAATTGCTGCTCTTGGCCAGCTTGGTGATGGCGTTGGCCTCGGCGTGGAGCACATAGGGCTTGGTGACCCCACTCTCGTCCTCGCAGATGTTCTCGAAGCCCGAGGGGGTGCCGTTGTAACCATCCGAGATAATCATCTTATCCTTCACAATGAGGGCTCCCACTTGGCGGCGTATGCAGTAGGAGTTCTCGGCCCACACACGCGCCATGCGCATATAGCGGCCATCGAGCTGGAGTTGTTTATCTTCCTTATATCCCATTTTTATCTACACTTATCTCTCCCCCCTTTGTCGGCAATTTGCGCAGAGGCACGGGGGGCTAACGAACTAAAACAGTTTTTTCTTGGAGGCGGTGACGATGAAATCCTTGAGGTAGAAGGGCTCGAAATAGGCCACATCCTCCACCTCGCCGGCCTGCAACTTACGCTCGGCCTCGGCACACAATCCGCGGGCAGAAGGGGCCACATTAACCATCTCGGCCCACTCGAGAATGCCACTACACTTCTCGGCACCATTGCCAAAAATCACAAGTTTCTTGAAGTCGAGAAGCACCTCGCTGAAGCTCTTGTCGTCAACCACCTCGGCCACCACCTCCGAGCGGGGGGTGAGGTTGGTGTCGAACAGCTCGGCATAGACCTCCATGCGGCGTGCGTCAATCATCGGGCAGAGCACCGTGCGCTCCCAATCCTCGATGTCGACAATGCCCGCCTCCACCTCCTCCACAAGGCATGCAGCCAGCGAGCGCAGCGAGTCGATGGCAATGAGCGGAATGCCCAACGCATAGCACATACCCTTGGCAAACGACACGCCAATGCGCAAGCCCGTGTAGGAGCCGGGGCCCTTACCCACAGCCACAGCGTCGAGCTCGTCGGGCTCGATGGAGTGTTCCTGCAACAACTCCTGTGTGAAGACCCCCACCTTGCGTGCGTGGTCCTTACCGAGGTCGCTCTCTCGCAGAGCAATCATCTCGCCATCCTTAGCCAGCGCCACGGAGCAGATGTCCGTACCCGTTTCTATACAAAGAATCAAACCCATATATAGTTTTCAGTTTTAAGTCGTCAGTTTTCAGTTTTTAGTGGTCGGCCTAGGGGCCATTACCCTCAATTATCAACTCGCCACTATCGTCTATAGTTCTTCTTGATTGTGTCGAGTTCGCGCTTGGTGTCGCGCTGCTTGATGCTCTCGCGTTTGTCATACTCGTGCTTACCGCGGGCGAGGCCTATGGCCAGCTTGGCAAAGCCCCTCTCGTTGATGAAGACCCTCAGGCCCACAATCGTCACACCCTTATCCTGCGACGCCCTCTGGAGCTTCTCCAGCTCGCGGGAGGTGAGTAGCAACTTGCGGTCGCGGCGAGGTGCGTGGTTGTTGAGGTTGCCCCAATCATACTCGGCAATGTTCATTCCCCTCACAAACAGCTCGTGGCCCGAGAAGTAGCAGTAGCAATCCACCAGCGAAGCCTTGCCCAGTCGGAGCGACTTAATCTCGGTGCCCGCCAGCTGGATGCCTGCAACATACTCCTCGAGAATCTCGAAGTTGAAATATGCCCTCTTGTTGCGAATATTTACGCTCTTGTAGTTATGTTTCTTATCGTTGCTCATAGAATATTGCGGTCTGTTTTGTGGGCAATCTTGTTGCGCTCGGCATTAAGCTTGGCGATGGCCATCAGCAGGCGTGCCTCCTCCTCTTCGTCATCCTCGCCCAGCGAGGCAAGCCTCTCGCCCAGCGAGGCTATGATATCCTCAATAGCCTTCGACTTGTAGAGAATAATTGCGCGGGGGATAATCTTGCCCAATCGCTCCTCCTCGCTCTCGAAATAGATGTCGTGCTCCTTCCAGATGGCCGACTGCTTATGGTTGTCGCCCTCGGTGAGGATATCCACGGCGGCCGAGCTGGCCTCGGGGTCGGCGAGCTCTATGAAGTAGTGCTCGGGGACCTTAACCCCCGCACCCAGCTCCATGTAGTGACCCTTGTAGCACTCCACAAGCGCCCTATATCGGTGGTCGCGAAAGTAGACCTCGTCCCCCTCGAGCGAGTCGAAAATGGACTCGGCAACATTGAAGGAGGTGGTGGCCTTCCCCTCGCGATAGTCGAGCGTCAGGTGGCCATACTTTATGAGGTAGCCGGCAATCTCCCTCTCGAGCTCCACCATGCTGCTTCCGGCCTTGTGGTTGCCGAGGTTGACTGTGCGCCTTGCCTCCTCCTCTTGCTGTGCCCTCTGTGCCTGCTCGCGCCTCACAAACTCCTTAGCCTCCTGCCCGTAGTGGGCACCCACACTCTTGCGCACCACCTCGCTCACCAACACCTGCTCGTCGATATCCATAATCTTGGAGCACTCCTTGATGAATACCGAGCGCTGGATTTTGTTGGGTATAAGCACTATGGAGTTGACAATGTCGCCAATGAGCTCGCCCTTGCGGATAGGGTCCCTCTGCACCTCCTCGGCGTAGAGCGACGACTTGAAGGTGATAAAATCTTTCTGGTTGGCGGCTATGTAGTCGCGAATCTGGTCGGCCGTGTGGCTGCGAGCGAAGGAGTCGGGGTCCTCTCCCTCGGGGAGCACCACAACCCTCACATTCAACCCCTCCTTGAGCACCAAGTCGACACCCTTGAGTGCCGCCTTCACACCCGCACTATCGCCATCGAAGAGGAGGGTGATGTTGTTGGTAAAGCGGGCGATAATCCTCACTTGCTCGACCGTCAGAGCCGTACCGAGGGGGGCCACAACATTCTCAATCCCCTTCTGGTGCATCTGCACAACATCGATGTTGCCCTCCACAAGGATGCAATGGTTCTCCTTGGTTATGGCACTCTTGGCAAAGTATATACCATAGAGGTTGTTGCTCTTGGAGTAGACGATGCTCTCGGGCGAGTTGAGATACTTTGCCCTGTTGTCGCTCTGGAGCGCACGCCCACTGAAGGCGGTCACGCGGCCCGAGATGGTGTGGATGGGGAACATCACACGCCCACAAAAGCGGTCGTAGTAGCCTCCCGTTTCGCGCTTGATGGTAAGACCCGTATCTACCAAGAACTGCTCCTTGTAGCCGGCACGCAGGGCCGCTTGGGTCATCGTATCCCTCTCTCGCGAGGCTCTGCTCTCGGGGCAGTAGCCGAGGCCAAAGCGCTTTATGGTGGCGTCGGTGAGTCCGCGGGATGCAAAGTAGCTGCGGGCAACGCTCAGCCCCTCGTCGGTGCCATACATCTGCTCCACAAAGTACTCCGAGGCCCAAGCATTGACAACCATCATGCTCTCTCGGTTGTCGTTGCGCTCCTTCTCCTCGGGACTCTCCTCGCGCTCCTCAACGGTTATGCCATACTTCTTGGCCACCCATTTGAGGGCCTCGACATAGGTGAGCTTCTCGTGCTCCATGACAAAAGTGACGGCATTGCCTCCCTTGCCGCAACCGAAACATTTGTAGAGCCCCTTGGCGGGCGACACCACAAAAGAGGGGGTTTTCTCGTTGTGGAAAGGACAACAAGCCATGTAGTTCACCCCTTTCTTCTTGAGTGAAACGAAGTCGCTAACGACCTCCACCACATTGGCTGCGGCGTAAATTTTGTCTACTGTTGCCCTATCAATCATAACTCTTTTTTGTAGCCTTTCTCGAATGGTTGGAGCCGATGTGCCCACCCCCGCGGGGTTGTTAAGCGCACATTTAGCAGGTAAAGGTACAAAATACTTTGTATTTTGCAAAATTCGGAGGTTTTTCGCCCCTATTTGCCCAACGAGCGGGGGCTTTAAGCTTTCAGCAATCAGCGGTCAGCAATCAGCGGTCAGCAATCAGCGGTCAGCAATCAGCTATTTTAAAATTTTGGCATGGGTCGGAACGGAGTTGGAACGACCCTTTTGTGATGGGAATTCTTAGCTACGATTTACCGCGGCACCTGCCACTATTGTTCGAGCTCAATAGCTGACAGCTGAACGCTGAA
>JAGBZI010000025.1 GCA_017628305.1 Tidjanibacter sp.
AATTCTCTCCTGCACTGATTGAGCGGAAAACGGGGCTCGAACCCGCGACCCCCAGCTTGGGAAGCTAGTGCTCTACCAACTGAGCTATTTCCGCATTATGTGGGCCTCCATGGTATCAAGTCACACCCTTTCGGCCCACAAATATACTCTTTTATTCGTTAGGTTGTACACCCTCGGGGTCAAAAATCGAATTCAAAACATAGGCCAAGCGGTAGCCACCAACCAACAAGCGGTTCTCCAGCATGGGCGAAAAGTCGTACACAAACTGGTACGAAAGGTTAGGATTCTCCTCCTTACCCTCCACATACTCATAGATAACCGACGCATTCTCAACGGTCTCCACAAACCATTCTTCGATGGTTCCACTGCTTACACTCTCGTAGAACTCATCCTCCAAACCCCTATTGGGGCGGTCAAGCTGGTCGCGCCACTCCGAATAGCTCCAGTTGCGAGCCGACTCCACAATCTTGCTATCCCACACCGAATGGAGGTTCGTATTGCGGCCAAACCACCTAACTTTGGTGCGGTTGCCACCAAGGTCGCTCAGACGACCGGCGTGCATGGGGCAGTGCATATCGCCCACCATGTGGACAATCATCTTCACATAATCGGCCCTCATACTGTCGGTGAGGTTCTCGTAGTTGTTCTTCAGCTCACTCACAAGCCTCTCCGTAGCAACAACCACATCGCCGGCCTCATTCTTCTTCATCGACTGATAGGTCTCGCCCTTATCCACATTGGCATAGTGCCAAGTTTTGGTCTGCTTATATCCTGCCTCCCAGTAGGGCGAGTTCTGGATATTGTCCATCCACGACGAATAGTAGACAATGGAGTGGCCACCCAACAGTTGGTCGAGGGTCGCTTGGGTTTTGGGGGTGAGGTGTGCCTCGGCGATGGCTGCCACCACATCGTGACCGGTGGGGCCCCAGCTGAAGCCGCAAAACGAGTTGAGCAGTGCTGCACAACTCAACACAAGTGCGGGAAATCTCTTCATAGTATTCAAAAAAAAGTTTGTATTAGTTGCGTAAATTACTATCCGTGAGACACCACTAACTATTCATGGTGTAGAGCAACTCCTCATTGCTCGAGGTATTCTGCATCTGTTTTACCATCAGCTCCATAGCCTCCACCGAGGTCATGTCGGCCAAATGGCGGCGAACAATCCAAGTGCGCTGAAGAATCTCCTTGCTGGTGAGCAGGTCCTCACGGCGGGTGCCGCTGGCCAACACATCCACTGCGGGATAGATACGCTTATTGGCAAGTTTGCGGTCGAGCTGGAGCTCCATATTACCCGTACCCTTAAACTCCTCAAAGATAACCTCATCCATCTTGGAGCCAGTATCAATCAGAGCGGTGGCAATAATGGTAAGCGAACCGCGCTCCTCGGTCTTGCGGGCGGCACCAAAGAAGCGTTTGGGCTTGTGGAGTGCGTTGGCGTCCACACCGCCCGACAACACTTTGCCCGAGGCGGGCTGCACAGTATTGTAGGCCCTCGCAAGGCGGGTGATGGAGTCGAGCAGAATGACCACATCGTGGCCGCACTCCACCATCCTCTTGGCCTTCTCGAGCACCATCTCGGCCACCTTCACATGGCGACTTGCCTGCTCATCAAAGGTGGACGACACAACCTCTGCCTTCACATGGCGGGCCATCTCGGTAACCTCCTCGGGGCGCTCGTCGATGAGCAACACAATGAGGTACACCTCGGGATGGTTATCGGCAATAGCATTGGCTATCTCCTGAAGAATCATGGTCTTACCCGTTTTAGGCTGGGCCACAATCATACCGCGCTGGCCTTTGCCGATGGGGGCAAACATATCAATGGTACGGGTGGTGAGATTGTTGTGACCATTACCCGTAAGGCAAAACTTCTCCTGTGGGAAGAGAGGGGTCATATACTCGAACTGCATCCTATCCCTCAGATTCTCGGGCGCAAGGCCATTGACCTCGAGCACCTTCACCAAGGGGAAGAATTTCTCGCCCAACTTGGGAGGACGGATTACTCCCCTCACCGTGTCACCCACCTTCAAGCCCCAATTCTTAATCTGCGAGGGAGCAACATAAATATCATCGGGCGAGTTGAGATAATTATAGTCCGAGGAGCGCAGAAATCCATAGCCATCGGGCATAACCTCCAGCACGCCTTCGCCCTCCACAATCACATTCTCAATCTCTCTCTGCACATCATACTCCTCATTATCTTCGGGACTCTCCATCTCGGCAGCCACATCATCGGTTTGCACCTCCTGCGCCTCCTGCTCCGCCTGCTGCTGAGCAACCAGAGCCGCTGCCTCGGCCTCGAGCTGTGCCTTCGACTTGCGTCCACGGCGTTTCACGGGAGCCTCCTCGGGAGCAGCCACTGCTGTGGGCTCCTCGGGGGTTGCAGACTCCTCAGCTGCCACCTCCTCGGGCAGAGGATTCTTGCGGGGGCGGCCACGGCGCTTGGGCTTGACCTCCTCCACGGGCTCCTCTTGGGCGAGTGTAGCAGTCGCCTCGGCTGTCATCGCAGGCCCACCTTCAACCACCTCAGGCTCCTCTGCTGAGGCCGCCTTGGGGTAGTCAACCTTCTGTGCTTCAGTAATTCTACGGCGTGGTCTACGGACAGGCGCAGCCAACTCCTCACCCTCGGGCTTAGAGGTAGCCTCCACAATGCGGCTCACGAGTTTCTCTCTGCCGGCACGGATATCCAGACCCAACGCGCGAGCAATCTCTCGCAACTCCGAGAGGCTTTTGCTCTTCAGTATCTCCAAATCTTGCATCGGATTATATCTTTAAATCGGTAAAAAATTTCAAAAAATGATGATTAAGTCGCCCGACTTGGCGCACTTATTCGACTATTGCGATAGCAAAGTTACAAATTAATTCCGGAAATGCAACACCCCCACCCACCAAATCATCTCCCAAACAACATCGGTGCCAAGTTGGAGGTGGGAATACGGAACGCCCGCAACATCGGGCACTCTTGCTCCAGTATAGAGCGGGGATAATGGGGAATTGTGGGATTTTAAAAAATGGAATTGTGAATTTCCAAACAGATTCCCGCAAAAATGCGTATATTTGCACTAATAGAACAACGCAACAACTAAAACACAATAGTTATGTCTATGATTTTCAAATTCCGCATGCTCAGCGACGAGAGCGATGTTTTTGTTAGGGACTATGAGGTAAGGTACGACATGAACCTCCTCGAGTTCAACGACTTCATCTGCGACGACTTGGGCTACGACAACTCGGGAATGACCTCCTTCTTCCTCTCCGACCGCCAGTGGCTCAAACTCCGCGAGTTCACACTGATGGACATGGGCGACGGCATGGGTGGCTACGACGCCGACGACAGCGACCGCCCGCTACCCATGGAGCAGGTGTTGCTCGGCCAGCTTGTGCGCGACAACTACGACCGCCTCATCTGGCTCTTCGACATGTTCGGCGACCGCGCCTACTACCTCGAGATGATTGAGGCAAAGCATGCAGAGGAGGGTGTGGAGTATCCCCGCACACTCTTTGCTCACGGCGAGCCCGCCGACCAATACGACCCCGAGGCGGGTGGTGTCGGCGAGAAATCCATCTTCGAGGAGATGATGGACGACTTTGGCGACTTCGGAGGTAGCGACGATGGCTACGACGACGAATACTAAACGCCCCTTGCTGGTGGTGGTACTTGGGCCCACGGGGTCGGGCAAAACCGACCTCGCGGTGGCTCTTGCGCGCCATCTCCAGACGGAAATCATATCCACCGACTCGCGCCAATTCTACCGCGGCATGGCCATTGGTACGGCCCAACCGTCGGCCGAAGAGCTCGCAGCCGCACCCCACCATTTCATTGCCGACCGACAGCCCGAGGAGGAGCTCTCGGCGGGAGGCTACGAACGCGAGGCGCTGGCCAAATTGGAGGAGCTCTTTGGTCGCCACAAGGTGGTTGTGGCAGTTGGGGGCTCGGGGCTCTACATCGACGCCCTGTGCGAGGGTTTCGACGAGCTCCCCTGCGACACAGCCGAGATTAGGGCAGAGCTGAACGAACGGTTGCAAACATCGGGCTTGGAGAGTCTTGTGGAGGAGTTGCGACTGCTCGACCCCGCCTATTGGGAGGTGGTGGACCGCAAGAATCCCGCACGCATTGTGAGGGCACTGGAGGTCTGCAAGGCGAGCGGAAAGCCCTATTCGGCCCAGCGCACCGCGACCCGCCGCGAACGCCCATTTGATCTGGTGAAGATTGGCATTGATTGGCCCCGCGAGGAGCTCTACGACCGCATAAATCGCAGGGTGGACTTGATGATGGAGGCGGGCTTGGAGGCCGAGGCAAGAGGGGTCTACCACCTGCGCCACCTCTCGTCGCTCCAGACTGTGGGCTACCGCGAACTCTTCGACCACTTCGACGGCACCATTTCATTGGATGAGGCTGTGGAGCTAATCAAGCGCAATTCGCGCCGCTATGCCAAACGCCAGATGACTTGGTTCCGCCGCGACCCTTCGACCCATTGGCTCGCCCCCCACTCCACCCCCGAGGCCATAGCCATCGTGGAGGAGTGGCTGAGCCGATAACGACTCCGCTTGCAGGCGACATCACAATTCCGAACCTTTATCGCATAAAAAAGCCGAGCAATTTTTGCTCGGCTTTGTTGTTGCTGCGACTTGCTCTACTCAAAGTCGTGGAGTAGAGATTTTATTGCGCTACGACCTCTTCGACTTCAGTCATAACAACGTGTATATACTTACCGCTTGCTGAGTGATAGGCATATCCCTTTACGCTAACAGTTTTACCCTCAAGCGACTTCAATAACTCAGCCTCCTCCGCAAATGGTCTTATGACGCCAAGTATGGCTGTTTCGGAGCCATCTATGCTTATGTTGTTGTAGGTATCACCTGCCGACAACAACGTTCCGGTGTGAGAGATGTATTTCACCGAGGGTGCCGAGATGAAGGCTTCGGCTGAGGCTGCGGTAAGTATTTCGGGCTCACCTCTCTCCACAGTTGTCGTGCCCGTTTTGGTTATCCAAACATTGTCGGAAAACTCCCAACGGCCACAGTAATCTTTTATTTCACCCTCTATGTTCAGCACATCACCGACCTGACAGTCGTGCGAGGGCTGATTGCCGCCGCTATTGCCAAACCACACCATAATCACACCGTGGCCGTCATCCACAAATATGCTCCACATATTGGCTGCCACAACAGTTGCATTCAAAACCCTATAGCACCCGGCCTCCTCTATCTGGTCCACAGTGACAGTGGCAGTGCTAAAAGGATAAATGCTATCGGCGTAGTCGCTCCAGTATTGAGCTGATTTGTACGCCTCCACGCTCTCGGCTGGTACATATATTTTGCGCTCCGAAGCATTGTTGTCGAACATATTGTAGCCTCCCATTGGTGAAGTCGTAGCTTTGCAGTACACCTCTGCAAGGCTCGAACAACCTTGGAATGCCCAAGCTCCAATCGAGGTAACACCGTCGGGAATGGTTATGCTCGCAAGGCTCTCACAACCATAGAATGCCTCGCCTCCAATCGAAGTAACGCTGTCGGGAATGGTTATGCTCGCAAGGCTCTCACAACCATAGAATGCCTCGTCTCCAATCGAAGTAACACTATTGGGCATTGTGATGCTCGCAAGGCTCGAACAAACAAAGAATGCAGCATCTCCAATCGAAGTAACACCCTCGGGAATGGTTATGCTCGCAAGGCTCCAACAATGAGAGAATGCACTCTTTCCAATCGAAGTAACACCCTCGGGAATGGTGATGCTTGTAAGGCTCATACAATAAGAGAATGCACTATATCCAATCGAGGTAACACCATCGGGAATGGTATATTCGGTTAGACCATAGGGTGCAAATGCATTAAGTACACCATCTACAATCAAGCACCTTCCATCCTCCGATGCATATTTGCCATTAAACTCAGCAAGGCTCTCACAACCATAGAATGCATAATTTCCAATCGAAGTAACGCTGTCGGGAATGGTTATGCTTGCAAGGCTCGAACAACCACAGAATGCATTATCTCCAATCGATGTAACACC
>JAGBZI010000002.1 GCA_017628305.1 Tidjanibacter sp.
CAATAACCACGGAGACGATGTTGCCATTGGGCGACTCCACATGTGCGGAGATGGCGCCACTCTGCTTGTCGCCCACAAAGATGGGGGGAGCAGTGAGCGTTGCCTCCATGGGCAAGGCCAAGAGCTCATAGTGTGCATTGATGGAGGCGTCCACCGTGTGGTCTGCGCCACTCTGGGGCAACTGACCGCACACCACACGAATGGTGTACTTGGTGTCGCCGGGGGTCATCTTCTTCAGGGTCAGGCGATAGGTATGCTCGCCGGCGTCGTTGGACGAGACGAGTGTTGCATCATGATTAACGGTCGCGCCGTTGTCGTGGTAGCTTACGGTCGCCTTTGTGGGTACATCGGAGCGTCCGGTGGTCTTCACCACAAACTCGCGAGTGTAGCTGGTGTTGGTGAAGAGGGGAGCCTCGTCGGCATCAGCCTCGAGCCACTTGGTCACATCGATGCTGATGGGGTGGTTGTGGCGCTCGATGGTGGTGGTAACCTGCTTGGTGAGGCCCACACCGTTGGTACAGGTGAGGGTAAACTCATAGGTTTGGCTCCAGAACTCGCCATCGACCACACCCACACTGAAGACAACCTCCTTGCTCCAAGTGGGCAGTTTGGTTTCGGAGGTACCCGCGGGGGTGCTGTAGAGCACCCTCGTGACACCCTTATCCACACTGCGCACGGTGAGTGTTACACTCTGGATGTTGGTCTCGGTGGTGAAGGCGTCGCAGTGGAGAGTAACCTGGCTGCCGGCCACAAACCACTGCTGCGAGGGGTGCATCTCGAGGGTCATGGTACCCATCTTGAAGTTCTTCACACACCTCACGGAGCCTGCCGTACGGCGGTTTGCAAAGTCGAGCACACGGTATTTATTCTCGGTGTCGGCGGTGGTGTATGTGTAGTTTGCTGTCTCCTCCCACGAGTTCTCCTTGGTGATATAGACACGGCCACGGTGGTCGAGAATGGGGTGGCCGGCGATGGTGGTGGTGTTGTCCTGGCTGATGGTGGAGGTCATGTAGTCGCCCTTCTCGCCCACATAGTTCCACGAGAGCACCAGCGACTGGAGGTCGCGGTCCACACCCTTGTAGCCCGCATAGGGGAAGTAGATGCGGTCGGGATTGCCATTGACCACCACACCGTAGTCGTTGGCGGGGTTGTTGGCAGGGTTGTTGGCAAAGACTGTTTTCATCTCCTCATGGAGGGGCACACGGTAGCCGTAGGGGCATGGGTCGTAGATGGTCTTCACCATGGAGCCATCGTCGGTGTTGTAGCCCCACAGGAAGTCGTTACGCTCATAGGTCCAGTTGAAGTAGTAGGACTGCTGTTGGTCGGTGGGCATCACGAGGAACATGGGGTTCTCCACACCGTTCTGCAGTGTGGGCTTTGCAAACTGCACAACCTCGGCTGCCACACGCTCCCTCGACGAGTAGTCATAGTAGGGGTCGGTGATGAGGTCGGTGATGTTGTAGTTGTAGCTCTCGGGGCCCATCGAGGGGTCCTTGCGGCCCCACTGGTAGTAGAGTCCATAGGTGTCGAGCGCATCGCCCGCACCTGTCCACTCGGCCTTGAGTGCTCCGATGTTGCGGTCGAGCATAATGATGTCGTTGTCGCCATTCTCGAAGACCTTTTCCTGTGGCGGGTCGGTAATCCAGATGTGCCAGCTCCAGAGCACGCGGTCGTCCTTGTCGTAGACAGCAATCACGGCATTGCCCCTGCGGCTGTGGTTGGGCACACGGAACCTCACATAACGATACATGAGCTCCACATTGGTCACCAGAGCCAAATCGCTCTCCCACAGCAGACGCGCACTCGCGGGCCTAATCTCGGCCGAGGTGGGATAGAGCGTCTGGGTACCCTCGGAGAGGATACCACTCTGGCCATTACCGAGGGTGGTGGCATCGAAGCAGTAGCCGTCGTACTCGATGTAGTGGGGTGTCACTCCGTCGGCCTCCATCACCATGTTGCCATCCTCGTCGAAATCGGGAGTGTGGTCGGGCGACACGATGTAGGTATTGGCATAGCGGTAGGTTGCGAATTGGGCATCCGCATCATCCTCGTGCTCATAGACGGCAAGTCGGGTGAGGTCATAGAAGCGCTTATCCTCCTCGTGCTCCACCAGCGAAGCGATGGTGCCGTTGGTCTGCATGTTGAGGCGGATGTCGTAGATGTTGCTCTCCTTGAAGATGTCGATGTGGTCGCCATTCGAGTTGGTGTACTTGGCGGGCACCACCACAGAGTAGATACCTGCCGAGGTGTGAATCTGCACATCCACATCGTGGTCGGGCTGCACAAGAGCATAACCCAAGTAGACATAATTCTCGCCGGCGAGCTCATCGATGGTGACGGGGAACGAAACCTCGTGGTCGAGACCGTCGTTCATGTCGTGGTCGCCAAAGATACGCCCCGTAGCGATGCTGAAGTTGTCGTAGTCGCTCCAGCCGAAGGCAACACCCCACTCGTCCTTGTTGACAGGCAGCGACACATTCACCGAGGTGGGTTGGTCGCCAATCACCACATTCTCCACATCGCCCCACATCGCCATGTTCTGTGGCGACTTCTCTGCGTGGACAAACACACGGATGGCCGAAAGGTAGTGCTTATAAGTGAAGTGGTTGTCGTAGTCGATGGCCCACTGCAGCGTTTCGTCGCCATTCATTACGCGCTCCTGCGAGTAGTGGCCAAAGGGGGAGGCGTAGATGTTGGTCCCCTCGGGGAGGGTTGGGTGACCCGCGGGGACATAGTTGCTGTGGTAGTGGCTGGCGGTGGGGGGTGCGTCGGGCGAGTGCCACAGCTGACCTTCGCGCATGTCGCTCACCATCACATCTGTCTGGCCGTCGAGGCCCGTGAACTTCACAGCCACATAGCGGTCGCCATTGGTGTCGTCAACAGTCATCATGCGCGAGCCATAGGTCTCACCAAACTTGCAGACGGGGGCGCCATCCTCGCCATCCTCGCATGTCATGGGATGCCAACTCACCATGCGTGTGTGGTAGAAGTCGAGGGTGTCGGTCACATCGTTCTCGTCGGTGGACACACGCATTTTGTAGGTCTGCACAGGGTAGAGATAGGCGGGCCTCACATTGTTGTGGTCGGGCGAAGAGCTGAGGACACCCTCAATGAGGTAGGAGTCCTCCCAATTGACGGTGCGATAGTAGGGGCTCACGGAGGGGTGTGGGAGTGCGGTGAAGGTGTAGAGCCCTCGACCCTCATTTGCG
This sequence comes from Tidjanibacter sp., assembly GCA_017628305.1. Classification (GTDB taxonomy): domain Bacteria; phylum Bacteroidota; class Bacteroidia; order Bacteroidales; family Rikenellaceae; genus Tidjanibacter. The sequence goes on from JAGBZI010000002.1 coordinate 3,210, forward strand.
CCATGATCGCTGACGATATCCTCGTCAATCCTCAGGAAGTTGGCCCTGAGCGACTGTGTGGTTGTTTGGTCGTCGATGAGTGAGCGCGTGGTGAGCCTGCCCACCGAGAGCGGTGGGAGCTCCTCTTCGTAGCTGTAGCTCGTTGGGGTTATCTCTGTGGAGGGGCCGCCCGATGTGGGTCGTCCCGAGCCGGGACGCACCGCCTCCTCGGGCTCGAACATTGTGCACCCCGAGAGGAGCGCCGCAACGGCTGCCGCCATCCATATTTTCGTTCTTCGCACCATAATAGTGTTCTCTTTGTCGTTAATTGTCTGTATCTTAATGTTGCGGGGTTTGTAGGGTTGAGCCAAGAAATCCCGCCCAATGTCGCTCCCTACTCCTTCATGCAGCGCACCGAGCGGCCATAGGAGCGGCCCTCGCTCGTCACCTGCTGGGAGTTCTTATTGTTACCACCATAGCGGTAGGTTCGGGTGTCGTAGTTGCCCATGGGCATACCCGATGTCATGTAGCCCTCCGTACCCACATTCTCGCGGCGACCCGTGTTGGTCAGTCGGCCCGCATAGGGGTAGAAGGTTTGCTCGAAGTTGGTCTTGATAGTCACAAAGCCCTCGCTCGTGAAATCGTCCTCGGTGCTCCAAGAGTAAGTTTCAGTACCCGAGTCGTCACCACCATAGCCTCCGCCGTTAGCATCTCTCCACACGGTGTGGAAGGCTGTACGGTAGCCGGGGGGGCAGGGGTCATAGAAGGTCTTGGAGAAGTCCTCACCAATACCCGTACCCATCACCGCGTAGCCCCACATCGCATTGTTGGTATTCAAATCGCTAAACGAGGGGTACCACATCGACGCGGCATTACCATTTGCCGAGCTGGTGTAGATGAAGGCGAGGGGGTTCCTCACAACGAGGCTCGGGCGAACTTGGCTGCTCACGCGGGGGATGGTGGTCTGCTTGGTCCAAGTGTCGGAGCCATAGGCCTTTGTCCAATAGGGGGCGCAGGTGATTGTGCCGCCATTGAAGTCGGAGTTGGTCTTGTTGCCCACAGGGCCCATCATGATGGGGTCTTTGCGGCCCCACTGGTAGTAGAAGCCGTATGTGGACCAGATAGCCTCGTTGTTGGCAAACGAGATGGTGTTGCCATTGATGGTGGGGACCTGAGTGGCGCCGAGGTTCCTATCCTGCACGGTTCGGCGGCCCGAACGCACATTCTCGGGCTGCGACGCGGGCATCCATATATGCCATGTCCACAGGATGTTGCCCGCAGCATCGTAGGCCGCAAGGCCCGCATTGCCGGGGTGGAAGTTGCGCTCGCGGACGAGGAACTCCACATAGCCATCCTTCAGCTGGCCGTCGTTCTGCACCTCGATGCACTGCAACTTGCTAATCATCTCCGCATCCGACACACCCCTCATCTCCGAGAAGTCGCCCTGCCACCACAGCAGCTCCACCCTATCGGGATTCATCGTTGGGGTCATGCCGTCGCCAAACTCCAGCATCACTTTGTTGGTACTATTACCAAAGGGCCACAGCTCCACAACGCCATTGCCCCTAACGGTGGCCTTGAACTTGTAGTAGCCCGGCTCGGTAACCACATAGCAGTTGGCCGTCTGGCTCTCGCTGAGGTCGATAACCGCAGGAGCCATGGCCGTCTTGATACACCTCACAGGGATTGCGTAGTTGCAGTTGGCCCCCACGCTACTCCTCGTAGCGGTGCGCGAGCCGGTGTAGAAGAAGTTGTAGGGGTGGCCATCCGCACGGTCGATACTCGAGGTGCGCATGGTGATGATGCCGTCGTAGGTGGTGTCCACCTCCGCCGAGGAGTTGTAGACGGTGGTGACGGGCAGCCACACATTGTTACTCTGCCTATTGGACCTCACACCTCTCGACTCATAGGCCACCTCATAGAGTTCGTAGTCCCTCCAGAAGGCGTAGTTGGACACCACATATCCCGGGGGACAGGGGTCGTAGAGGGTCTTCACAGGGTGCTCGTGGTCGTAGCCTGTGTCGCCCCAGATGTTGTTGTGATTCTCGAACCACTTGCTCGAAGGGGTCAGCCACGAGTCGGTGCCGTTGCCCTTGCCATACATGATGTTATAGCTGTCGTTGGAGGGGAACATATCCTCCAGAGTGAGCAGGTCGGTGGTGGCCGTCACCTCCTTGCGCAAGGGGGTGGGCCTGCCCCACTGGAACAACAATCCGTGGGCAGGGTCGTCGATGCCACCCGTGGTGGGCACCTCCGTCTTGGCGCCGATGTTGCGGTCGAGCATCACAAAGCCGTTGCCGCAACCAATCTCCTGCGGCTGGTGGGTTATCCACAAGTGCCAAGTCCATATCAGCTTGCCGCCCGCAGCAGGGTCGCCATCGTAGCCACCGATGAGCACATTGCCCGTGGCGGGCAGTCGTTTGTCCTTCAGGGTGTTGATGTGGGTGACAGTCGCGGGGTCGTAGCCATAGCCATAGAGGTCGAAAATCACCTTATTCTCGGTGGGGTGGTTGCTACGGAGTTTGAAAAGCTCGTCGGGGCTACCGTCGCCATTGATGTCGACATCGGAGGGAAGGTCGCTCCACAGCACATCCACCCAGCGGGTGTCGAGCTTGGCATCCTCGGCAGTCATGCCCACAACCTCGCCCTTGCCGTTGCCCTTCACATCGCAGTTGAAGCAGTAGGCATAGTTGGCCGAGCGAACAGTGTAGCAGTTGGAGGTGCCATAGGTGCTCAAGTCGTAGAACATATCGAAGCCCACATCCTCCTTGATGGGGTCATTGAGCTTCCACTCGCCCACCACAGCGTCAACATTTATCAGGCCGTAGTCCGAAAAGCGAAGCACAATGTCGTAGGCGTGGCCGGGCTGGAAGTTACGAGCAATCGCCACCTTGTGGGGATCGGGATGGGTCGAGGTGGAGATATCCAGCCTCAGCACATTGTTGGCAGGTGGGCCGGTGATAACCTCCGACACCATCTCCATGTTGTTGATGCCCAAGGGAAGCACCACGGGAACATCAAAGGGAACACCCTCGGTGTTGTGGAGCTCCAAAGGTGCATAGTCCGAGTACTCCAAGGTGAACACATTGCCATTCTCACCATTGTGGACAGGTTTGCCATCAACCACCTCCTTGCAGAGGTGAGGCAACGACATCCTCACCGTGTGGGGAACATTCTCCAGCGTCAGCTCGCGCACTGTGCCCCAATCGGTCACGGCAATCTCGTCGCCAAACTCGTTGTAGCCCACCATCGTGTAGACATGGAAGCGGAAAACACACAGCGCATGGTCGAACTGCATAACAGGCATGCCATTCTCATAGGAGCCCTCTATCACATTGCCATACATCACATCCTTCGAGCCGGTAATCTCGCTGGTGATATATGTGGCATTCTCATCCGACGAGTAGGTGCTGCCATCGTCGGCCACATTGGGGGTCGACAGGTCCGAATCGCTCCAAGGGTACCACGCAGCGTAGCGCAACCTGCTTTCAGAGTTGGGGAAAAACTGTGCCTGACTCTTGAACTCAATGGGGCGAATGGTGCCATCGTTGCTATCCACCTCGCCCAGCGAAGCCAACACAGGGTCGCCCAGCGAACGGAAGTCGGGGAAGATATCCGCATCCTCAAGCTCGCTCACCCTCACAATACCGATGTCGAGCGAGCCACCATACATTGGCCCACGAATGCCCTGATTGCTGGCCGCAGCAGAGCGCTCGGAGGGCACGCGCACAGGCTCCTCCTCTCCGCGGGTAGCCTTGCTCGTACGCACGCCTCCCCACAATTTCACCTTTGTCGTCTGGGGCGTAGGCTCGTCAATGGGGTTGTTCACACACCCCGTGGCAACCAACGCCAGCGCAACTATTGCTATGCTGATAATTCGTTTCATATCGTTCTCTCTCATTTGTTACTATTTATGGGGCAGTACCGTACCCTCAATGTAGTCCACATCTATCCACGGAGATATGCTGCCCTCAAGTCTGATACCCGTGTCAACCTCCAGCGTGTAGAGGATGTGGTGGGCAGGCTTCCAGATAGCCACACCCTCGCTCGTAGCGAATTGGTAGAGGTTGAAGCTGTACTCATTGAGCACAAACTTATCCTCCGCCTCCTCGTTGTACTTCTCGTTGACCCACACGCCAATCTTCAGCACACACGAAGAGCCCAACTGCTGGGGAGTGGCCAAAAAGCGCATCCTGATGCCACCCTCCGAACCCCTTACCTCCAGAGGCTTGCGACCCGACACCGCCGTGGGCTCGTCGCCCACAATCTGATACACGGCATCCATGGTGCCCACATTGGTGTACTTCCAACCCAGACTCTCGCCCCTGCCATACTGCACATGGGTGAGGCACTCCATATCCGCCGAGCGGTAGAAGCCCTCGAGTGAAATCTCCTTCAGGTAGACATCGATATGCTCAAACGAGATGTGTTTGGCGATGTTTATCTCCACCAACGACACCGCATGCTCCATGTCGAGCTTCACAATGGGGGGCTGCATACCCTCTGGCACCGTCTGCACAAACTTGTGCGAAAGCAGGTAATCGACCCAACTGTCGCCCGAAGCGTCATACTCCTTGGGCTCGGTGATGGTAAACCTCGTGTCGCTAACCATATTCAGCCCGCCATTGCTCTTGGCCGTCGAGGGGCTGAAGGAGGTGGCATAAAACTCATAGGCCACACCCGTCTGCCAGCTCTGGCGTCTGTTCGAGGTGGGCAGCCACTCCGAGGTGTTGGCATCGCGGTAGATTTGCTCGGCATTGTAGATGTTGGTGTTTCCCCTCTTGGCCGTAACCCTCACGGGGGTCTCCGTGTTGTTCACCGACTCTTGGTCGATGATTGCGCGGGAGTTGATATCAATCTCGCCACCAACCGCAAAGCGGATGGTGTCGGAGGGGTACTCCGCGCCTATGTTGTCGCAAGCGGCCAGAGCCACAAGGGCTGCCATTACCAATATTTTTGCTCCGATTTTCATACTCTTTTCCTCTTTCTCTCTTTCGATTAGTCGCCATTGGAATTCGTGAGCTCCACCTCATCCTTCACCCAATCCACAACCTTCACATCGCAGGTGATGGTGGTGGAGGTGAGGGTGATGGTGTAGATGTGTACCTTGCCGGGCTCCCAGCGGGCTGCCACACCCTCGAGCGTGCCCAGATTGAGAGTCTTGCGCTCGCCCTTCATGTCAAACTCAAAAATCACATCCCTTCCCGCCACAATCTGAGGCATGACAACCATCGCCAACACATTCTCGAAAAAGTTGTGGCGAGTGGTGAGGTTCTTTGGGATTATCGATTTCGAGCAGTAACCGGGGAAGCGCTCTGCGGGGGCTGTGTCGCTCAACACCGTGAGCTTTGTATCCATCGCCCCATCCTTGGTGGCATTAATCGAGCCGTCGGGGCCAAACTCCAGCGACCCCTTGTAGAGGTGACCGCGCAGGGAGATGTTGGTGAGCACGGGGGCCGACGAACCCGAATTGAGCTCGTCACGGGCGTTGATGAAGTTGAACTGCAACAGCGACATGTTGTGGTGCATATCCAAGGGCACGGGGGTCGAGGTCAGAAGCGTGGGGTCGTTCAAGTCGCGGCTACCGACGGCGCACAAAAGGTCGAGATTTTGGGCGGTGGTTTGGGTGCCGAGAACGATGTTATTGTAGGTGACGATGCCCGACTCCACATCGAACGAGTAGTCGCCGCTGTTGCTGTAGGGGAAGATGGCCCAGAAGTCGTGCTTGGCGCCGCGAATCCAGTGGCGCACGGGGGCGTACTCCCAAGCGTCGGCCTCGGGCTTGAAGGTGAGTTTGGCGTTGTCGATAAGCAGCTGGTTGGTGTTATACTCGTCGTTCACCACACACCACACACCGATGCCCTCGCCCGACGAACAGGCCGCCTCGAGCATGTCGGTGTGAGCCACAACGGCCCTCATATCTTCAGCCTCGGAGCTGAACGCAATCGCACCCATCTCTGCGGGCTCCTCCTCGTTGTGGCAGCTCGCCAGCGCACATGCACACACGCACGCGTACATCACAGCCACCACTCGGAAATATCTCTTCATTTTCATCTCTCTTAGTTTTGATTTTTGGGTCTTTTTGTGCGGCTAGGTACGCACAACTCTCAAGCCTCAGCCCCTCTGCGTAGCAGAGGATACTCCATGGAACGCAAAATTACACATTTTTTCGGTTGCTCAATCACTTGACAGCCATTTTTTTAGATTTCCCCTCTCTTTTACCGGACGAAGCTCCTCGCAAAGCCAAATAACAGCCCCCGACAAACCACACAAAAAGCCCCCTCCCGGAGTGGGAAGGGGCCGCTGTTATTGGTCGGGCAGGAAGCTCCCGCCCCGTCATCTTTCGTGTTGGTTATCAGGGAATAGCTTGGCATAGCTCTTTGCAAAAACCTCCCCTTCCACGAGTTGGATATTCAGGCCGTTAAATGATTTCTCGGAGCTCACCGTAGAGTTTGTTGCGCTGGCGGCGAACCTCCTCAATCTTCTTGCGGGGAGCGCACACAAAGCGGGCATAACCCAGCAACTTCTTGGCCCAACGCATATAGTTGGTCGAGAAGATTATCGAGAGGGGGAAGGCCACAAAATAGCTCAGTGCGCCCCACCAATTTGCCGAGCAGAGCATGACAATGACGGGCAGCAGACCACACACGGGGTAGGTCACGAGCAACATCGAGGCCAAGTAGATGGAGCCGTGGAACTGGCGGTCCTTGATG
>JAGBZI010000026.1 GCA_017628305.1 Tidjanibacter sp.
CTCGGCCACCACCACAGTCTATAGGGTAGCCCAACTCACCAGCCTCGACTTCAGCACCGTTGGTGCGCAGTATGTGATTGAGTACGCCGGCAACCCCAACCAATTCCTCACAGTCAATGGCAGTACCTTTGCGTTCGACTCGTTGAGCGAGTCGGTATTCACCACTATCTCGAGTGGTTACACCGTGATGTTTAACGAGAGCAACCGCTATTTGCAGATGAGCGCATCAAGAAATTCGTGTACTGTGTCGGCCGCCACCAGATCCTCGACAGTCTCCATGGACTATCAGGCTAATAATGGCTTCAGGTTCTATCAGCGCTACGATAACAGCAGGATATACTACCTGACGCGCAACAACAACAGTGTGGCAGCAAACAGAAACGCCACCGACCCGTATTGGAACATCTATAAGGTCACAACCAATTAGTTGCTCAGATACCTCCGGCCGGTGAGAGGTTCACCTGCCAACAAAGAGCGGCCCCCTGTGCGAAAAGCACAGGGGGCCGCTGCATAAAGACAAAATTGCTCGTGGACTCCTTCGGAGCCTACTTTTTGCATTCAACCCTCGGCTTTCAAGCAAGCTTGAGCCGAGGGCTAAACACAAAAAAAGGCTTCGATTTCTCGAAGCCTCACGAGCAATTTTGCCCTTTTGCGGAGAGAGAGGGATTCGAACCCTCGACACCCTTTTGAGGTGTACGCACTTTCCAGGCGCGCTCCTTAAACCACTCGGTCACCTCTCCTTTTCGCCCACCGCCGCCACATTCCGCGGCGAAAGCGGGCGCAAGATAAGAATAATTTTTGGTTCTCCGAAAATTATTTGCCAAATTCTCCGCAAATAGACTTTTTCAACAATCTGCGGCGGCCGGCAGGTGTCGACTCCTGTGCCAACACATACATCATCTTCGTGACAGCAGCCTCGGTGGTCATATCCCTGCCGCTTATCACACCAATGCGTTGCAGCGCAACACCCGTCTCATATATATCCATGTTCACCTCGCCATTGCTACACTGCGTGACATTCACCACGCTGATACCCTTCGCAATAGCCTCCCTCAGCGTGCCAATGAACCACTCCTTCGTGGGGGCATTGCCCGCACCGTAGGTCTCCAGCACCACACCCTTCACACCACTCGAAAGCATCGCGCGAAGCACACTCTCCGTGAGGCCGGGGAATATCTTGATAATCGCTACATCGCGCTCCAGAGCAGTCTGGATGCCAAAGGGGGCTCCGGCCTTGGGGCGGCTGATGTAGGGGTCGTTATACTGGATGCTCACACCCACCTCCGCAAGTGGGGGGTAGTTGTTCGACGCAAAGGCACTCAGCTCCTCGGCACTCTGCTTGGTGGTGCGGTTGCCGCGGAAGAGCCTATTCTGGAAGTAGAGGCTCACGCCCGGAACCCTCGCACGACCCTTGGAGTCCTTGGCCGAAGCAAACTCAATGGCGGTCACAAGGTTCTCCCTGCCGTCGGTGCGGAGCACGCCGATGGGTATCTGGCTGCCGGTGAAGACCACAGGTTTGGCCACATTGTGGAGCATGAAGCTCAGCGCACTCGCGCTATACGACATGGTGTCGGTGCCGTGAAGAACCACAAAGCCGTCGAACTTATCGTAGTTCTCGGCAATCTTCTCGGCAAGCCTCACCCACAGCTCGGGCGAAGCGTTCGACGAGTCGATGGGCTCAAAGGGTAACACCTCGATATCCACCTCCTGACGGCGCAGGGAGGGTATCTCCTCGTAGATGTGGGTGAAGTCGAAGGGCACAAGGGCGCCACTCGCAGGGTCGGTGTGCATGCCAATGGTGCCACCGGTGTAGATGAGTAGTACGGAGCTTTTCATATCAAGGTTGTGCTTTTGGGTTGTTGCGGATTAACGGTCTATACCAAATATCTTATACGCGTTACGCGAGGTTTGCTCGGCAACCTCCTCGGGGCTGCACCCCTGCAGGCGTGCAATCTGCTCACAAATATACACCAAATTTTTTGGTTCGTTGCGTTTACCCCTAAAAGGTACGGGCGAAAGGTAGGGTGAGTCGGTCTCGAGGACTATGTGGGTGAGCGGAATGTGGGGAATACTCTCCAGCAAGGGGCTCTTCTTGTAGGTCGAAACACCGCCGATGCCCACAGCAAAGCCTCCGAGCTGCGCGATGCGCTCCCACACCTCCCTGCTCTCGCCAAAGGCGTGGAGAACTCCTCGAGCCTTACCACCAAACCCCTCCAATATCTCCAGCATGGGCTCCCACGCCGCGCGGGTGTGGACCACAAGCGGCAGGTCGTACTCCAACGAGAGCTCCACTTGGCGCACAAAGCACTCCCTCTGCTCCGCCTCAAAATCGCGGCTCCAATAGAGGTCAAGACCCACCTCGCCGACACCCCAAAACCGCTCCACGGGGCGCTCGGGGCTGCCGATGGCGAGGTCGCTCTCTCCGCCGTTGCAGTTGCGGAGCAGCCGCTCGACGGTGGCCAGATGCTCCCTCCAGTGGGGGTTGTCGTTGACCGATGTGGGGTGGAGTCCTATGAGTGAGTAGCAGTCGTGGCGGCTGCGAGTGAGGGCAAACTGCGCCTCGTAGCTCTCGTGGTCGATGGCGGGAAACACAAAGCTCTCCACCCCCGCCTCTCGGGCGCGGGCAAAGGTGGCATCCCTATCCTCGTCGAACTCGGGGCCATAGATGTGGGTATGGGTATCTACTAATCTCATGGTGTGTCGGTTTGTGTGGGGGCGGGGCTACACGAGGCGTTCGCACTTGCGTCCCGGGAGTATTCTCACAATGTCGCTCAGCTCCAGCCCCATAAGTAGTGGCATTATCACCTCGGGAGGCAGTCCGGAGCGCTCCATAAGGAGCTCGAAGCTCACCACCTCGCCAACCGTTATCAGCTGGAGCAGGTGGCGCTCCTCGGGTGAAATATTCAGGGTCTCGGTGGGGGCTGAAGTGGGGGCAAGGGTCGCCCCCTCGCTCTTCGTCACATCCCACCCGAGCTCATAGACTATGTCGCTGCCCGAGCAGACCATCGCCGCCTTGTTTTGCTTGATGAGCAGGTTGGTGCCAAAGGTGTTTTTGTCGAAGATGCGGCCCGGAACGGCCATCACCGAGCGCCCGTAGTCGAAGGCACACTCGGCGGTGATGAGCGACCCTCCATTGTAGGGCGACTCCACAACCACAGTGCCACTCGACAAAGCAGCAATTATACGATTGCGCGAAGGAAAGAACTTACCGCCATTTTTGTGCTGCGACGACAGCTCCGTGACGATGGCTCCACCCTCGGCCAAAATGCGGTCGGCGAGGTTGCGGTTGCCTGCGGGGGTCACCTCGGGGAGGGCGTTGGCAATGACAGCCACCGTTGTCGCACCCACATCGAGGGCCGCCTTGTGGGCATTCTCGTCGTTGCCATAGGCCAAACCGCTCACAATCGACACCTCGGGCACCAACTCGTGGAGCTGCTTGACAAGGGTAAGACCCGCCGTCTGACCATAGTTGGAGATGGTGCGGGTGCCCACAAAGGCCACCGAAGGGCGGCTGAGGGCCGAAAGGTTGCCCTGCACAAAGAGCACATGGGGGCGGTCGGGAATCTCGCGCACCAAGGAGGGGTAGGGGGTGTCGGTTGCAGCTATGGCATAGATGTGGTGCTTCTCGCAGTAGGCCATCTCACGCTCGGCAGCAGCAAACCCCGTGCGAGAGATAATCTCCTTGGCCGTGGACTCCCTCAACTCTCCACGACGGACGAGCTCCGAGAGAGGAGCGGCAAAGACCTCGCGGGCCGAACCAAAGAGTTCGACCAGATGCGCGGCCCCCTTGTTGCCAAGCGAAGGGGTGAATAGTAGGGCCATATCCTCGAGCGTCATACCACAAAATCGCAATTTGATGTGGTAAATTTACGCAAAAAATTTGGAGTTTGCGATAAAATAGTTACTTTTGTGCTCCGAAACCAACACCCTACTCTGTGGCTCGGCTGTGGAAGGCGGGGTAAGTGGTTGAGGGATAAATAAATGGTGCGATGGCCGAGTGGCTAGGCAAAGGTCTGCAAAACCTTCTACAGCGGTTCGATTCCGCTTCGCACCTCAAAAACAAGAAGGTCGGCTTTGTGCCGACCTTCGGTTGATTAAAAGTTAAAAACTTCTTTAACTCTCAACTCTCAGCTCTCCTCTATCTCGGGCTTGCTGCCGCTTTATTGCGGAAATACTCCAATGCTGGAGGCTCGTTGCCCACCAAGCACTCGTGCTTGTAATCCTTACCCTGTACCGACTCCCACACTTCACGAACCTTCTTCAACTCCTTTGGATTCTTGTAGAGCTCA
>JAGBZI010000027.1 GCA_017628305.1 Tidjanibacter sp.
ATAAGGGCCACGCCGGCAACAAGAAATGCCCACCACACTCTGGTCCCAAAATAGTATTCTACTTTGATGACGATGGGGTGAAACAGGCCGATAATCAGGAATGTTGCGAGGCCAATTATGATACCGTTAAAATTCATTGTGCGTGAGTTGGTTTCGCGAGGTTATAAATCCGGAAAATTTTAGTGAACAACGACCCTAACTCCCTAAGGCTTAAAGTCCCCTGACATGTTTCTCCCAAGCCCAAGCGGCAGCGAGAGTCTCCTCGAGGGTGCGGGTAGCCTTCCAGCCAAGCTCCTCGTTGGCGAGCGAGGTGTTGGCCCACACCTCAATGGTGTCGCCTGCCCTGCGGCCTGCGATGCGATAGTTGAGTTTCAGGTTGTTCACCTTCTCGAAGGCCTTAACGAGCTCCATGACCGATACGCCGCGGCCGGTGCCGACATTGAAAATCTCGTAGTTTGCCTTGTTGCGTCCCTCAATCAGGCGGCTGATGGCAGCCACATGGGCCCCCGCAAGGTCCACAACATCAATGTAGTCGCGGATGCAGGTACCGTCGGGGGTAGGGTAGTCGTCGCCGAAGATGGAGAGGCACTCCCTGACGCCTGCAGCTGTCTGGGTGATGAAGGGAACGAGGTTGTTGGGCACGCCACGGGGCAGCTCACCGATGAGTGCCGAGGGGTGTGCGCCCATGGGGTTGAAGTAGCGCAGAGCAATACCCTTAAGCCCTTTGTAGGCGGCTGTCGAGTCGCGCAGAATATCCTCGCACATCTGTTTGGTGTTGCCATAGGGCGAGGTGGATGGCTTGCGGGGCGAGTTCTCCGTCACGGGGAGTGCATCGGGCTCGCCATACACGGTGGCCGACGACGAGAAGAGGATGTTCTCGCGACCCTCTTCGCGCATGAGCTCCAAGATGTTGATGAAGGAGCAGAGGTTGTTGGAGTAGTACTTCAGAGGCTCGTCAACGCTCTCGCCCACAGCCTTGTAGGCTGCAAAATGGATGGCCGAGCGGAAGGGGTATTTCTTGAAAATTACACGGAGTGCCTCCTTGTCGCAGCAGTCCACCTTCTCGAAGGGAACATCCACGCCAGTGATTTTCCTCACACCCTCCACAGCGTTCATGTCCGAGTTGGAGAGGTTGTCGATGATTACTACATCGTAGCCGGCCTCGATGAGTGCCACGGCGGTGTGGGAGCCGATGTAGCCTGCGCCACCACTTACCAATACTTGCTCTTTTGCCATAATTGTTTGATTGTCTTTTATTTGTACATACGGCATACCCACCATTGGGTATGCCGTATGCAACTATCGGATTAATCTTCTGTCCTATTCAACGATGAACATTGCCTGACCCTCCTGAAGAGTGTCGCCCTCGGCTACGAGAATCTGGCGTACAACACCCGAGTGCTCGCTGGGGATGTCGTTCTCCATCTTCATAGCCTCCAGCACTGCCACCTTCTGGCCGGCCTTTACCTCGTCGCCCACCTTAACGCAGATTTCGAGAACCTTGCCGGGCAGGGGAGCAACCACCTTCTTGCCTGCTACGGGAGCAGCTGCTGCGGGAGCCTCTACTTTGGCGTCCTCAATAACGAGGATTGCCTGACCCTCCTGAAGGTTGTCACCCTCGGCTACGAGAATCTGGCGTACAACACCCGAGTGCTCGCTGGGGATGTCGTTCTCCATCTTCATAGCCTCCAACACAGCCACCTTCTGACCTGCCTTCACGCTGTCGCCCACCTTTACGCAGAGCTCAACAACCTTACCGGGCAGAGGTGCAGCTACAACCTTGCCGCTAACTTTCTCGGCGGGAGCGGCTGCAACCTTCTCCTCCTTCTTCTCCTCGGCTTTGGGAGCCTCGGCGGGCTTGGTAGCAGCGTAACGCTCGGTCTTAACCTTGGTGAGGTACTCCTTAGCCACTGCGGGGAAGAGCTCGAGCAAGAGCTCCTCTTTCTCGTTTTCGGCGAGTTTCACACCACCTGCATTCTCCAGCACGGGGTTGGGCTGGCGCTGGTTCTTCGAGGTGTCATAGGGGATAGCCTCGCGTGTGCCCGCAATCTTCAGGCGGAACTCGGGGTTAATCTCCACGGGGGTGCGGCCATACTCACCCTTCACCAAGTTTACAAACTGGGTCGAGGTGGTAGCATATTTATCTTTGCCCTTCTCGAGTGCGATTGCGCAGCTAACAGCCTGCGAACCAACAATCTGGCTGGTGGGGGTTACCAGAGGAGGCAGACCTGCATCCAGACGAACCGAGGGGATAAGTTTCATTGCGGGCTCCAGCAGGTGCTCGCTCTTGAGGGCCTTCAGCTGGGCAACCATGTTGGTGTACATACCGCCGGGAATTTCGGCTTTCTGCACAAGCTCGTTGGGTTTGGGGAAGCCGAAGTACTCCTCAATCTTGTGGCAAGCGTCGATGAGGGTCTCCTCATCCACTGCATTTGCGGCCTTCACTGCGCGGTCAAACTGAGCCTCAATCTCGGCGGGAATGGTGTCGGTGAGGGGGTTGAAGGGTTTGGGGAACTGCTTAACGGCATCGTAAGCCTCCAGCTCCTTGCGGATACCCAGCAACTCGGCGTTAATCTTGGCCACAGCCTCCATGTTCACGCCCAGCTTCACATCCATCTTGCCGCAGAAGAGGTATACGAGCTCCAGTGCGGGAGCTGCAGGACCGCCTGCGAAGTTCCAAATGTTGGTATCAACGATATCCACGCCGGCAGCAATTGCTGCAACTACCGATGCCAAACCGTAACCGGGGGTACAGTGGGTGTGGAAATCAACGGGAATCGACACATTTGCCTTGATGGCCTTAATGAGGTTATAGACCCTCTTGGGAGGAATCAGACCACTCATATCCTTGATGGTAATCATGTCGGCACCCAGAGCAGCCAGCTGTTTGGCCTTGCCTACGAAGTAGTCGTCGGTGAAGACGGGTGCGGGATTTTTCTTACCTTTCAGCTTGTCGAAGAAGGAGAGTTTGGGGTATTTGGGGTCTACGGTGTAGCACACTGCGCAGTCGGCAATACCGCCATACTTCTTGATATACTTGATGGTCGATTTAACATTGTCCACATCATTCAGCGCGTCGAAGATACGCATGATACCCAGACCGCTCTCGATGGCGTTGCGCGAGAAGCCCTCAATAACATCGTCGCCATAGGGTGCGTAACCGAAGAGGTTGCGACCACGCGAGAGTGCGGTGAGGTACGATACATCGCCCACAGCCTTCTTGATGCTCTCCAGACGATACCAAGGGTTCTCACCGAGGAAACGCATAACCGAGTCGGGCACAGCACCGCCCCACACCTCCATTGCATAGAAGGCTGCATCCTTGTAGTAGGGGAGTACGCGATCTACCTGATTCTGGTTCAGACGGGTAGCAAATGCGGACTGCTGACCGTCGCGCAGAGTTAAATCTCTGATTTTAAGTTCTCTTGCCATAGTTTTGTTTTGTTTTAAGGTAGTATTTGTGATTTGTATGTTTGTGTCATTGTTATTCAATTCACAAATATAACATTTTTTTCTGACATTATCCACCCTTACGGTCTTTTTCGACTAAAAACAAAACAGGCGGGAGTTGAAAGGTGAAAATTGAGAGTTGAAAGTTGGGGACGCAGTATTGATAGGTGGTTAGTGCCACCTAAACACAACTTGCCGACAAATCACTAACCACCAACAGCTAATCGCTGACAACTCCGTTTACGAAGATTGTGAGATTGCTCGCGGGGTGGTTGGTGTGGAGCTCCACACCTTTGTTGAAAACGCCCTTCTCGGTGGGGTTGAAGGTGACGGTGATGGGGGCCGAAGCACCGGGTGCTATGGGGCGTTTGGGGGTGGTGATGGTTATGCAGCGACAGGAGTTTTTGGTGCGGGTGATGATAAGTGGGGCATCGCCTTTGTTGGTAGCGGTGAATATGTGTGTCTGTTTGTTGCTCCCCTTGGCGAGGGTGCCGAAGTCGTGCGAAAGGTGGTCGAGCACAAGTTGTGGCTTGGGCGCATCATCCTTCTGCTCTTGCCCGCTCATGGGGAAGGCTGCCACGAAAAAGAGTGCACACAGTAGGATGAAGTGTTTCATATTCAGCGCGGTAGATTATCTCCTCCCTTTGGTGTTCAGGCGGAAGGAGTAGGTTATGTAGCCCACCTGAAGGTCCTGTTCGCTCTGGTCGAACTTCACACCCTTGGCGGCCTTGAGTGCCTCGGTCACGAGGGGCGAGGTTGCAGCCACGGTAGAGCCTTTAGGGTTGTAGGCGGCGCCCGTCACATCGCCGTTGCCGTTGACCCAGATGTCCACAACAACGACACCTTGGTCGTGGCCGTTATAGGCGGGGCGTGGGAATTCGTTGCGAGGTCTGCGACCCTGAAGGTTCCAGTCGGGCTCGAAACCGCCCTCGCCACCCGTACCCTCATAGGTGTCGGCCTTGGTGCCGCCAATGTAGCCTTCGTTGCCCTCAGCCTTGTCGGTTGTGCCCTGCGAGAGCGACTCCGAGTTGGGGGTGTTGCCGGGGAAGAGTGCGCGCTGGTTCACCTCGCGAGGTTTGGGCTCCTCTGTGGGCGGGGTCTCCTCCACCTCCTTCTGCTCCACCTCGGGTGATTGGGTGTCGGTGAGGATGTTGGCCTCCTCCATTATTGGGCTCTCCTCCACCTGTTGGGTCTGCACAGGCTGGCTCTCGGGGGCAGCCGTAGGTTCGGGGAGCGAGTAGTCGTCGGCCAAGGGGGTATCCTCCTCGCCGCTACCGCTCTCGAGTGTGGTGCCGAAGTCCACAACAATGCCCTGCTCAGCCACCTTGCTCTCGATGGTTACGCCACCCCACAGCATCAGGGCAATGAACGACAGCAGGTAGAGGACGGCGAACAATCCTCCGAGCAGTCGTGGTGTGGTGTTACCCTCGTTGTAGTTGTACATAGTGTTGTGGGCCTTGGGGTTAGGGGTATTGTGTGTGTCGTTGTTTGCAGGTTCTATTCGGGCTGCGTGGCCAGAATGAGCCTATATTGGTTGTTGTTTGCGATGTTCATCACCTTCACCACCTCTCCGATGGGTACACCCTCGTCGGCGTGGAGCGAGATGGTTTTGTCCTCACTTTCGGTCATCTTGGCGGCGATGGCGGCCTCGAGTTGCGAGAAGATGATGCGCTCACCGTCGATGTAGTACTGGAGGTCTTTGGTGATGCTCACAGTGGTATAGGGCCTCTCTTTGAGCTGGTTGGAGCTCTTGGGGAGGGTGAGTTTCAGGGCGTTGGGGTTGATGAGCGTGGTGGCCATCAACATAAACATCAGCAGCAGGAACATGAGGTCCGTTTGTGCCGACGAGCCGCTATCCTTGGTTGTTTTGAGTCCTCGTTTAATAGCCATAGCTGTAGTTGTTAGCGGGGCCTATTTTTTCTCTGCGGGTTGGTTCAGGATATCCATGAAGGCAATCGAGTTGGCCTCCATCTGGAAGATGAGCTTCTCGATGCGTGCCACCAGATAGTTGTAGCCGAAGTGGGCGGGGATGCCGACAATCAGACCGGCAACGGTGGTAATCATAGCCACATACATACCGCCCGAGAGTGCGCTCATATCCACAACACCACCGGCTTGGCTCATCTGCATGAATGCCTTAACCATGCCGAGCACTGTGCCAAGGAAACCGAGCATGGGGGCACCGCTGGCGATGGTGGCCAAGATGGGAAGACCATTTTCCAGCTTCGACACCTCCAGATTACCCACATTCTCGATGGCATTTTGGATGTCGCCCATGGGGCGGCCGATGCGGCTGATACCCTTCTCCATCATGCGTGCCACAGGCGAGTCGGTGTTGCGGCAGAGCTTCACGGCGCCGTCGATGCGGCCTTCGCAGATGAGCTCGCGCAGCTTGTTCATGAAATTGGGGTCAATGTGGGATGCCTTGCGGATTGCCACAAAACGCTCCACAAAGATGAAGATTACGAGGCCGCCCAGCAGCAACAGAGGCCACATGAGCCATCCGCCTGCCATAAATAGCTCACCAAATCCCATAGTTTTCTCGGCTGTTTTTTCGGCCACTTCGCTCACCAGAGCCTCGGCCTGAAGAAGTCCAATCATAGTCGTTTCTATTTGCTTTTTATGTTTCTTATTTATTCGTTTGTCACCTGTGTTGCTGCCTCCTCGTCGGGTTGAGCAGCATTGGTCTGAGTTGCCCCCTTCCCATTGGCCGCGGAGTACTTCAGATAGTTCTCCTTGAGGTTGGCCACAAAGTTACCAATTTTTTTACTTTCCTGTGGCTTGGGACTCTCTTTTTCCACCTTTCGGCGCTCCCTTTTTTTGCGCCACAAGTCGTCGAAGCGGTTGAAACTGCGCTTGAAGTAAAGGCCCACACCATTCTCCTGAAGACCTTGGTTCTCGTCGAAGCGGTCGATGGTCCTCGAGAAACCCTTCAGGTAGAAGTCGCCCGAGTCGTCAAGCAGCAGGGTGATGGCTCCGCCACCCGAGAGTTGGTTAGCGTCGCCATTGATGGATTGGTAGTAGTCGCCCGTGTCCACATTGGCCTCGAGCTCCAAGAGCAGGCGGTCGTCGATAATCTCCGTCTGGAAGTCGATGCTGTAACTCGACGAGGTGTCGTCAATAGCCTTATACTTGAGGTTGAATTTGTAGGCATCGTTCGACACGAGTTTGCTCACCTGACCTGCCAAGAAGTCGAGGCCGATGGCTGTGCCCGCAGCGCCCGCCGTGTTGGTCTGTGTCGAGGCCGAGTCGGAGTAGAAGTTGCCGAGGGCCAGAAGGTAGACAAATTGGGTTGCCATCATCTCCTGCGACGAGAAGTAGCTCGAGAGGATGCTTTGGTATTCGGTGTTTGCGTTGGGCACATTGATGCCGAAGCTTACATCCACCTGTTCGAGGCTACCTGTGAGATTTACGATACACTCCACGGGGGTGGAGGCTCTCGATGCGGTGCTCTCGGTGCCGAGCAGGGGGGCCAGCGAGGTCTTCAGGCGGTAGGTGGCTCCCACATCTATGTTGGCTCCCAGTGGGCTGCCGTTCCAGCGCAGATAGCTGCCGGGGTTGATGGTGAACTGCTTGGTGATGATGTTCTGGAAGTTGAAGTTGTAGACACCCTCCGAGATTTGGTAGTCGCCACGGATGGCAAGGTCGTTCTTGCGGCTGTCGTAAATCACGCCCAAGTCGGCCACACCCTTTGCCTCGATGACATTGTCGGTGGCGGGGTCGATGAGTATGCGCAGCTGGGTGTCGGTATCCACGCCCAACATCACATCCATGGTGGTGTTGCCGGCCGGCTTGCTGTTGTGGTTTCTCTTACGCAGCTCGCTCTTCTTGCGCACCACGAGGTGGGTGGTGTCGACAACCACACGCTCCGAGTGGTCCACGAAGGTCACAAAGTCTGCTCCCGCAAAGTCGTTGTTACCCTTCAGTGGCAGGTTGAACACCGAGCCGCTACCTGTGGTTACCGCACCCGTAATCTCGGTGAGCTGACGCTCCGAGCGCAGGCGCAGAGCTCCCGAGGCGTAAACCTTGCCCCAGAAGGGGGCGTCGATGTCCTCCTCGAGGTCGATGGCCACAAGATTGTGGGGCACGAGCGAGAGGCCATAGCCCACATTGCTGAGCGAGTTGAGGTCCACATAACCCTCCACCTCGGCCCAACCGCCCTCCTTATCCTCCAGTCGGATGGGGGCAATGGTGCCTCGGTTGTTGTTGAAATTGAGCGACAAACGCTCGGTGGAGTAGGTGGCACCCGTGAAATCCACGCGGGTGGAGAGCCCCGTAGCCTCCACAGTGCCGTCAATATCGAGTTTCTCCTTCTGGCCGGCGATGTCGAGGTTGATATCCACAACTCCCTTCAGGTTGTCGGCCACACCACTGAGCAGAGGGGTGAGCAGTGCGAGTTCAAACTCCTCCGTCTCCACATTTGCGCGGTAGGCTCCCGAGGTGTAGTCGTAGGTGCCTGTGGCGAGGGTGGAGTTCAGATTGGTATTGCTGATGGTCATAGCAATCTGGGTGCTCCTCTGCGGAATCTCCACATTGAGTCCCAGAGGGTCAATCTCCATCTCGTCGAGCGAGAGCGACGAGAGGTGTAGCTCGCCTTTGCCATAGGGGGCATCAAGTGCCGAGTGGAGCTCCACAAGACCATCCACGGTACCCTCCAGATTGAGGTTGGGTGCAAAGAGCGAAATCCACTCGCCCATAGCCACATCCGTGAGGCTTATTTGGAGCGGTGTGGTGGCCGTGTCGGCAATCTCGCCATTTATACGGAGGCCGCCGGCACCGTTGTCGATTGCAAAATTGTTTATGGCAATACTCGAGGGGGTGTAGACGATGTTGTCGGAGTGGAGCTCCCATCGCTGCGAGGGGGAGAGCAGGTGGGAGTCGTGGAGGGTAGCTGTGGCCTCCACCTCGCCTCGGCTGTTCTGCTCAATCTCGGCCTCCACCATCAGGCGACCGCTGAGGGCTGCTTCGTAGTTGCTGAAGCGCACATCGAGCGATACATCGCGTCCCTCGGA
>JAGBZI010000028.1 GCA_017628305.1 Tidjanibacter sp.
AGAGTTTGGTGAGCATCTCTACCTTCACAAAGCTCATCTTCTGCAACACTGGAATCCACTCGGCGGGAATACCCTTTGCCAAGTATTTCTCGTCCGAATCCTTCTGTGTTCCCTTCTCGGGTTTCATCTGGGGGAAGAGTAGAACATCCTGAATGGTCTGCTGGCCGGTCATAAACATGGTGAGGCGGTCGATGCCGATACCCATACCCGAGCAGGTGGGCATACCATACTCCAGTGCCCTCACAAAGTCCATGTCGATAAACATAGCCTCGTCGTCGCCCTTCTCCGAGAGCCTCAGCTGCTCTTGGAAGCGCTCATACTGGTCGATGGGGTCGTTGAGCTCCGAGTAGGCATTGCAGAGCTCCTTGCCGTTCACGAAGAGCTCGAAGCGCTCGGTGAGGTCGGGGTTGCTGCGGTGGCGTTTGCACAGGGGCGACATCTCGATGGGGTAGTCGGTGATGAAGGTGGGCTGAATGAGGTGCTCCTCGCAGTAGGTGCCGAAGATGGCGTCGATGAGCTTACCTTTACCCATGGTGCTGTCAATCTCCACACCGAGCCTCTGGCATGCCTCCCTGAGCTGCTCCTCGTTCTGGCCGGTGATGTCATAGCCGGTCTTCTCCTTGATGGCTTCGGTCATCGACAGGCGACGGAAGGGTGCTTTGAAGGAGATTTGGTTGCCGGCGATGTTCACGCTGTCGGTGCCATTCACTGCGCGGCACACCTTCTCGAGCATATTCTCGGTGAACTCCATCATCCAGAAGTAGTCCTTGTAGGGTACATAAATCTCCATGCAGGTGAACTCGGGGTTGTGGGTGCGGTCCATACCCTCATTGCGGAAGTTGCGCGAGAACTCATACACGCCGTTGAAACCGCCCACGATGAGCCTCTTGAGGTAGAGCTCATTGGCGATACGCAGATAGAGGTCGGTGTCGAGCGAGTTGTGGTGGGTGATGAAGGGGCGTGCGGCAGCACCACCGGGGATGGGCTGAAGTACGGGGGTGTCAACCTCCAGACATCCGGCCTCGTTGAAGTACTCCCTCATGGTGTTCATAATCTTGGCCCTCTTCACGAATACCTCCTTCACACCGGGGTTTACGATGAGGTCCACATACCTCTGGCGATACCTCTGCTCGGGGTCGGTGAAGGCGTCGAACACCTGACCATCTTTCTCTTTTACGATGGGCAGGGGGCGGATGCTCTTGGAGAGGATGGTGAACTCCTTGCAGTGTACCGAGAGCTCGCCGGTCTGGGTTATGAAGGCGAAACCACGCACACCGATGATGTCACCGATGTCGAGCAGTTTTTTGAATACGGTGTTGTAGAGGGTGGTGTCGCCCTCGGGGCACACATCGTCGCGACGGATGTAGACCTGAATACGGCCGGTGTGGTCCTGCAGCTCGAAGAACGAGGCGCTACCCATGATACGGCGGCTCATCAGTCGGCCGGCGATGGTGATGTCGGCGAAGTTGCCGAGCTCGGGGTTATACTCGGCGGCGAGCTGTGCTGCGGTAGCTGCAACATCGTAGCGTGCAGCGGGATAGGGGTCGATGCCGAGGTCGCGCAGTGCCTGCAACGAGGCCCTACGCTGAATCTCCTGTTCGGAAAGGTTGAGGTTGCTCATAGTTGTATATATTTTTGTTATTTCGATTTTTTCCCAATTAACCCACAAAGATAAAGCAATGAATTGGAAATTGGAAATTGAAAGCCGAAAATTTCCCTAAATTCCTTAATGTTCCTATTGGCACTTATGCCCCTGAAAACCATTCTCCGATGGCTAATTTAATGGGCAGTCGCCATTTTTTTTAGAACTTTTTTCTTCCCCCATGCAACATTTTGCCACCACGGTGCATCTATATTATTAGAAATGCTTTAACTTTACCTAAAATATAGCTAACCATGAAATCAAAATTTGCTCTTGCATTGGCCATGTGCATGTTTTTTTGTGCTTGTGACCGCACAGGTAATGAGGACCCGACTCCCGACCCCAAACCCCAACTCTCCGAAATGCCCGAGGTGCTTTTGGGTAGTTGGACTGTCTATCAGATGACGATGGCGGTGGACTACATGGAGGTGATTACGCCTGCCGAGATTATTGGTGAGCCCTACTACTTCACCTTCTATAAAGAGGGACTTGCCACCTTTGCTACCGATGGAGAGGAGGGCCTTAGCGAGACCATCTACACCTATCACTGCTCCAACTATACCGAGTCGTCCATGGAGATGAGAGTGGGGGGCATGGATGTTGTTTTCGACTGCTCTTACGAACTGCTCGACGACGACCACATGGTGCTCAAAACAGTGAATACCAATGCAAAGGAGCCCGCCACGGACGGCGATTGGGTTGTCAGCTACTACAACTATCTGCTCGTCCGTGGTAATCATCCCGAGGTGACTTTCGCAGAGGCTGCCACCCCCGAGCAACTGGCCGAATATGATATTCCCGAGCCTGCCGCCACCGACCCCTTGAAGGGTACTTCGTGGAGGTTTGAAAGTGTGAGTTGGCTCTACGACGACGGCGAGGAGGAGCGTATGAGTGCTCAGGGGTTGGGTATGGCCTTGCAGCTCAACTTCAACAAGGAGGGCAACCGATTGAGTGCCACCCAGAGCGTCGGCGAGTTGATATCGCAGACCTTCTATTTCACCTACACCTACAACCCCGAGGATGGAAATGTTACATTTGGCGATAATGAACTCTTTGAGGATGGACCTCACCGAGTGGTGCGTCAGGAGAATAAGTTGCGACTAATCTATCCCTTCGACGACGATACACAGATGGTTTACCGCTTTAGGAAGGTAGAGTAGAGATTGGTAAAAAAGAATGGAGAGCGCCGAGCTCTCCATTCTTTTTTGTCGCTATATTGTCAGGGTACTCAATCCGCCCTCGGAGGTCTCCTTGTAGAGCGAGGGGATGTCGTGGCCCGTGTGTTTCATCACCTCCACCACACCGTCGAAGGGCACTCGGTGTACGCCATCGGTGTAGCAGGCATAGACCTGCGAGTCGATGGCTCGTGCGGCGGCAATGGCGTTTCGCTCGATGCAGGGAATCTGCACAAGGCCACACATGGGGTCGCAGGTCATACCGAGGTGGTGCTCGAGTGCCATCTCGGCGGCATACTCAATCTGCCTTGGCGAGCCGCCCATAAGCTGGGTGGCGGCAGCAGCTGCCATGGCGCATGCCACGCCCACCTCGCCTTGGCAACCCACTTCGGCACCCGAAATGGAGGCATTTGCCTTCACAATGGTGCCCACAAGACCTGCGGTGGCCAACGCGCGTACAATCTGCATCTCGCTGAACTCATACTCCTCCTGAAGGTGGTAGAGCACCGAGGGAACTACGCCGCTTGAGCCACAAGTGGGGGCCGTAACAACCACTCCACCGGAGGCGTTCTCCTCGCTCACGGCGAGCGCGTAGGCAAACAGCAGACCTCGTGTGCGTAGGTTGTCCTTGTAGCCTCTGGAGCGCACAAAATAGCTGGCTGCCTTGCGACGGAGATTCAGGGGGCCTGGCAGAACGCCCTCGTTGCGCAAACCATTGCGCACGGCGGCTCTCATGTGGCTCCATACCTCCATCAGGTAGTCGGTGATGTCGCTATCCTCATGCTCAAACACATACTCCCAATAGCTCTTGCCCGTCTGGTTGCACCACTCCATGATGTCGGTCATGGTGGTCAGGGGGTAGATGTCCTCATGGGGATTCTCCACCTCGCCTTCGCAGACGATGGTGCCGCCACCGGTGCTGTAAATCACCTGCTCCTCGGTGGTGTTGCCACTGTCGTCGAGGGCTTCGAACCTCATGGCATTGGGATGGAAGGGGAGGAAATCTTGGGGTTTCCACACGATTTCGGCGGGTGCAAATCCCTCGAACGCCTCCAGAATTGCCACATCCGTGAGGTGGCCTTTGCCTGTTGCGGCTAACGAGCCATAGAGGGTGATGCGGAAGGCGGCTGCTCGGGGGTGTTCTGTGCGGAACTTCACCGAGGCCTTCTTGGGCCCCATTGTGTGGCTGCTGGAGGGTCCTTTGCCGATTACGAATATCTCTTTGATGGTTTTCATATCTCTCTCTGTCTAACTAACCTTTATTTTGGGGTCACAAAGATAGGACCTAAAATCCAAATATTGAAATTTTATTCCCAAAACTACCCAACACAAACAGCGGCCGACCATTGGCCGACCGCTGTTTGTCTGTTTTGTGGTGTTTCTCTCTACTGTGGCTGGTCATAGGAGGTCCAGTCACCCACAATCTGATACTGACCGCCACCGGCAGTCACACCCTCGAGCCTAAAGGCATAGTAGGGTTTCACACGCCCCTCGTCGCTGGCGTCGGCGGTGTCGTCGAAGCGCTTGATGCCGATGCGGCCACCGTCGAGTTTGAGGTCGTAGATATTGGCATAGAGATCGGTCACGGAGCCTGTTGTGATGTCGTGGTAGACATAGTCGCCGCCAATCTCCGCAAGGCTCTCGGCCTGAATCTTCACGGTCATGGAGGTGAACATGCCGTAGAAGTTGAGTGTGTGGCGGTTGCCTTGGCTTATAATCTCCACATAGTAGGTGGCAATCTCCAGAGAGGGCAAGCCGGGGCCAACCTCCAGACCTAAGGGGCCGTCGTAGGTGGCTTTGAGCAGATACTCTTTCTGGTCGCTGTGCGATTTCAGTTTCAGAGCGATGGTGATGGAGTAGTTGTCTGTGGGGTTGTCACCCTCCATATCGGTGGCCACCTGTACATGGCTGTCCAGACCGGTGAGCACGGCATAGGGGAGGCCTTTGCTGTCCTGATAGAACGAACTGCTTGATACCCAGCTGTTGCCCATGGCCATCTGCTGAGCCTCGCCTGCCGAAGCAAACACGGGGTAGAAACCGCTTGTGAGGAAACTCTGCTCGGGAGAAGAGTTGATGTTCAGGTCGAGCATCGAGCCGTCGTCGGCCATGAGTTGAATCTCATACCATCCGGGGTTGCCATCAATGGTGTAGATAGCCTTCACGGAGGTAAATGTTAGGTTAATCTCCGAGTTGCCACCGCCCTCTGTGGATATGCCCACAATGTTGATGTCGCCGTCGTAGGCGAGGGTCACGGAGTTGTTGTCGACCAGAGTGAAGTCGCCATTCAGGCGCACTTTGCCGTCGCCATAGAGCTCCACATCGAGAGCGCCGCTCGATACGGTAAGGGTTGCGCCATTGGCCACGAGGGAGATGGTTGCAAGGTCAATCTCGCCTATTGCGCCGTTGCCGATGGTGTATCTGCCGGCGGGGATTGCGCCATTGGTGCCTGCCGCGGTGAAGAGCTCAAAGGTGAGGTAGAGCATATTGTCCTCATCCGAGATTGCAAAGGAGTAGCTGTCGCGCGTGGTGAGTGCCGAGAGGGTCACATTGCAGTAGTCGGGGGTGGGGAGCTGCGAGGATGTGTAGGTGGGCTCCAGAGTGTACATCTCCACACACTCCGAGAGCACTTTTTCGCTACCCTTCATGGCGGCTGCGTAGACATAGTATTTGGTGGCGGGCTCACGGTACTCCATGGTTACCACGGCGGCAGTGTTGGGCTCGGCGATGTTGTCGGTCTGCAACACAAAGTCGGCGTCGATGGTTACATAGGGGAGGGTGAATTCATCCACTGCCACATAGTGAACCTCATCGGCATTGGTGCTGGTGATGGTGAAGGTTAGGGAGCTCTCGGTGGCACTGCCCGCAGCAACACTTACAGTGGGTTTGGTGGGCTCTGGCTTGGGCTCTGGCTCGGGTTCGGGTTCGGGCTCGGGGGTGAGAGTGGTCATCTGAATTGATGCGAGCGCAGAGAGTTTCTCCCCTTTGGCTGCCACAGCATAAATGGTGTAGCTGGTGTCGGGGGTGAGCTTAGTCGCTGTGGTGGTAACGGTGCCACATTCGGCGTCGAAGCCGTTGTTGAGAACACCCGCAGCGGTGAACTCCTCGGTGGTGCAAATCCAGCGTACCCTATCGGCATTTTTGCTGTCGATAGAGAAGGTAAGTGTGGTCTCGGTAGCCTCACCCGCCTCGAGGGCAACGGTGGGGTTGAGCACCTCGGGTACAGGCTCGGGCTCTTTGCACGAGGTGAGGTTGGCGCCCACAGTGACGATGGCCACGAGCGAAAGGATGCGTAATAGATGTTTCATAATGAATTTTTTATTAGTGGGTTTTGATTTCCTCTTTTCCTTTCTACAAATATAGGCATTTTGTAGCGACTTGGACCACCTACGGAGGAAAAATATAGGCGGGGAGCTGCATATTGTTGCAGCTCCCCGCCCTGATAGTCATCTCTGTGAGAGATTATTTGATGCCGAGTTTCTTCTTGATGGTTTTGGGAAGGGCATCTTTGTGAACGATGATGTTCATGGTTTTGTAGCGAGCAAAAGCCTTCGAAGCATACCAGATGCCTTTGTACTTGCCGCTCTCGCCCCACGAGTTCTTAACCATGTAGTACTCGGTGCCATCCTGATCGAGTGCTTTGCCGTAGATGAGCATGCCGTGGTCGTCGGTGGTCTCCCAGTTGTCGTAGGCCTGCTGACGCTGCTCCTGAGTGCACCAAATCTGGGGCTGGGGTTTGGTGGTGAGTTTCTTCTCTGCGGGCGAGAGTTTCAACCAACGAGCCATGTCCGAGCCACTGAGCTCCTGTGCTTTCTCAACATCGGGCATAACGGCAATACCGTCGCGGGTGAAGCCCTGCTCGCTTACATCGCTACCCCAAGCAATGGTGTAACCGTTCTCGATAGCGTTGTCAAACACCTCCATGAGCTCGTCGATGGGGAGGTTGTAGCTCTGTGCCCAGCGCCAGTTGTCCTGAATCTCCAGAACGAACGACTCGTAGAAGGGGTGGTGGGTGTAGCTGGTGAGCGAAACATAGTCGTCAGCGTTGAGGTCTAACGACTCATAGAACGACTTGGGAGTGTACTCCTTGCCATTGTACTCAAATTTCTCGGGGCGAACACCAAGGTAGATGTCGTGAACAGCGGCGATAGCCTTCTTCCACAGGGGCTGACCGTTGGGGTCGAGCTGGAGGCTGCGGTGGTTGCCTTTGGCGATGGCTGCTACAACTGCGTCGCTCACTGCCGAGAGCTCGTTGTGGTTGCTGAGGGTCTCACCATACATAACGCCGGGGCGCATCTCCTCCTCGGGAACGAGGCCGAAGTGCTCCATGCCGTAGATTACATCGTAGAACGAGCCGCCCTGTGCGAACGACACATCACCGTGGGTGCGAACAGCCTTGTCGGCACGGTCGAGGTAGGTGTTGTGAACGAGGTACATCTCCGAGAAGTCATACTCGCCTTTGCCCATACGAAGCAGCTCAGCCTCGATGAACGAGAGTGCCGAGTAGCACCAGCAGGTACCTGCACGGTTCTGGTTTTTGATGCTGGTGATGGGGTTCTCCTTCACCACGGTGAACTGGAAGCCTTCCTCCTGAGCGGGGGCATTCTCCTGTGCATTGGCGCTAACAACAGCTGCCAGAGCACACATTGCAATGATAAGTTTTTTCATCTTCTTTAGTAATTTGTGTTTGATTAAATATTTAGAGATTAATGAGTTTTACTCCTTTACTTTCTCGCACTCGAAACCGAGGTTCATGCCATCATAGCCCTTGGCCAAAGCACCAAGTGCCACAAGGGTGGTGTTGTTCGATTTTGAGCTGAGGGTCTTCACAAGCTCCAGCAGTTTGTCGGCAGGGAAGAGGATGTTGATGTGCTCGCCATTTTCGGTCATGCGCACAGAAAACTCCTTGCCGCCAACACCGAGAGTCACCCTCTCCTCCTCCTTGTTGTAGCTCCATGTGCCCTTCAGCGTTTTGCTGCCGAGGGTTGTGGTGGCTGTGCCGTCCTCGAGGAAGGTGAAGCGGAAGGCGCCGGGTTTGATACCCACCTTCTCCAAGTAGGGCTTCAGCTTCTCCTCAGCGGTCTGCGCGGCCACTTTACCACCAGCTGAGGTGAGGGCGTCGGCGCTCTCAAACTCCACAGCAACATCCAGATAGCTCCATGTACCGGGGATTTCGAGCTCGGGGATGGCTATGCCCAAAAGCTCCTGAAGCTCCTCGGGCACATACTCATCCACAGCGTCGCCGGCAACCTCTTTAGCAACATCTTTCACCTTGTTGAAGAGCGAGCCGAGGTCAAACTGTGCGTTAGCCGAGAGGGTGCCTACGAGCACTGCTCCCAACATTATTACCAGCTTTTTCATGCAGTTTTCTCCTTTTATTCAATGTTTGGCTATCTCAATTTGTCGCTACTCGGCCCACAGGCGAACGAGGTTTACGATGGTGAGCACCTCTTTGTACATGCTGTTGAGCGACACATACTCAAATTTGCCGTGGAAGTTCATGCCGCCGGTGAAGAGGTTGGGGCAGGGCAGACCCATGTAGGAGAGTCGGCTGCCATCGGTGCCGCCACGGATGGGCTTCACGATAGGTTTCACGCCGGCCTGCTCCATGGCCTCCATCGCCTTCTCGATGATTTCGGGGTGGGGCTCCACCATCTCCCTCATGTTGTAGTATTGGTCTTTGAGCATCAGGTGTACGAACTCGCCGCCGTGGCGCTCGTTCACAAAGGCTACGGCCCTCTTGATGAGCTCCTTTTTCTGCTCAAATTTAGCCCTGTCGTGGTCGCGGATGATGTAGCTCATCTCGGCCTGCTCCACCTCGCCTTTGATGCCCACAAGGTGGAAGAAACCTTCGTAACCCTCGGTGTGCTCGGGACGCATGGTGACAGGAAGCAGTGCATTTACCTCCATCGCCAACTGGATGGCATTCACCATCTTATCTTTGGCCGAGCCGGGGTGGATGTTGCGGCCGCTGATGGAGAGTTTGGCACCTGCAGCATTGAAGTTCTCATACTCCAACTCGCCCTCCATGCCGCCGTCAACGGTGTAGGCAAATTTGGCTCCGAAGGCCTCCACATTGAAGTAGTCGACACCGCGACCAATCTCCTCGTCGGGGGTGAAGCCGATGCGGATTTTGCCGTGTTTCACCTCGGGATTGTTCAGAAGATACTCGGCAGCAGTCATAATCTCTGCCACGCCGGCCTTGTCGTCGGCACCCAGAAGGGTGGTACCATCGGTGGTGATAAGGGTGTGACCCTCAAAGAATTTCAGCTCGGGGAACTCCTCAACCTTCATTACGACATCGCCGCCCAGAGCAATATCCTCGCCGTCGTAGTTCTGGATAATCTGGGGTTTGATAGCTGCGCCGCTCATGTCGGGCGAGGTGTCCACATGGGCGAGGAAACCGATTACGGGACGCTCCTCATAGCCCTCGGAGGCCTCAATGGTGCCCATTACATAGCCGTGCTCGTCCATGGTTACCTCGGTCATACCCATCTGCTCCATCTCCTCCTTGAGTGCGCGGAGCAGAATGAGCTGTTTGTCGGTCGAGGGGAACGAGGTGCTGTTCTCGTCGCTCTGGGTGTCGAAACCCACATATTTCAAAAATCTCTCTTTCAGTTCCATGTCTATCTGTCTAAAGTCTAATATCAATTTAGAATTTTTAAAATTTTGCCTTCTCTCCGAGCTTTACTCCTGCTCTTTCTTTGCGCGGAGCGAATCCCAGATGAAGTAGCCGATGATTGCGGCGTAGGCAGCAACGCCCAGCCACTGTGCACCATTCGATGCATACCACTCACTCATGAACCAATCTGCACCTGCAAACTTGAGCACTGCACTCACTACGCCCATCAGAGCGCCACCTGCGATGAAGCCCGAGGCGATGAGTGTACCGCGGCTGTTGCGTGCTTTGTTGAGCTCGCCATCTTTCGAACGGCTGGTTACGAACCAACTTACAAGACCACCAATCAGCAGAGGAGTGTTGAGTTGCAAGGGGATGAACATACCCAGTGCAAAGGGCAGCGCGGGAACACCAATCATGGTGAGAATCAGGGCCAAAGCTGCACCGGTGAAGTAGAGAACCCAAGGGGTTACACCGCCTGTCATGAGGGGTTTGATGACAGCTGCCATGGCATTTGCCTGAGGAGCTACGAGCGCACCTTCGCCGGTGAAACCATAGGTCTTATTGAGAATAATCATAACACCTGCAACGGTAGCGGCCGACACAAAGGTACCCAAGAATTTCCAAGCCTCCTGTCGTTTGGGGGTGGTGCCAATCCAGTAGCCAATCTTCAGGTCGGTGATGAAACCACCGGCCATCGAGAGGGCGGTACATACCACACCGCCGATAATCATTGCAGCGGTCATGCCGCTGTTGCCCTCCAGACCTACGCTAACCAATACGAGCGACGAGAGGATGAGGGTCATGAGAGTCATGCCGCTCACGGGGTTGCTACCCACAATTGCGATGGCGTTGGCTGCAACGGTTGTGAAGAGGAAGGTGATTACGAATACCACCAGAAGTGCCACAATCGAGAGCCACCAGCTATCCAATACACCCACGCGGAAGAATACCAACACAGACACCAATGCCGCAATAAGTATCGAAAGAATTACCCTCATTGAGAGGTCTTTGTCGGTGCGTTTTGCCTCGCCGGAGCCCTTCTTACCCTTGAGCTCGCTCACGGCCATGCCGAGCGACTGTTTGATGATGCTGGCCTGACGGAGGATGCCGATGATACCGGCCATGGCGATACCGCCGATACCGAGGGGTTTGCCGATGTAGGCAAAGAGGTTCTCGGGGGTGAAAATCTTGGCAGGGTTAGCAAGGATGCCGGTGTCGGTGATGCCCAGAATGCTCACCAGAGCGGCGGGGTCGATGCTGCTCTCAAACGAGCCAACCATGGGAACGATGAGGAACCATACAAGGAACGAACCGGCGCAGATGAATGCGGCATATTTGAGGCCTACGATGTAGCCCAGACCGAGCACAGCTGCCGATGTGTTGATGCTGAATACGGCTTTGAACTTGTCTGCGAGGTGTACGCCCCAAGTGCTTATGCGGGTCGAAATGGTGTCGGTCCACAAGCCGAAGGTGCTCACTACAAAGTCATACAAACCACCCACCAAACCACTGATGGCCAACAGCTTGGCTTGTCCTTTCTGGCCCTCGCCACTCACGAGTACCTCGGTGGTGGCAGTTGCCTCGGGGAAGGGGTACTTGCCGTGCATATCTTTCACAAAATACTTCCTGAAGGGGATGAGCAGCACGATACCCAGCAGACCTCCCAACAACGAGGAGAGGAACACCTGATAGAACTGTGCTTCGAGGCCCAGAATGTAGAGTGCGGGGAGAGTGAAGATTGCGCCTGCAACAATCACGCCCGACGAGGCGCCGATGCTCTGGATGATAACATTCTGACCGAGCATATTCTTCTTGCCGGTCATGGTACCCACACCTACGGCAATGATGGCGATGGGGATGGCGGCTTCAAATACCTGACCCACCTTCAGTCCGAGGTAGGCAGCGGCTGCCGAGAAGATGATGGCCATCAGCACACCCATACCTACCGAGTAGGGGGTTACCTCCTTGGGGCTCTCCGAGGCTTTCATCACGGGCACATACTCCTCGCCCTCGGCCAGAGGACGGTAGGCGTTGTCCGCAAGTTTCTTGATTTGTTTGTTTTCTGACATAAAAGTTCACTATTTTAGGTTAAAATTTTTCCAACATACAAATATATAAATAATAGTTGAAAAAGCAATCCTAAAATTCAATTCGTCGTTCGATGAAGACCACCTACCCCTTTGGGAGGAGTGGCGGGGCCGATGTTGTCGTTTTGAAACGGGGGGTGTGGCGGCCTAATTACGACATTGTTGCACGCCAAGAGCGGGGGGAGAGTCCCACAACCCGTTTGAAATATTTGCCGAAGTGGGATTGTGATTCGAAGCCCAAAAGGTCGGAAATCTGTTGTATGGACATCGTTGTGGAGTTGAGCAACGCTTTGGCCTCGGTGGTTACGAACTCCTCTATCCACCTCACGGCAGATTTACCCGACGCCTCCTTGATGGTTTTCGAGAGGTATTTGGGTGTGATATACAACTTGGCCTGGGATTGAATTTTTAAGGTTAGAGTTTTTCGCTTATCCTACTCTGTAAATTGAAGAGGGTGTCCAAAGTTTTGGACACCCTCTCTGTTGGTTGTTATGTAGCGGTACAGACTACTGCTGTTTGAGCGCAGCCTGAGCAGCAGCCAAGCGTGCGATGGGCACACGGAAGGGCGAGCAGCTCACATAGTCCAAACCTGCCGAGTGGCAGAACTCAACGCTCGAAGGCTCACCACCGTGCTCACCGCAGATACCACACTTGAGGTTCTCGCGGGTTGTGCGACCCTTCATTACGCCCTCACGAACGAGGCGACCTACACCATTGCGGTCGAGAATCTTGAAGGGGTCAGCCTTCAGGATGTTCTTCTCGAGGTAGATGGGTAAGAATTTGCCAATATCGTCACGCGAGAAACCAAGGGTCATCTGGGTGAGGTCGTTGGTACCGAACGAGAAGAACTCGGCAACCTCTGCAATCTGGTCAGCAGTAACGGCAGCACGAGGAATCTCAATCATGGTACCTACCATATAGTCAATCTTGTCGTTGCGCTCGGCGAAAATCTCACCTGCAACGCGGTCGATGATGTTCTTCTGGTAGCGGAGCTCTTTGTGGTTGCCTACGAGGGGAACCATAATCTCCACCTTCACGGGCACGCCTTTAGCCCTAACATTCATTGCAGCCTCCAAGATTGCGCGGGTCTGCATCTCGGTAATCTCGGGATAGGTGTTGCCCAGACGGCAGCCACGGTGACCCAGCATGGGGTTAACCTCAGCAAGAGCCTCAACCTTGGCAGCAATCTTCTCAACGCTCACGCCGATAACCTCAGCAAGCTCGGCCTGCTCTTTCTCGGTGTGGGGAGCAAACTCGTGCAAGGGGGGATCCAAAAGGCGAACGGTCACGGGCAGACCCTGCATAGCCTCGAAGATACCCTCGAAGTCCTCACGCTGCATGGGCAGCAGCTTGGCAAGTGCTACGCGACGACCAGCCTCGTCGTCAGCCAAAATCATCTCGCGAACGGCCAAAATGCGGTCGCCCTCGAAGAACATGTGCTCGGTACGGCAAAGACCAATACCCTGTGCGCCGAAGCTAACAGCCTGTTTTGCATCGCGGGGCGAGTCGGCGTTGGTGCGCACTTTCAGGCGTGCGTACTTGGTGGTGAGGTCCATGAGTTTGCCGAAGTCGCCGCTCAGCTCTGCCTCCTTGGTAGCAACCTGACCGAGGTAAACCTCGCCGGTCGAACCGTTGAGCGAAATCCAGTCGTGCTCCTTGATTACAAGGCCGTCAATCTCGATGGTGCGAGTCTTGTAGTCAATCTTCAGCTCACCTGCACCCGAAACACAGCATTTACCCATACCACGGGCAACAACGGCTGCGTGCGAGGTCATACCACCGCGAGCGGTGAGGATACCTGCTGCGTCGAGCATACCCTTCAGGTCCTCGGGCGAAGTCTCAATACGAACCAAGATAGCCTTCACGCCGGTCTCGTTGAGGTACTTCTCTGCGTCCTCTGCGAAGAATACTACGGGGCCGGTAGCAGCACCGGGGCTGGCGGGCAGACCCTTGGTGATAACCTTAGCGCTCTTGATGGCCTGTTTGTCGAATACGGGGTGGAGAAGCTCGTCGAGTTTCTCGGGCTCCTGACGGAGAACTGCGGTCTGCTCGTCGATGAGGCCCTCCTCGAGCATATCGATGGCAATCTTCACCATTGCGGCACCGGTACGCTTACCGTTGCGGGTCTGGAGCATCCAGAGCTTGCCGTCCTGAATGGTGAACTCCATATCCTGCATATCTTTGAAGTAGCTCTCCAAGTGGTCCTTGATGTCGCAAAGCTCCTTGTAAACCTCGGGCATAACCTCCTCGAGCGAGGGGAACTGCTCGGCACGGGTAGCCTCGTCGATGTTCTGAGCCTTTGCCCACCTGCGCGAACCCTCGAGGGTAATCTGCTGGGGAGTGCGGATACCTGCAACCACATCCTCGCCCTGTGCATTCACGAGGTACTCACCGTTGAAGATGTTCTCGCCGGTAGCAGCGTCACGCGAGAAGCAAACGCCGGTAGCGGAGTTGTCACCCATATTACCGAACACCATTGCCATAACGCTCACTGCGGTACCCCACTCCTGAGGAATGTTGTTGAGTTTGCGGTAGAGGATAGCCCTCTCGTTCATCCAGCTGCGGAATACGGCGCAGATTGCACCCCAGAGCTGCTCCCAAGGATCTACGGGGAAGTCCTTACCGGTCTGCTCCTTCACAGCCTTCTTGAAGCGTACAACCAGCTCCTTGAAGTCCTCTGCGGTCAGGTCGGCGTCGTTCTTCACGCCTTTCTCCTCTTTAACCTCCTCGATGATAGCCTCGAAGGGGTCGATATCCTGTTTCGATGCGGGTTTCATCTCAAGAACCACATCGCCATACATCTGCACAAAGCGGCGGTAGGAGTCCCAAGCGAAACGGTCGTTACCCGAGCGAGCAGCAACAGCCTCAACAGCCTTGTCGTTCATACCAAGGTTGAGGATGGTATCCATCATACCGGGCATCGAAGCGCGAGCACCCGAGCGAACCGAGAGGAGCAGGGGCGATACCTCGCCGCCGAACTTCATACCGGTGGACTCCTCGATCATCTTGATAGCTGCCTCTACCTCTGCTTTGATAAGCTCGATAACTTTAGCCTCACCCTCTTTGTAGTACTCGGTACATACGTCGGTGGTGATGGTAAATCCGGGAGGCACGGGCATACCCAGCAGGTTCATCTCTGCGAGGTTGGCACCTTTACCGCCAAGCAACTCTCTCATTTTACCGTTAC
>JAGBZI010000029.1 GCA_017628305.1 Tidjanibacter sp.
AGTAGTTGAGATTATCAAAGACAGGCTCAATCAGGATGTGAAGAACATCACCCCCGAGGCCAGCTTTGCTAACGACCTTGGCGCTGATTCGCTTGACACCGTTGAACTTATTATGGCCTTCGAGGAGGAGTTTGGTTTGGAGATTCCCGATGAGGCTGCTGAGAAAATCTCGACTGTTGGCGACGCCATCAATTATGTTGAGGAGCACGCTAAATAGTTTTATCGCGTTCAACGAAAAGGCTCAACAGAGTATATTGAGTGAGGTGAAATAGTGTGCTATTTTACCTCACTTTTTGTTTTCTGACAACCCACCGACCTGGGCCCCGTAGGGAGATGTGTGGCTCCCGCAATGGCGGCTCGCGAGAGGTGGCAAAACCAAAGTAAAGACCATGAAACAGAGAAGAGTAGTGATTACCGGCATCGGCACCATCAATCCCTTGGGCCACAATGTGGAGGAGTACTTCGCAGCGCTCGAGGGGGGTGTCTGTGGTGTGGATTTCATCAAAGGCTTCGACGCCTCGAACAACAAGACCAAGTTTGCGGCAGAGATTAAGAACTACAACCCGGAGGATTATTTTGAGCGTAAGGAGGCTCGCAAGCTCGACGCCTTTACCCAGTATGCACTCATCTCGGCCGACGAAGCAATTCGCGATGCCCGTCTGGAGGAGTGTGAGCTCAACAAGAACCGTGTGGGTGTGATTTGGGGTGCCGGAATTGGCGGCATCAACGCCATTTCGGAGGAGTTGTCGTCGTACTGCAAGAGCGAGAGCGGCATGCCTCGCTTCAGCCCCTTCTTGGTTCTCAAGATGTTGCCCAACATGGCGGCCGGTCACATCTCGCTTAAGTATGGCTACAAGGGTCCCAGCTTCAGCACTGTGTCGGCCTGCTCGTCGAGCACCCACTCGATTGTGTCGGCCGTGGACCAGATTCGCCTCGGCAGGGCCGATGTGGTTGTCACGGGCGGTTCGGAGGGAGCTGTGTCGGTGGTTGGCATCGGCAGCTTCAACTCCATGATGGCCCTCTCCACCCGCAACGACGACCCCAAGACCGCCTCGAGGCCCTACGATAAGTCGCGCGACGGCTTTGTGATGGGCGAGGGTGGCGGTGCAGTGGTCATCGAGGAGCTGGAGCACGCATTGACAAGGGGTGCTAAGATTTATGGCGAGATTGTGGGCTGCGGAGTGAGCTCGGATGCCTACCATGTCACTGCCCCCGAGCCCGAGGGCGAGGGTGCGGCCTACTGCATGACCATGGCTCTGGAGGATGCAGGTATCGCTCCCGAGTCTATCGACTACATCAATACCCACGGCACCTCGACCCCCTTGGGCGACATCGCTGAGCTGAAGGGTATTGCAAAGGTCTTCGGCGACCACATTTACAAGATGAACATCAGCTCCACCAAGTCGATGACGGGTCACTTGCTGGGTGCGGCGGGTGCTATTGAGGTGCTGGCAGCCCTCTTGGCTGTCACCCGCGATGTGGTTCCTCCCACCATCAACATCGAGGAGCTTGACCCCGCTATCGACCCCCGCATCAACCTCACGAGGGATGTGGCACAACACCGCACAGTGGAGTATGCCCTGAGCAATACCTTCGGTTTCGGTGGCCAGAACTCCACAGTGATTATCAAAAAGTATAGGGCTGAATAGGCTGAGGGAGAAGAACTAACAACCCAAATAATAGAGAGAGAAATAAATCGTGCGCTGCATAAGTCGTATCATACACCGCCTGTGGGGAGCAGATAGGGAGTACTATCGTGCCTTCCGCCGCATATTTGGGGTCACCCCCGACAACATTGAGCTCTACAAGCTCGCCCTTGTTCACCGTTCGGCATCGGTGAAGGTGGAGGGTGGCGAGAGTATCAACAACGAACGCTTGGAGTTTCTGGGCGACGCTGTGCTGGAGAGCATCGTGTCGGACTACCTCTTCATTGAGTACCCCTACGAGCCCGAGGGTTTCCTCACCAAGACCCGCTCGAAGATTGTGAGTCGCCAGTCGCTCAATGCTCTGGCCGAGCGCTTGGGGCTCGACAAGTTGGTGATTTACAACGCCACGGGCAACTTTGCCCACAAACACCTCTTTGGCGACTGCTTCGAGGCTCTTGTGGGTGCTCTCTACCTCGATAAGGGCTACAACACCGTCAATCGCATTGTGATTAACGACCTGCTGCCCAAGAATATCAACCTCGACGATGTGTCGCATCAGGAGAACGACTACAAGAGTCGCCTGATAGAGTGGTGCCAGAAAAGCAAACGAACCATCAGCTTCCAGACCGAGGCCGATGGCGAGAATAGCTCCCCCAACCACCCTGCCTTCATCTCGCGAGTAGTAATCGACGACATGAGGATGGCGAGTGGCCGCGGCTCCACCAAGAAGGAGGCCGAACAACAGGCTGCCCACAATGCGTGGGACCTGTTGGCCGACGAGCTGGGCGACTACATCCTCGACCGCTATGACCACCTGAGCAATGAAATCGCCAACCGATAGAGATGTGCGCGACCTCTTCGTAGCCCGAGGTGCCGAGGCCCTCGACGATGCGGAGTTGGTGTCGCTGATGTTCCCACCCAAGAGGGGTGAGGAGAGTGTGGCCGTGGCCTCGCGCTTGGTGGAGAGGGTGGGCTCGCTGGGTGAGCTTGCCAAGCTCTCCCTTGACGAACTGCGCCTGATGGAGGGGCTCGGGCTGGAGAGGGCTGCAAGGCTCTCGGCAGCCATGGAGTTTGGCCGCAGGGTGTTGGTCTCTCAGATGGAGGAGCAGACCACCATTCACGACCGCAACGATGTGGAGAAGATTTTTGCCCCCCTGCTAGGCGGGCTCGACCACGAGGAGTTGTGGGTTGTCTACCTCTCTTCGGCCAATAGGATTATCGAGCGCCGAAAGGTGGGTGTGGGTGGCTTGTCGTCGGTGGTGTCGGATTGTAGGCTTATCCTGCGCCGTGCGCTCAACCTCGTTGCTGCCTCCATCATTGTGGTCCACAACCACCCCTCGGGCAGTGCCCAGCCGAGTGGCGATGACGAGGCCTTCACGAGGCGCCTGAAGGAGGCTGCTGCGTTGTTCGACATTGCCTTGCTGGACCATATTATCATCGCTCGCGGAGGCTCATTCAGCTTTCGCTCAGCCGGAAAACTTTAGCTCGGAGCCGGAACGGCTCTTTTGTGATGGCGGGCATTCTGTCCGCAGCTTATTGCTCTACGGGCATGAGGTCCGAGAGGTCGTAGCCACGCTCCTCGAGGCGCGAGTGGATGCCACGCAGGGTGGCTGCGTCGAGCTCGGGGGTGCGCGATAGTATCCACAGGTAGCCGCCGTTGGAGCCTCCCACAACCGAGTAGGAGTAGTCGGGACCCAGCTCGAGGATGTTGTACTCGCCGGGGAAGATGAAGAAGGTCACCTTCAACTGCCCGGGGATGTCGGTGGTGCGTGCTTTGCCGCGGGCCACCTTGGGCTTTCCATTCTTTATACCCTCGTTGCGCACCTCGATGGTGCCGTCAGGTCGGGCTGTGTAGGTGGCTTTCACATGGCTCATTCCCTTTTCAAAACTGTGGGGCTTGCGAGCAATCTCATACCACGACCCCGTGTAGCGTCCCCAATCCACGGGGCCTACTGTGGAGTTGTCCACCTTGCGAGCGGGTGTCCACGAGGTGGTGGTGAGCAATAGCAGGGCGAATCCCCCCACAACCATTGCCAGCGAAAGAATCATCTTGGTGTTCATAGTCTACTGCGTGTTTTTTGTTGGTGTGTAAATATGTGTGTGGACGACTACTTCGTCCCGACGAATGATGTGGCAAAATGGGTGCCACGCTAATAGTGCCGAGCTGCCGAGTGGGTAGAATGCGGCAAAAATTTTGTGGTTGTAGCAAAAAAGCGTAACTTCGCGATATTAAAAACTAATAATCAAGAACCATGTCTATTCTCTACGATAACTTCATCTTTGGCCCCATCCGCTCGCGTCGCTTGGGCCTTTCGCTCGGCATCAACCTGCTCCCCGTGGATTGTAAACTATGCTCGTTCAACTGCATCTACTGTGAGTGTGGCTGGACGCTGGGGGGACAGAAGCCCCGTTTCAACGACAAGAAAGCTGTGTTAGCCATGCTGGAGGAGGTGTTGAGCGACATGGTTAA
>JAGBZI010000030.1 GCA_017628305.1 Tidjanibacter sp.
ATTTTTGACACTGTTTGGACTCTTGGCTCTCATTTTTGCAGTGGGATGCGAGGACACCCCACCAGAGCCCGAAACTCCCCAAGAACAAAATCTCTCGCTCAACCATTCGGAGTTGGCATTTACTGCCGAGGGAGGCTCCGTACAGGTGGTTGTAACTGCCACCGATAGTTGGAGCGCCACAGGTGGGGCCGAATGGAGCAGCCTCTCGGCTACCGAAGGCGAGGGTGATGCAACACTCACAGTGACTGCCACAGCCAACACTGGCGAGGCTCGCACCACCACATACACCTTTGTGATGGGCGAGAAAAGCGCAGTGCTTAACATAGCCCAACTCGCTGCCGACATGAGCCCCCTCGACGCACTCCAATCGCTCTACGAGGTACCTGCCGAGGGAACACACATCCAGATTCCCCTCTCCACCGAGGAGCTCGAAGGCATTGAATGGGCCTACGACCCCAACCACGAGTGGCTGCGGATTAGAGCGGGAGAGAATGAAGACCAAACCTTCTGCGGCATAGAGATAGAGGTCTTTGCCAACGACGAGCCAGCTGTAAGGGAGTGTGTGATTTCGATTACCGATGGCACAGACACCAAAGATATTACTGTGCGCCAGGCCGGTAGCGAGCCCTATGTAGAGGCTACACCCGAGGTTGTGGAGATAGATTTCACCGAGCAGGACATCACCCTCAGCGTGGGTGGTAATGTGGAGTTCGAAACCAAATACAGCGAAGGTTGCGACTGGATCACCTTCAAGAATGAGAACTACGAGGGCACCCACTTCACCGTAGCCGAGAACCCCACAAGTACTCCTCGTGAAGGACAGATTATCTTTGTGAACACGACCTACAATGTGAGTGCTGCTGTTACAGTCAAACAAGAGGGCCGACCCGAGCGCCCTGCTTCGCCACCCAATAACCAGATTTGGTACTCCACTTGGGGCTATGGCGAAACACCCTACATAGACGACAACTCCTTCGACCAGGCGATTGTGTCGAATGTCTACTATTGGGAAGAGAAACTCGGTATTATCACCTTCGACGGCGAAGTTACGGAGGTGAAGGACGAGGGTTGGAGTTACGACGACCGTTGTACCAAGATTATACTCCCCGAGAGTGTCACCAAGATTGGCCAAAAGGGCTTCTACAAGTGTACAAGGCTTGAAACATTCGTCGCTCCGGGTATTACCGAAATAGGCTCGGAGTCCTTTGCAGAGTGCGAGAAACTCACAAGTTTCGACTGGGCAAAACTGACCGACATCCCCTACAAAGCATTCTACAAGGCCGGCTTTGTGGATCTCGTCATTCCCGCACAAATTAAGGACATCACGGGCGCCTACGCCTTCCGCGAGTGTAAGAACCTCAAAACACTTGCCTTTGAGGAGGGTGTGGAGAGCATCAGTGGTAGTTATGTATTCACTAACTCAACCGCGGTAGAGAGTGTCAAGTTCCCCTCCACTATGAAGAGCATTGAAGAGGGTGCTTTCTATGCCAACTATGCTCTCGTGTCCATCGAGTGGGGTGGCGTGGAGAGTATCGGCTCATTAGCCTTCTCGGCTTGTATGGCTTTGGAAGAACTCGAAGTGCCCGCCACAATTAAGTATGTGGGTGGCAGTGCATTCCACGAGTGTGAGGGTCTGAAAAAGCTTGTCATTGCAGCCGAAACCATCGATTCTGGTGCTTTTATGTACTGTAAATTGCTCACCGACATCGAGATTAAACCCACAACGACAAACTGGATTGGTGATGGTGTATTTATGGAGTGCGACGCTCTGGAACACTTTACCTTCCCCGATCACTTCAAATCCACGGGGGTGAACACATTTAAGTATTGCGACAAACTCAAAACCGTCGATTTTGCCAATGTTGAGACTATTAATGATTGCTGTTTTGCCTATTGCCAGGGACTGACAGAGATAAATATCCCAGGTACGGTTAAGAGTATTGAATTTGGAGCCTATATGGGTTGTTACAATATTGAATCGGTCACCTTCAATGAAGGTACAGAGTCGATTTACGCTTCGTTTGGTGACAAAGTCACAACTTTCACCTTCCCCGCAAGTGTTAAGGTGTTGGGTGGTCGTTTTATCGATGGTAATTACGATGGTATAACAGAGATTCTCTATTTCAAGGGAGACTGCCCCGATCAGCCCGAAGACGATGATAGCCTTTGGGCGGCGAGTAGTCAATCCATTATCTACTGTCCTCTTGCCTACTATGACAACTTTGTGGCACGAAAAAATACCCACTTGGGACGCTATGTAGAGATCATTCCCTATTAGTAGGGTGATGGAATGATAAAAAGAGGAGTGCTTTTGCGGGCACTCCTCTTTTTTGTGTATAGGGATTACATCGATGCGCTCCGTGATCCCTCTCGCTCGCCGCGTCGCCCAACGACTGCACATGGAGCGACATCGAATCTCTCTTTGCCGATTAACCACCCCAACCACAAAGACAAAAAAAAGGATAGCCTCAACAGGCTATCCTTTTTACTATTTCTACACCTTCAGGTAAATCTTGCAACGGTCGAGGGCATATAGCAGCAGCCAGCTGACCATCAAGTAGCCCACAGATATCAACACTCTGCCCCAACACTCCGGCAGCAGCTCGGCAAAGCCCCCCAGAAAAAGGCGCGAAATGGCCGAAAAATCCACAAAGCGCTGGGCGAGGTAGATGGTTATGGAGTTGACACCTATCACACGGAGGAAGCCTGCCCAGCGTCGCCATCCGCGCACATCCACAACATAGTAGAAGAGGGCAAACAGCCCCAACGAATAGCCACCCGCACAGAGCACAAAGGCACTTGTCCAGAGGGTTTTATTGACGGGCTGCAACCACCCCCAGACCACTCCCACAAGGAGCATAACAGCTGCCACCACAGCCATCATTCCACTTTTTCGGCCACCCGAGCCACTCCCCTGCTGCACCCACTCGCCGGCAAAGATGCCCATCATGGCCGTAACGATGGCCGGCAGAGTGCTCAACACCCCCTCGGGGTCCATCACTCCGCGCCAATAGATGTGGTTAGGGATGGTCAGGCGGTCGATGTAGCCCACAATGTTACCCTCGCGGCTCCACACCTCCACACCCGCCGCAATGTCGGGCGCAGGAAGCAACAACAGCAACGAGTAGCCCACCAAAATGGCTGCCGAAATAAGACACCTCATGCGACACCCGAAAAAAACGGTCAGCAGAGCAGCGCACATCCACGCCACACCGATGCGCCCCAGCACACTCGGCCAACGCAGAGTGGCAAAGTGGAAATCGAAAAGACCATTGTAGCAGACTCCCAGCAGAATGAGCACCACGGCGCGCCTCACTATGCGCCCACAGATGCGACCGGTGGAGAGCCCCTTCTCGCGCTGTGAGGCAAGCGAAAAGGGGAAGGAGATGCCCGCAACGAACAAAAAGAGGGGGAAGATGGTGTCGTGGTGGGTGAAGCCGTCCCACTCGGCGTGCTCCATCTGCGCGGCCAGCCACTGCACAGCCCCACAGTCGGGCAGGCACTTGCCGAGGTCGATGAGCACCCATGCAAGTCCCATGATAAACAACATGTCGAAACCCCTGAGGGCATCGAGCGAGAGTAGTCGTTTGCTCTTTGTTACCATTGCCAAAGTACTTTTTGTGCGCACGCACCCTACCTGCGCGAGCGCCGTCAATTACACGCCACAAATGTGGCGATTATTATCCGTAAAAGCAAATCGATCCTCCCTTCGCAAGGGGTGGGATTGACTTCGCTCGCCGCGGGGCCCTATCGTTGGTTGCGGTAGCAAGCAACGACCAAGTCCCCCTTTGCCAAAGGGGGATTTAGGGGGAATGTAGAAGTGGATGGGATTTTAATCCCTCTCTTTGCGCAAAAGGTTTGCAAGGGCCCCGTGGGATTACTGCGCTACGCTTGTGATCCCTCACCGCTTTCCGCGGGGCCCTTGCAAACGAGCAAGATTAATTGCAGGCTCGCCCGAGGCGAATAATCTTTTTTATTTCCGCAGGCCTTTTACAAACAAGTTTGATAGGCCTACAGAAACAAAAAAGGCTTCGATTCTCATCGAAGCCCTGCAATTAATCTTGCCCTTTTGCGGAAAGAGAGGGATTCGAACCCCCGGACCCGTGAAGGTCAACGGTTTTCAAGACCGCCGCATTCGACCACTCTGCCATCTTTCCCTGTTGGCACACACCCAAAAAGCGCGCACAAACTTGC
>JAGBZI010000031.1 GCA_017628305.1 Tidjanibacter sp.
GCTTGGAGGTAGTGCTACAAACGATTGTGGCACAGGACTTTTGTCGGCTCTTGGTTGGCGATTTACCGATGCCTCGCATGAGGTGCTCAGGGGTTGCGGAGGCAACCTTGCGCGCATTGCTGCCATCGACCCTTCGGGTGCTGTGGCCGAGATGGTGGGGGTGGAGATTGTCTGCCTCACGGATGTGAAATCGCCACTTGTGGGGCCCATGGGTGCCGCACGATTGTTTGCCCCACAGAACGGGGCGTCGCCTGTGGAGGTGGAGCAGCTCGAGGATGGGGCATACCACTTCGCCTCGCTCGTGGGCGAGGAGCTTGCCATGCTCCCACGAACGGGAGCTGCGGGAGGTGTGGGCTTCGGATTGAGGGGTCTTGCGGGCGGGCGCCTTATCGGTGGTGTCGAGTGGCTGCTGGATGCCGTGGAGTTTGAGGCGAGGGCCGAGGGGAGCGACCTTGTGGTGACAGGCGAGGGGCGTGTGGATGGCCAGACGCTGCTTGGCAAGGTCCCCGGAGGACTCTTTGAGGTTGCCACGAGGATGGGTATCCCCACAGTGGCTGTGGGCGGCTCGGTGGTCATGAGCAGCGAGTTGGCCTCGAGTGGTTTTGCGGAGATTGTGGCCGCCACCCCCGAGGGTATGCCCCTCGAGGAGGCTATGCGACCCGAGGTGGCAAGGGAAAACCTTCGCCTCGCAGGAGTGGCCATAGGCAAGAAATTGTTACAATAATCATAACTTAGGTAGAGATAATGAAAATTCTGATTACGGGAACATCGCAGGGGATTGGTAGGGCAACAGCTCTGCTCTTTTTGGAGCGAGGCCACAGCGTTGTGGGGCTCGACCGCCAGCCCTCCTCCATTGCCCATGAGGGCTACACCCACCATCTGTGCGACATCCGCAACTATGAGGGGCTCCCCGCAGTGGATGGGGTGGAGGTGCTCATCAACAATGCCGGCACCCAGAACGAGGGCGACATCGACACCAATCTCAAGGCGCTCATCCGTGTGACCGAGAAGTATGGTCTGCGAGAGGGGATACGCTCCATA
The DNA here is from genome assembly GCA_017628305.1 of Tidjanibacter sp. Lineage (GTDB taxonomy): Bacteria > Bacteroidota > Bacteroidia > Bacteroidales > Rikenellaceae > Tidjanibacter. Next base: position 1,042 of record JAGBZI010000031.1, read on the forward strand.
CTCAACATTGGCTCGGCAAGTGGTCACACGGGGGCCGAGTTTGGCGAGTATGCAGCCAGCAAAGGGGGTGTGGTGGCCTACACCAAACACATAGCCATGGCTGTGGCCAAGTATGGAGCCACCTGCAACAGCCTCGACCCCGGAGGGGTGATTACCCCCCTGAATGAGTGTGTTATGACCGATGCCGAGCTGTGGGCAGAGATTATGGCTGTGACACCCCTGAAGCGCTGGGCCACGGCAGAGGAGATTGCCGAGTGGGCCTACTTCCTCACCGTCACCAATGGCTTCTGCACAGGCCAGAGCATCGTGGTCGATGGGGGCGAAAGCACCAACTTCCACTTCGTGTGGCCCAAATAGCCCAAATAGGGGTGCACTTTCCCCGAAAGTTTGAATTTTGCAACAGGAATTTCTATCTTTGTCCCATCAAAAAGAGAAATAACAATGAATAAGGTATCGGAAAACCCTTTTAAAAACCGAACACAGTGGAGCATCAGCCGCAGCTCCCTCTTTGTGGTCGTTGTGGCACTCTTCGTCACACTCTACTTGGTGTCCAACATCATGGCCTCCAAGATTATCTCCATCGGCGGCATCTGCTACTTCGACGCCGGCACCGTCACCTTCCCCTTTGCCTATATGCTGGGCGATGTGCTCACCGAGATATGGGGCTATCGCACCACCCGCAAGGTGATAATCATGACCCTCGTGTGCAACCTACTGATGGTTCTCTGCACCCAAATCGGTGTGTGGCTCCCCTCGCCCGACTATCTGGCCGAGGCTGCCGTGGCCTACAACACCACCTTCAGCTATGTGCCTCGCATTGTGGTGGCCTCGCTTGTGGGCTTTGCGCTGGGCGAGCTGTCGAATGCGTGGTGCATGGAGCGCATAAAAAGGGCCACCGAGGGGCGCCACTTGTGGTTGCGCACCGTCGGTAGCTCGCTTGTGGGCCACCTCACCGACACCGTTCCCTTTGTGCTGATAGCCTTTGCAGGTGTTGTCACCTCGCGTGACCTGCTGCTGATGATAGGGTTTCAGTATGCCATGAAACTCGCCATCGAGGTGCTCTTCGGCACCCCCCTTGCCTATGCCACCATCGGTACCATCAGGCGACATATCAGGCATTAGCTGTCCGTATTCAGCCTCCGTTCTTAGGAGGGCAACAACTTTCAACTTTCAATTTTTAAGGTAGTCTGCTATGGCTTGGTAGGCGGGGAGCGATATGTGGTCGTTGAGGGTGTTGGAGGCCTGAGGATTGTGGGCCACGCGCACAATCACCATTTCGGCTGCAGGGTCGATGTAGATGGCTTGGCCGTGGACACCTCGTGCCATGAATGCTCCATCCTCGTTGTTGCTCACCCACCACATGTTGCGATAGCTCCATCCGGGGAGCTTCTTGCCGTAGTCGCTTGCAGCAAAGGGGGTGGGGTCGCTGCCAAATCGAATGTCGCGGACGACCTCCTCGGGCACTATCTGACGGCCGTGCCAACGACCTCCGCGCCGCATCATCTCGCCGAAACGCGCAAGGTCCCTCACCGTAGCATTAAGCCCGCCGCCAGCAAAAGCGGTGCCTGTGGCATCCACCTGATAGTAAGCATCTTGCTCCATGCCCATGCGACTCCACACCCTCTCGCGCAACTGCTCTGCGAGGGGCACTCCTCCCACTCGCTCCACAATCCATCCGAGCACATCGGTGTTCACCGTGCGGTAGTTGAAGGTGGTGCCGTGGGTGCCATCCTTGCGTATGGTGGCCAGAAAGTCGTGGTAGCCCTGAGGGGTGCCCTCGGGGTGCTCCACCATGGCGTTGCCGGCGGCTGAAAAACGCCACACTTCGGCATTGGGGTCGGTGTACTCCTCGGAGTAGACGATGGAGGTGGTCATGTCCATCACCTGCCTCACGGTGGCGTCGCCAAAACCGCTGGAGGCCAACTCGGGGAGATAGTAGTCGACTCTCTTGGTGGGGTCGAGGAGCCCCTCAGCCACGAGTGTGGCGGCCAAGGTGCCCGTGAACGATTTGGTGACACTCATCAGTGCGTGTGGTTGCCACGAGAGCATATCCCCAAAGTAGCGCTCGTAGACAATCTTGCCACGATGGAGAATGACCACCGCGTCGGCATGGTTGAGCTCCAGCGACTCGCGCCATGTGAGGGGCTCGGTGCCACCTGTGGGGATGAATGTGAGCCGGTCGATTGCCTCCTCGTCGAGGTTGTAGCGGAAGGGTGTGGGTCGCATGTCGTTGCCGCGGGGAACATTGGTTGTGGGCATGAACTCCCTCATGTGGAGCACGCTGAAGGGGAGCGCTTCGGGGGTGAAAAAGCTGCCGTCGCGAGCATTGCCGCGAGGGGTTTGCGCAGTGAGTGTAGGGGTGGAAATCATAATCATAAGGGGGAGAATAAGACTCCTAAATAAATGTTTCATAACAGAGTTGTTTTGGTTGTTTGATTGTGCATATAACGGGCCAAAAGTGAGAATGGTACCCCGTAGGGGTAGAAAAATGGGTAAAAATGTAACAGATGGAGAGCAAATCGTTAGTTTTCCCAAAAAAAACAATATATTTGCGAGGTTGAAACCATGCTTGAAACACAAGTTAACCTAAAATCAATAAACAAATCATTTATGAAATTTCTGAGAATTTTGTTGGTCGGAGTCTTTGCACTCTTCTCGACTACTCTCCTCGCGCAGCAGACCGGTACCCAGTGGAGCGCAGAGGTTGAAAACCTCGGCGAGGGTTACTACAACATCAATGTGACCGCACAGGTTCCCGAGGGGTTGCACATCTATGCAATGGGTGAGCTGGGTGGCTACAACCCCACCACCATCACTTTCAGTTCGGAGAACATTGCCCTCGAGGGTGAGACTGTTCCTTCGCGCGAGCCCCACAAGTACTTCGACGACATCTTCATGATCGACATGGGCGACTATGAGGGCACCGTTACCTTCTCACAGAAGGTGGCTGCTCACAAGAAAAACGCCAAGGTGGCTGTGACTATCGAGTGGCAGGAGTGCTCCGACGAGAACTGCTTCATGGGTGAGGCTGAGCTCGAGGTGAAACTCGGCAAGGAGGTGGCTGCCAATGAGGCTGCTGTTGCTCCTGCGAACGAGGATTCCGCAGCAGGTGGCAACTTCTGGGCAACCATTATTGAGGCTATCCTCTGGGGCTTTGCAGCACTGCTGACCCCCTGTGTGTTCCCCATGGTGCCTATGACTGTGTCGTTCTTCATGAAGGGCTCGGGTAATAAGGCCAAGGCTAAGTTCCGTGCAATTATGTACGGTGTCTTCATCGTGGCTCTCTACACCCTCCCCATCGCTGCACTGATTATCATCACTCGCGTGGTGGGTGGCGACGCTGTGACCGCCGACATCTTCAACTGGCTGGCTACACACTGGCTCCCCAACATCGTATTCTTCATCGTATTCATGATCTTCGCTGCCAGCTTCTTTGGCGCATTTGAGATTGTGCTCCCCTCGAAACTCGTTAATAAGAGCGACGAGAATGTGGATAAGAAGAAGGGTCTGGGTGGTGTGTTCTTCTTGGCACTTACCCTCGTGCTCGTGAGCTTCTCCTGCACCGGTCCTATCGTAGGTTCCGTGCTTATTAAAGCTACTCAGGGTGAGGTTTTGACCCCCATCTTCGCCATGATGGCCTTCTCGCTCGCCTTCTCGATTCCCTTCGTTCTGTGTGCCCTCTTCCCCGGCTTGCTCAACAAGATGCCTAAGAGCGGTGGTTGGCTCAACTCGGTGAAGGTTGTCCTCGGTTTCGTTGAGGTAGCCCTCGGTCTTAAGTTCCTTTCGACCGCCGATCAGGTTTACCACTGGGGCCTCCTCGATAGGGAGATTTACCTCGCAATCTGGATTGTTTGCTTCACCCTGCTCGGCTTCTACCTGCTCGGTAAGCTCAAATTCAAACACGACTCGGAGGTTAAGTATGTTTCGACCTTCCGCCTCTTTGCTGCAATCGGCGTCTTCGCCTTTGTGGTATACATGATTCCCGGTATGTGGGGTGCGCCTCTGAGCGGCCTTTCGGGCTACCTTCCCCCTCTCCAGAGTCAGGAGTTTGTGATTGGCAGCGGCTCGACCACTTCGACCACCTCGACTACCACCGAGAGCTCCGACCTCGGTACCGTTAAGTACGGCGACTTCTTGGAGCTTCCCCTCGGCCTCGAGGGCTTCTTCGACCTCGAGGAGGCTAAGGCCTACGCAGCCAAGGTTGGCAAACCTATCTTCCTCGATTTCACCGGCCACGGCTGTGTGAACTGCCGCGAGATGGAGGCGCGCGTGTGGAGCGATCCCACCGTGAAGGCAAAACTGGAGAACGACTTTGTGATTTGCGCCCTCTATGTGGACGACAAAAAACAGGTTGCAAAGGAGGATTGGGTGACTGCTGCTAATGGCAAGGTGCTCAAGACTCTGGGCAAGATTAACTCGGCCTTTGCGTTGGAGCAGTTTGGTGCCAATGCTCAGCCCCACTATGTGATTCTCGATGCTGAGGGTCAGCAGCTTGGTGATGCTCGTGGTTACAACCTCGATGTAGCCGAGTTTGTTAAGTGGATGGATAATGGTCTTGCGCTCCACAAATAGTTAAAAAAGCACATCTTATCGGTGCTTTTTGCACCAAACTTCAGAGAGCGAGCTCCTCTCCTACGCTTAGTAGGTTGCGGGCTCGCTCCTTTGTTGGGCAAAGTAATCCCGATACAGAAGAGTCGCTCAGGCTCTCCCCCTAAGAAAGTACCCCTACAAAGAGCCCTCAACCTCCTAAAAAGGTTGAGGGCTCTTTGTGTGCCTATGTAGTAACGCCGCTATTAGAGGTCGCTATTCCATTCGCCATCGGCGTGGGGGTAGACAAACGGGCGCGACTCTCCCTTCAGCTCCTTCATCTTCAGGTAGCTCTCATAGAGGCAGATGCCGTTCTGCGCATCGTAGCCTATGGAGAACATCACCACCGAGGGGTGAATCTTTGTTTGGTGGTAGGCGGTGTTTGCGCGCCATTGGTAGTGCTCCTTCCATGCGGGGTTGTTGCTTGGCGAGGAGGCAAAGTCGCTCTCGGGGCAGGTGATGTAGGCCGAGGTGCAGACCATCATGCCGAGCTTGTCGCAGAACGAGTAGAACTCGTCGGGCACGGCGTGGAGGGTGAATATAAGGTTGTGACCCTCCTGTTTGAGCCTCTGGAGCTCCTCGCGGCTCTGCTCCATGGAGGAGTAGGTGTGGAGTGCGGGTTTGAGTGCGAGGGGTTCGCCGTTGAACCTGAACTCACCCTCGTCAACCTCCACTGTGCGGAAACCTATCTGGGTGGTTGTGAACTCCTTGATGCGATTTTCGTGGCGGGTGTAGACCACAAGGCGGTAGAGTTCGGGGCTCTCGGTGGTCCACTTGCGCACGGCGGGAATTCGTGCGTGGAAGTTGACGGTGTCGCGCGAGAGCATGCGTGTGGTGAGCTCCTTGTTGGCGCTGCTCACGAGGGTGCCTTCGGGCGAGTAGAGCTCATAGTAGATGGTGTAGTCCTTGCTGTTGAGCAGGAAGCTCTGCATGACCACACCAAGACTCAGCAGGCCGTCGCCCTGCTTGTTGAACTTGGTGGAGACCACGGCGTCGGCCACAGCCACACGGGGAGGAGTGAGGAGGGTGGTGCGTGCGATGTTGGGCTCGACCTCCTGTGCCGACTCCAGCGCTTGTGCGGCGAAGTGCTTGTGTACCACAATGGATATGAGGTTGTTGTTCTCCTTCAGTCGCTTTGTGAGGTCAAACTCCGAGCGGCAGGCACCCGAGGAGGTGTAGCCCACCTCTGTGCCGTTCACCTCGATGCTGATGGCTCCCGTTGCACCCTCCACGCGGAGCACAATCTGCTTGTCGTCGAAGCGGTAGTTGCGCTTGAAGCGTGTGGTGAAGCGTGTGGCGTGTGGGAGCTCCTCCCTCTGCCACGAGGTGAGGGGTATGGCAAACTCGGACCCTTCGGCAGCATCCATCTGCTCTCTCGAGGGGAAACATCCCAGTGCGCTACGAGGGGTGAGGAGTGCTTCGGCCACCCTGTCGGTGGTGGCGAGTGCGCTGGCCGAGGGGGTTGTGGTCTGCTGCGCTGTGAGCGATGCGACGCAGCCGCAGAGTATGAAAAGAAGTGTTGCTATGCGTTTCATAAAAAGAAAATTGCTATATTTGACCCTATAAAAGTACACTTTTTTTGGCAGATAGCGAAAAATATCCCGATTTTATCTTTGCACCCCACGGTATGCCCACTCGTGTGAACGATGGCGGGGTGGTGGAGGTGTGGGCCTCCCTGCGTCGTAAGTGGCTGGTGCTCACCCCCGAAGAGGAGGTGCGCAGGCGTGTTGTGCGCCATCTTACCGAGCGTTTGAGGGTGCCTGCCACCCACATCGTGGAGGAGTGGCCCGTGAAGCTCAACGGCCAGTCGCAGAGGGCCGATATAGTGGCTGTCGATGCGGAGCTCCGACCATGGCTTGTAGTGGAGTGTAAGGCGCCGGAGGTTGCTATAAACCAATCTGTTATCGACCAAGCGGTGCGCTACAACAGCGTAGTGGGTGCTCGTCAGGTGGTGGTTACCAACGGTCGCTCGGTGGCAGCCTTCAGCCTCACCGAGCAGGGCACCTATATCCCCTGCAACTTCCCGCTGTAAGCCCCTTTTTCCCTTCGGACTATTCTCACGGTTTAGCCCAGCTCCTCGAGCTTGGCCATGATGTTGTCGGCAAGGTTGTCGACGGCAGCAGTCACCTCATCGATGGCCACCTTCAGGCGGTCTATCTCTGTCATGGGTGCTGTTTCGCCATAGCCCAAATAGGGGCGCACGAAGAGGTAGTTTTGTCCCCCTTCGCCCCACAGTACATTGTCGATGTAGTAGATGTCGGCATACTCCTCGGGAGCCTCCTCGGTTGCTTTGATAAGGGTGCCTGCTGTGGGCACTCCGCTGAGGGTGATGGTGGAGCCCACCTCCCAGCCGTTGGTGTAGTGTATGAGTGTGAAGCTATACATTGTGGCGATTCAGAGTAGGGTTGTATCCGCTCATTAAGTACAAAAAATCCCCTCAAAGTGGTTTTGAGGGGATTTTTTGTTGGTCGATATTAGTGGCAGTGGCCACCCTCGCAACCGTCGTCGCAGTTGCCCTCGCAACCGCAGTCGCAGCCGCACGAGTGGGGATAGTCGTCGTCGGTGGCGTCGCGCACCTCCACAACCTCACCCTCGAAGTTGAGGGTCTTGTCGGCCATGGGGTGGTTGAAGTCCATCTTCACAGCCTCCTCCGACACCTCTACAACGATGCCGATGACGGGCTGGCCCATCTGGGTCATCATGGGGATGCGGTTGCCAATGGTGAGCAGACCCTCCTCAATGGTGCCGTTAATCTCGAAGGCAGCCTTGGGTACATCAATCACCATTGCCTCGTTCTTCACGCCGTAGCCCTCCTCGGGCGAGAGGGTGAAGCTATACTTGTCGCCGGGCTCGAGGCCTGCGAGATACTCCTCGAATTTGGGAAGAAGCATACCGATGCCATATACGAACTGGAGGGGAGCCTCTTTGGTTGCCTGATCGGCAATCTGACCATCAACGGTCAGGGTGTAGCTGATGGCTACGAATTTTTCGCTTGCAATTTTCATTGTTTCAGGGTTTGTTATTTTGTTTCTGTCTATTCCTACTAACGGGAATTTGGTTTTCTTATTGTTGTGCTACTTCATGGGGTTGACGAGCTGCAACATGTACTCGTCGAGCCAATCGGTGGTTGTGCGCACCCACTCCTTCTTGAGGCCCACAACGGTGAAGTCCTTGCTGCGGAAGAGGTTGAGGCTGCGGGTGTTGTTCGAGAGGATGTTGCACCACAGCTGGTTGAGGCCGAGAATCTGGAACGAGTAGCGGATGAGTGCTTGCAGGGCGCTAGATGCGTAGCCCTGACCCTCGTCGTCCTTGTCGTAGATGAGTACACCCACACCTGCGCGATGGTTGTAGGGGTCGATGTCGAAGAGGTCGATGGTGCCCACGGGGCGGCCGCTGCTCTTCGACTCAATCACCAGCCTCATCTGGCGGGTCTCATAGATGTCATACTTTTGGCTCTCGATAAATCGGCGTAGGATATATTTCGAGAAGGGGGCTACGGTGCCACTCATCTTCCACACTCGGGGATCGTTCTCCCAGCGGTAGAGTATGTCGACATCCTCCGGCTCCAGAGCGCGTAGCTTGATAATGTCGGTTTCCAGTGCGTTCATGGTTCTACTTGTGGGTTAAACGATTAAAGGCCAATAACTTTGTTGCGGATAAGCATTGCGGCTCCCAGAGCACCGGCATCGGCGCCCATCTGCGAAAGACGGAAGGTCGTATCCTTGTAAACCAAATTCATTGAGTACTTGTTTGTGGCCGACTTGAGGGGCAACATCAGGTAGTCGCCGGCTTGTGCCATGTTGCCACCAATAATCACCAACTCGGGGTTGAAGATGTTAATCAGGAAGGCAATACTCTTGCCAATCTTCTCGCCCGCCTCCTCGATGAGCTCGATGGAGAGGTTGTCGTCGTTCTTGGCAGCGGAGATGATGTCGTCGATGTGGATGCTCTCGCCTGCTGCCCACTTCTCGCGAAGGATGGTGTTGACACCCGAAGCAATCTGGAGGGCCATCTTATTCTCGATGGCAATGCCGCTCACCTCGGTCTCGAGGCAGCCCTTCTTGCCACACGAACAGATAATCTCGTTGTTGAAGAAGGGGGTGTGGCCAAACTCGCCCGCAAAACCGCTCTTACCATAATATAACTTACCCTCCGCAATGATGCCAATGGCTACACCCTTGCCCAAGTGGAGGTAGAGCATGTTCTTCTCCTTCACGCTGTCGCCCGAGTAGTACTCGGCGAAGCACCTTGCCCTCGTGTCGTTCTCCACAAGCACATTGATGCCTGTGGCCTCCTCGATGTTCTCCTTGAGCGACTTGCGGCTGCCCGTGAAGAACATGTAGCTGTGACCCGTGGCGGGATTTACACGACCCGCAATGCAGACACCCATGCCGAGAATCTTGTTGCGCTCCACACCACACTCATCGAGAAACTTGTTGATTGTCTGGCAGATGTTGGCCAGACAAGCCTCGTCGTCGGTGAGGGTGAAGGGGGTCTCGGTGTGGGCCGTGATGATGTTGTTTTTGAGGTCGGTGACGAGCATGCAGATGTAGTCGCGACCGATGTCTACGCCGGTGAAATAGATGGCAGTGTTGGCCAAACCGAAGATGTTGGGACGCCTACCGCCGGCCGTCTCCACCTTGCCGTTGTCCACTACTACGCCCTCCTCTACGAGCTCGCCCACGAGCTTCGTCATGGTGGGTACACTGATATGGAGAGCCTTGGTGAGCTCGGCCAGAGTACACCAACCATTGACGGCCATGTGAGCAATGATGCTCTGCTTTATCAGGATGTTCTTGTGAGAAACACCCTTTAAGTTTTCACCGTCGGGCTGATAGAAGAAATCTTTAAGAAGTGCCATTGTGAGTTTTCTTCAAATTTTAATTCCGATAGCAAAGATAGACATATTTTTTAATAATGCCCAATCGTTATTAAATTTTTTACAAATTTTCTTCAATTTTTTTATAAAACTCGCCCTTGTTGTCCTAAAAATTTGAAAAATGTGGGGCGATTACATCTGTTTGGGGTCAATATGGTCGCCGGTGACAGAAGTGGAAATTGCCCACAACTTCCACCCGAGAGCGGGGCATTGGAGCGGCAGGGAGGTATTCCAAACCACCACGACTCACCACCTCCACCGATTCTCAACTTTCAACTTCCGGCTCCTCTTTCAAATTTTTTCTCACTTTCAACTTTTTATTCTCGTTTATAATCCCTACATTTGTGAGTTAAATGTGCGCACGCGAGGCGCGTGTGCGCGTAAGGAGATATCAAAACAATTAACATTATACATTAACTATTCTAAAATTCAAGAAGTTATGAAAATTTCGCACATCGAGCACTTGGGTATCGCAGTGAAGAGCCTTGAGGAGTCCATTCCCTACTACGAGGAGGTATTGGGCCTGAAATGTTACAGCATCGAGGAGGTGACCGACCAGAAGGTTAGGACCGCTTTCTTCATGGTTGGTCAGACCAAGATTGAGCTTCTGGAGCCCACCTGCCCCGAGAGCACCATCGCAGGTTTCATCGAGAAACGCGGCGAGGGTATCCACCACATCGCTTACGCAGTTGAGGATGTTGCTGACGCACTTGCTGAGGCTGAGCAGAAGGAGATTCGCCTTATCGACAAGGCTCCCCGTAAAGGTGCTGAGGGTCTCAACATCGCCTTCCTCCACCCCAAGTCGACCAAGGGTGTGCTGACCGAGCTCTGCTGCCCCGGTTGCAAATGCGAGGAGTAATCAGGTAACACGGCTGAGGGGCCGCCCATAGTGGCGGCCTCAACAGCTTATCTACCCCCCCCACACTTACAACACCGAGCGCCGCGCACCGGCCACATTGCATTAGGGGCAAGGTTTTTTTAGAGAGTAAAACCGATTGGTGGTCCGCAGGGCAAAGGTGGAGGAGCAGAGAAGGGGAGAGAAGCAAGAAAATACAAAAAACCAAAAATATTTCTAACACAACACTTCAATAAACAATTATGAGTGAAATTCAGAACAAAATCGCAAGGCTGATTGAGCTGCGCGAGGAGGCAAAGATGGGTGGCGGTCAGAAACGCATCGACGCTCAGCACGAGAAGGGTAAATATACCGCTCGCGAGAGGCTTGCAATGCTCTTGGACGAGGGTAGCTTCGAGGAGTTCGACATGTTCGTAACTCACCGTTGCGTAGACTTCGGTATGGAGAAGAGCCACGCCCTTGGTGATGGTGTAGTTACCGGTTATGGTACCGTGGATGGTCGTCTGGTGTATGTATTCGCACAGGACTTCACCGTGTCGGCAGGTTCGCTCTCGCTCACCATGGCGGAGAAGATTTGCAAGATTATGGATATGGCGATGCGCAATGGTGCTCCCGTTATTGGTCTGAACGACTCGGGTGGTGCCCGTATTCAGGAGGGTGTGAACGCTCTGGCAGGCTATGCTGAGATTTTCCAGCGCAATGTGATGTCGAGCGGTGTTATTCCCCAGATTTCGCTGATTCTTGGTCCTTGCGCAGGTGGTGCAGTATACTCGCCCGCACTGACCGACTTCGTTATCATGAAGAAGGATACCAGCTACATGTTCCTCACCGGTCCCAAGGTTGTTAAGACCGTTGTGGGCGAGGATGTAACTCAGGAGCAGCTTGGTGGTGCAAGCGTACACGCTTCGAAGTCGGGTGTTACCCACTTTGCAGTGGACACCGAGGAGGAGGCTATCAACATCACCCGTCAGCTGATTAGCTACATTCCCCAGAACAACATGGAGGATACCCCCGTTGTGGCTTGCTCGGATCCCATCGACCGTCTGGAGGATTCGCTCAACGACATCATTCCCGACAACCCCAACAAGGCTTACGATATGTATGAGGTGATCCACGCAGTTGTTGACAACGGCGAGTTCCTCGAGTCGCAGGCTGCTTATGCTCGCAACATCATCACCGGTTTTGCAAGGTTCAACGGCCAGAGCGTAGGTATCATTGCCAACCAGCCCAAGTTTATGGCAGGTGTGCTTGATATCAAGGCTTCGTGCAAGGCTGCAAGGTTTGTTCGTTTCTGCGACGCCTTCAACATTCCTATCGTTACCTTCGTGGATGTTCCCGGCTTCTTGCCCGGTACCGGTCAGGAGTACGGTGGTGTTATCGACCACGGTGCAAAACTGCTCTACGCATACTGCGAGGCTACCGTTGCTAAGGTTACCGTTACCCTGCGTAAGGCCTATGGTGGTGCCTACATCGTGATGAGCTCGAAGCACATCCGTGGCGACATCAACTACGCATGGCCCTGCGCTGAGATTGCAGTTATGGGTGCAAGTGGTGCTGTTGAGGTATTGTGCGCCAAGGAGATTAAGGCTGCCGAGACTCCCGAGGCTCGCGCTGCGCTTATCGCCGAGAAGGAGCAGGAGTACAAAGACAAGTTCTCGAACCCCTACCGCGCTGCTCGCTATGGCTACATCGACGATGTTATCGAGCCTCGCAACACCCGTTTCCGTGTTATCAGGGCACTCCAGAGCTTGGCTACCAAGCGCCTTGTGAACCCCGCCAAGAAACACGGCAACATTCCTTTGTAGTGTAGTAATCAACCTTTTTTAAAACCGAAACAGTATGAATTGGTCACAAATTTTGTGGATTACACTCATTGGCTTCTTGCTGGTTGCTGTGACACTGGTGCTTCTTATCTACATCATTCGCCTGTTTGGTGTAGCGTTTGCCGCCAGTCACAAGCAGAAGGTTGCCAAGAAGAGTGCCGCCAAGGGTGTTGAGGCTCCCGCAGAGGTAGCTTTGCCCGAGATGGTTACTGCCGAGGTGGTTGCAGCTATCGCTATGGCTATCCGCTTGAGCGCAGGCGAGGACCACGACCGCGAGTCGGAGGTGCTCACCATCCAGACTATCAAGCGCGCATATTCGCCTTGGAACTCGAAGATTCACGGTCTTACCCGTCTTCCCGAACGCAAATAATCTAACTCACTTCTTACAAGACAGAAATTAAAGATGAAAAATTATAATCTGAAAATCAACGACAACGAGTACAAAGTGCAGCTCGACAAACTCGATCACACCTCCAAGACTGCTCGCGTAATCGTTAATGGCAACGAGTATATCGTTGAGGTAGAGGGTGTGAAACCTATGCCTACCAGCAAACCTCAGGTGTCGAAAGCTACCTACAGCGCATCGACTACCACCGCAGCCCCCGCTGCAGCTCCCGCTGCTGCCCCCAAAGCTGCCACCGCAGGTGGTGCGAAGATTTCCTCGCCCCTGCCCGGCACCGTTTTGGCCATCAATGTTAAGGTTGGCGACAATGTGACCGTTGGTCAGACCGTTGCTGTTCTTGAGGCTATGAAGATGGAGAACAACATCACTGCCGACCGTGCAGGTGTTGTTAAAGAGGTTTGCGTTGCTAACGGCGCTTCGGTAATGGAGGGCGACGCCCTGATTATTCTCGGCTAATATTAAGAAAAAGGAGATATAACTATGATGACATTCCTTTCTTCGTTTGTTGGCGAGAGTATTGTGGACTTCCTGCAGTCGTCGGGCATCTATAGGATGTTCGTTGAGGCAGGCGGTTGGAAGTGCTTGGTGATGATTGGCCTTGCATGCTTCCTTCTCTACCTCGCCATCAAGAAGCAGTATGAGCCTCTTCTGCTGCTTCCCATCGCATTTGGTATGCTTCTTACCAACCTTCCCGGTGCAGGCATGTTCCATTCGGAGCTCTTTGCCGGAGGCCATGTACATTGGCAGGAGTTGGCCGCAACGGGCGGTCTGCTCGACTACCTCTACCTTGGTGTTAAGTGTGGTATCTATCCCTGCTTGATTTTCATTGGCGTTGGTGCCATGACCGACTTTGGTCCCCTGATTGCCAACCCCAAGAGCTTCTTGATGGGTGCTGCTGCACAGATTGGTATCTTCATGACTTTCCTTGGCGCTTATGCTATGGGCTTTACCCCCGCGGAGGCCGGTTCGATTGGTATTATTGGTGGTGCAGATGGTCCTACCTCCATCTTCCTCACTGCCAAGTTGGCTCCCCACTTGCTGGGTCCCATCGCCATCGCTGCCTACTCCTATATGGCTCTTGTGCCTGTGATTCAGCCCCCCATCATGAGGGCTCTCACCACCGATAAGGAGCGTCAGATTAAGATGACCACCCTTCGTCAGGTGTCCAAGACCGAGAAGATTATCTTCCCCATTGTTATCACCATCATCATTGCCCTCATTCTTCCCGATGCAGCTCCTCTGGTAGGTTGCTTGATGCTCGGTAACTTGATGAAGGAGTGTGGCGTTGTGGATCGTTTGGCAAAGACTGTCCAGAACGAGTTGATGAACATTGTGGTAATCTTCCTTGGTATCACCGTGGGTGCAACTGCCACTGCTGAGAACTTCCTGAACTTGCAGACTCTCTTCATCCTCGCACTCGGTATTGTTGCCTTCTCGTGCGGTACCGCAGGTGGTGTGTTGCTGGCCAAGTTGATGAATGTGTTCTTGCCCGAGGGTAAGAAGATTAACCCTCTGATTGGTTCGGCAGGTGTGTCGGCAGTGCCTATGGCTGCTCGCGTATCGCAGAACGAGGGTCTGAAGGCAAATCCCTCCAACTACCTCCTCATGCACGCTATGGGTCCCAATGTATCGGGCGTAGTGGGTTCGGCGGTAGCAGCTGGTATCCTTCTCTGCTTCCTCGGCTAAGATGCCTTTAGGCAGCGCCTTTGGCGTTGCACTACGATAACTCCTCTCCGCAGTTTGCGTTATGCAAACCGTGGAGAGGAGTTTTTTTGTGCACCTCGCATCCACCTTGCCCTATGAGTTGTCTTTGGCTCGCTGCGGCCTGCCCCAACACCATATAACACAAGCGGCCGACTGGTATCAGTCGGCCGCTTGTGTGTGTTAGTTGCTCTTAACATCCTTCGAGCAGGTGACCCCTTCGGAGGTTAGTGCCCATTTGCCGTGGGCACGCAGAATTTGCTCTACGATGTCCCTCACACAACCCTTGCCACCGCCAAATTCCGACACATACACCGAAGCCTCAATGCACTCCCATGCGGCATCGGCGGGTGCCACAGGAAGACCCACGGCCTTCATGCACTCGAGGTCGGGAATGTCGTCGCCCATGAAGAGCACATGGTCGCGGTTGAGCCCAAGGCGCTCGATGATATCGTTTAGGCAGCCCAACTTGTCGCTCACATCGAGATGTAGCTCCTCCACCCCGAAGTGCTCGAAGCGCTTGCGGAGGGTGTCGCCACGACCGCCGCTGATGATTGCTACCTTGTAGCCCATCTTTATGGCATAGGCGAGTGCGTAGCCATCCTTTGCGTAGTATTTGCGTATGAAGTCGCCATTGGCGAGGGGGATGATGCCGCCGTCGGTGAAGACGCCATCAACATCGAAGATCATAGCTTCGACCTTTGCAATCTCCTCTTTGAAATTTCCCATAATTATCAGCTCTACTATTTTTTTTGGTTTTTTACTTTATCTCCTCAATCTGGAAGGCCCACCTGTCGCCTCCAATCTCCGCAAAGGCCCAGCGTGTGCCGGCCCCCTCCTGTGCGCCAAGGGCCTTGAGTATGGCGGATGTGGGGAGCGAAAAGCCGTGGCGGATAATCTCTACCTTGCGTCCAGCAAGCGATTTTAGCCTTTTGGGCTGGTAGGGGTGTGCCCCTATAATATTATAGGTGTGGCCAAGCGGTGCTGTGGGTCTTTCGGAGCTAAATCCGTAGGCACCGTGGAGGTCGATTCCGGCAGCTGCACACCAGTGGGCAGTGAGCCCCGCCTTGCGCAGTGCGGCATCGGGCACCACAAGGTAGCTATATTTGTCGGCCACAAAGGGAGTTGTACATGCGGGTGCTGCGGCTCCCACAGCCACCTCAAAGGAGCCCACTCCGAGTGCCGTGGCCCCAATGGTGGGGTTCGAGTTCTCCCTCGACCAGTATACCACCACCTCTTTCACCTCGCCGCCGAGTGAGATTACCTCCACATCGCTGCCGGGGCCAAACTGCTTGAGTGCCTCGGTGGTGTCGAACATGGGGGAGAGCTTCACTGCTATGTGGTCGGCCCTCTCCTTGAGTGTGGGGAGGAGGGCGGCGATGTTGGGCGAGCAATCCTCGAGGCATACCATCTTGCGCCCCTCGGCACTGCGACGGTCGGGGTCGGCATAGATGAGGTCGGCATGGGGGATGGTGGCCAACAACTCCTCCGACTCGCCCGATAGTACCTCCACATTGTCGGCTCCGAGTAGCCGGAGATTGTGGCGGGTGATGGCTGCAAGGGTCGGGTTGTGCTCAAAGGCCACCACGCGCTCAAAGCGGCGCGAGAGGTAGAGCGAGTCGACACCCAATCCGCAGGTGAGGTCCACAGCCAGAGCCCCCGAGAAACGCTTGTGGGCGGCACACTCCTCGCTGCTCGCCTGCTGTGTGGCGAGGGTGGGTAGGATGGCCCTTGCGGCGTAGTAGCTGGGGAGCTTGCGTGAGGCCCTCTGGAGGTTTTTTACCTCGGTGGCCACGAGGCGGGGGTGGGGCACACGACCATCGAGGGCAATATCGTTCGGATTGCGCTCGATGTTCTGCTCCACGGCCTCCCTAAACTCGGCACTTGTGAGTATCTCTAATTCTCCGTTTTCCATTCTTTGGTATCTTTGCGTGTTGCAGCCACCATGAGTAGTGTCGCCATGGCTCCGTAGATGAGTGCCATCAACCATGCCGGCGGGGCAACATC
Source organism: Tidjanibacter sp. (assembly GCA_017628305.1). GTDB lineage: Bacteria > Bacteroidota > Bacteroidia > Bacteroidales > Rikenellaceae > Tidjanibacter. The sequence goes on from JAGBZI010000031.1 coordinate 17,298, forward strand.
CACAGCCACCCACGGCAGCGACGCTGTGTGGCTAACAACGAGGTTTTGGAGCTGTGCGGCCCCTCCGATGAGCACCCGCGCCAAGGGTTCCAAAAATCCCAATGGCAAAGTTACCCAAATTAATCCACACATCACAATAATTTGGGCACTAACTATCACCAGCGGGTTCAAAACAATGCCCACAATGCTCACCACACCAAAGGTGTGGGCGACGATGGGGAGGGTGGCAAGGGTGGAGCAGAGGCCAATGACCACCACACTCCAGAGGGCTCTCAGCCAACGGTGCTTTGTGGGGCCTAAAAACTCCATCATGGGTGAGTAGCCCGCCATGATGCCGGCCACAGCCACCACCGAGAGCTGGAAACTGATATCGTAGAGGTTGTTGGGGTTTACAAGGAGCATCATCGTGGCGGCTGCGGAGATGATGTTGAGCGAGGATATTTTGGTGCCATAGGCGAGAGCCATTTGGGCTATCATAAACATCGCCGTGGCCCTTACCACCGAGGGTGAAAGGCCGGTGATAAAGGCGTAGAGCACCATCACAAGGAGCGACAAAATGTTGCGCACGATGTGTCCGTGGCGCCCCGTGAGTGGCAACAACCAGCAGAGCCACCACACAACCATGGCCACAATGCCCACATGAAGACCCGAGATGGCCAACAGGTGGGAGGCCCCTGTGCGTGAGTAGCTTTGACGCAGGGTGGAGGATATCCCGCTCCTCTCGCCGAGCAACATAGCCTTCACCACGGCGCTCTCGTCGGCCCCAAGGTGGAGCGAGTCGATGCGTGTGGCGAGGAGGTGTTGCACACGGCGTGCGGCGACCCCGAGTGTGTGGGCTTGGCCCGTGGGGTTCCAATCGGAGGGTGAGGTGATGTAGAGTGTGCCGAGAAATCCTCGGCGGGCCATCAGGGAGCCATAGCTACCCTCGGGTAACGGATTTAGGTAGCCCCAAGCTGAACCATTCTGCCCCAACGATATCTCGACGAGGGTGTCGGCTCGCAGGAGTATCTTGTCGCCCATAGAGCCGCCCAGAGAGGCTTCGCACCGTTGCCAACGCCCCTCTGTGTAGGGAGTTGTGGTAATTGTCAGGTGGTGTTCTGTGGGGGCTGAGGGCCTCTCCGCGGAGTGGGGTGCGCGTATGACGGTGATGGCCGAGGCCCAGAGAACTATGGCGGCCACCATGTACCACTCGCCGATGCCTTTGTGCCTGATGCAGAGGGCTCCAATGGTTAGCCCCGCGGCTATTGCGACGAGCCATAGGGGCGCAACCGAGAGCCTCCCTCCCAGAAGAATACCCACCACCACGAGTGGCAGAATTTTCATGAAGGGGGGAGTGTTGCGCATCATAGAGGTCGAGTGGGTAAGGGTTTGCGAGGTGAGGCGTGGTGCGTGAGATACTTGGGTGGTTGCGCGCTTTGTTGCAGCGTGTCAACCCCGTTAGCTGTCCCGTTACAGTTGCACCCTACTTCCCGATGGTCAGCTCGTCAATATAGCATTTCGTTGGGCACGAGAGCACCATACGGAGGTGACGCAGAGGGGAGGTAATATGGCCGAGGGGGAGCTCCTGCACCCACGCATCGTGGAGGTTGTTGGGCCACACCGAGGGCTGAGAGGTGTGCAGCAACTTATAGGTGATTCCATCTGCCGAACCATAAACAGCCACTCGGGCGGGGGGTACAACCCCCTCGGGCGAGTAGTTGAGCGCGCCGAGGTGGAGGCTGACATCTTCATATTCACCGGCGAGGGTGAGCTCTATGGTGTGTTCTCCCTTGGGGAGGTGTATCCATGCAGGGTGGGAGGTGTTTTCGTCACCCCTTATGCAGTCTGCCAGTCGAGTCTCCGAGCAGAGGGCTACTTTCACCCCCTCCAAGGGCTCCTCACGCAGTCGGCGAGGGCTCTCCGCACCCACATACCAATCGCAATACTCCTTGGCGGCCTTGGCCGAGAGCTTGGGCTGCCCCAGAGCATAGCCGGAGTGGGGCTCCTCGAAGATGCCACACATCATGAACGACACAATCCTCTCCACGCCCGCATCGCTTGCAGCCTCCAGCTGTGCACGAAATCTCTCGGGTGCGGCGGGGATAAGCGCCGAGGTGCGGTCGTTGGTGCCACGCTCCCATGTAAAGTTCTCGCAGTTGGCCCACATCTCTATGGGGAGTGAGGCGTGTATGTCGGCCAACCGTTTCCAATTCTCGCGCAGGCGTGGCAGGGGGAACCTCTCCCTCACACAGCCCACCTCGTCCTGATAGGCGATGATGTCCACCTTGAGGCGGCCAATCTGGCGTGCATAGTTGGGGTGGTCGAAGTCGGAGTTGAAGATACCGTAGGGGGAGATGAGTATCTTGGCATCGGGGGTGAGCTCCCGTGCGCGGAGGGTTAGGGCATTGACGGCCTCCACGGCGTAGTCGGTGAGCACGGGTCCCAAGCAGTCCTCCACAGGTAGGTACCACCCATAGAAGGCCGTGTGGCTGCCAAAGAGCCCTGCAAGCTCGGCCATCATCTCCATCTGGCGCTGCTTGATGCGTGGTATTCGGAGGTTGTCGTCCTGATTTTCGGCCCATCCGGTGCTCATAAAGACCTTCATGCCGAGCCTTGCAGCGCAATCCATGATGGCCTCCACAGGGCTTTTGCGCCCCTCGGGATGGTGGTGGGGCATCAGCGTGGAGGGGTAGAAGGCCTTGCCGTCGTTGGCCACGGCCATGAATATGAGATACTCCATACCCATTCGGTGCATCTCCTCAATCTTGGCCTCCCATAGCTGTGGGTCGGTCATGTCGACCCCCGCAGGGTTGGTGTAGCGATTGCGTACATCTTGGTAGGCGAGGTTTATGAAGGTGCCGGTCACGGGCTTCACATTGCCACCCATGGCCATCGAGATGGTTGCCCATATACAGAGGGACAAAGTCAAAACTCGTTTCATATTGCGGGTTGTTTTGTGGTTTTGTTACAACGGAAGGGGCTTATGGCCCTATAAACTATCGGTTTGTAGTCGTCGGTAGGTGTGGCTGTTGGCCATTGCTGTTGTGGCGGAGTGGCCTACTCCTCTCGGTTGCCCCAATTTTCGCGGTCGAGGTTGCGGTAGCCGATGGCCTCGGCTATGTGGGCGGAGGTAATCTGCTCCGAGCCCTCCAAGTCGGCAATCGTGCGGGCAACCTTCACAATGCGGTTGTGGGCCCTCGCCGAGAGCGACAGTCGTTCCATGGCCCTTGTGAGCAGCGCCGTACACTGAGCATCCAGCGGGCAGAACTCCTGCAGCATCGCGCTATTCATCATGGCATTCGTAAAGACCCCTTCGATACCCTCGAACCTGCGTCGTTGCACCTCGCGGGCAGCCACAACCCTCTCCCTCACAGCGCTGCTCGGTTCGGCAGGGGTGGTGTCGTTCATCTGGCTGTACTCCACGGGGGTCACCTCAATCTGGATGTCTATGCGGTCCATCAGGGGGCCCGAAATCTTGTTGATATACCTCTCCACAGCGTGGCGCGTGCAGCAACACTCCTTGGTGGGGTGGTTGTAGTAGCCACATGGGCAGGGGTTCATCGACGCCACAAGCATGAAGTTGGCGGGGTAGGCCACCGAATATTTGGCCCTCGCAACCGTCACAACCTTATCTTCCAGCGGTTGGCGCATAACCTCCAATATGGAGCGGCCAAACTCGGGAAGCTCGTCGAGGAAGAGTATTCCGTTGTGGGCCAGCGAAATCTCGCCGGGCTGGGGGTTGCTGCCGCCGCCCACCATAGCCACAGCCGAGGCCAAGTGGTGGGGCGCACGGAAGGGGCGTTTGGTCAGCAGACCCTTCTCGCTACCCAGCTTACCGGCCACGGAGTGTATCTTGGTGGTCTCGAGGGCCTCCTCGAGCGACAGAGGAGGCATGATGGTGGGCATACGCCTTGCGAGCATCGTCTTGCCCGAGCCGGGGGCGCCAATCATCACAATGTTGTGGCCGCCGGCTGCCGCCACCTCCAGAGCCCTCTTCACATACTCCTGACCCTTCACATCGGCAAAATCCTCGGCATAGCGATTGGCCCTCTCCTCAAAGAGTGTGTGGGTGGCCACCTTGCGGGGCTCAATGGGTAGCAGGCCATTGAGGAAATCGACGGCCTCCCTTAGGGTGCCGACGCCAATCACCTCCAGACCCTCCACCACGGCTGCCTCGTCGGCATTCTCGTTGGGGAGTATCACACCCCTGAAGTTGCGAGCCAGAGCCTCGAGTGCCATGGGTAGCGCACCTTTTATGGGTTTCACCGTTCCGTCCAACGACAGCTCGCCTGCCATGACCCACGAGCCGATGCCCTCCGAGCGTACCTGCTCCGAGGCGGTAAGTATGGCCACAGCTATGGGGAGGTCGAGCGATGAGCCCTCCTTTTTGAGGTCGGCGGGGGCGAGGTTCACGACAATCTTTTTGCCTATCATCCTCAGGCCGCTGTTCTCAAAGGCCGAGCGCACCCTCTCCTGACTCTCCTTTACGGCGCTGTCGGGAAGTCCCACGAGATACATGCCAATGCCGGGCGATACATTCACCTCCACCTCCACAGTGAGGGCGTTGATGCCCACCACCGCACTGCTATATACTCTCGTAAACATCTCTTTGGGCTATATTTGGTTTTGTTTGTGTCGGAAATTTGTTTGCGTAATCGTGTGATTATCAGCCGTGAGCCCCTCTAAAATGGCGACTCCTCGCTGGTGCTCATGGCACTACCCCTCGCCTTGCTGCCATCGGCACCCACAGGGCTGGGGGGCAGGAAGGGGTCGCCGGCACTGAAGGCATCGCCCGCAGATGCAAGGGGGTCGCTGCCGCCAAAGCCGCCGCCAAAGCCACCCTCGCCGGAGAGCGAGCTGTTGTACTCCCTGTCGCCGTCGGCGCTGCCCACACCCGAGGTGGAGAGCGAGTCGTAGTCGGAGAATTGGGCGAAGTCGTTGAGGAACTTCATCTTTATGGTGTCGGTGGCACCGTTACGGTGCTTGGCCACGATGAGCTCGGCGAGGTTCTTGGTTGACGAACCATCCTCCAACTGTGTGAGTCCGTAGTACTCGGGTCGGTGGATGAAGGCCACAATGTCGGCATCCTGCTCGATGGCACCACTCTCTCGGAGGTTAGAGAGTTGGGGGCGTTTATTTCCACCCTGTGCCTCGGCCGAACGGTTGAGCTGCGACAGTGCGATGATGGGCACATTGAGCTCTTTGGCGATGGCCTTCAGCGTACGCGAAATGTAGGCCACCTCCTGCTCGCGGTTGCCGCGGGTGTCCTGCGGGCCGGTCATCAGCTGCAAGTAGTCGATGATGATGAGCTGTATGTCGTGCTGTGCCTTGAGTTTGCGCACCTTCGAGCGGAACTCGGTGACGGGCAGCGCGGGGGTGTCGTCGATGTAGAGGGGGGCGTCGGCCAGAGGCTTTGCCGATCTCTCCAAGTGGGCCCACTGCTCGGGGGTGAGGCGACCGCTTCGCACATCGAGCGAGGGGAGCTGCGACTCGGCAACCAGCAGACGCATCATCAGCTGGGTGGCGCTCATCTCGAGCGAGAAGAAGGCCACAGGTTTCTGCTCGTCCACAGCGATGTTGCGCGCCATGGAGAGCACAAAGGCGGTCTTACCCATCGAAGGACGGGCTGCGATGATAATCATGTCGGAGGGTTGCCAACCGAGGGTGAGCTTGTCGAGGTCGCGGAAGCCGGTGGGCACACCGTTAATCTTACCACCCTTCTTGCTTGCCTCCTCGATGATGCGGAGGGTTTCGTGGATGATATTTTTCGACGCCTGCACCTCCTTGGAGATGTGGCCCTCGGCAACCTTGAAAATCTCCTGCTCGGCAAAGTTGAGCAGGTCGGAGAGGTCCCTCGACTCGTCGAACGAACGCTGGAGAATCTCGTCGGAGGCACGAATAAGCTCCCTCTGCACATACTTCTGGGCCACGATGGTGGCGTGGAACTCGAGGTTGGCAGCCGAGGCCACCTTCTGGGTGAGTCGGGCGAGGAATTGAGCACCGCCGATAGCCTTGAGTTTTTTCTCCTGCTTGAGCTTCTCGGTGACGGTCAGCAGGTCGATGGGTTTGAGCTCCAATGCGAGCTTCTCGATGGCGTTGTAGACAATGCGGTGGGCCTCGCTATAGAAAGCGTCGGCCGAGAGGTAGTCCTGCACGGTGACGATGCCGTCCTTTTCGAGCATCAGTGCGCCCAGCACAGCCTCCTCCAAGTCGAGCGCGTGGGGGAGAACCCTCCCCTGCACCTCAGTTACAGCCTTGTAGGCCTCCTCGTTTTTGCGTGAGTTGTATCGTGTATCGTTTGCCATAGTGGTAGTTTATCTCTTTTTCTTCTGCCCAAAGTTACTCCTTTTGGTTCGGTTTTCAACCTTTTTGCCACGAAAGAAATAACTTTTTTGCTGACACTTCTCCTCGTAGCTGTTAGCAACATAGACTTTGCGACCCGTGTAGGGGTCCTCGCCTGTGTAGAACATCACCGATGAGAGGGTCATAGGGGTGGGGGTGAGGTCCTGCACTTGGTCGGTGAGTAGCCCCAGCGAGCGGACCTTTGTTGATAACTTTTTCATGTCCTCCTCCGTACATCCCGGGTGGGAGGAGATGAAGTAGGGGATGAGTTGGTATTTCAGACCCTCCTCTCGGCACACTTTGCGGAAGAAGCCATAGAGTTTCTCGAACTCCTCGAAGAGGGGCTTGCGCATAATCTTCAGCACATGGGGCTCGGTGTGCTCCGGGGCCACCTTCAGTCGGCCCGAGGTGTGGTTCACAATCACCTCCCTCATGTAGCGGCCGCCGTCGTCGGGAATGTCGTAGCGTATGCCGCTACCGATGAAGGCCTTTTTGATGCCCTTCACCTCCCTCACCTTGCGGTAGAGTGCCATGAGGGGCTCCAAATCGCGGTTGAGATTGGGGCACACCCGTGGGGTGAGGCACGAGGGGCGAACACAGCGGGCACACAACTCGGTGTTCTTTCCTCCCAAACGGTACATATCTGCCGAGGGGCCGCCCACATCCGAGAGGTAGCCCTTGAAGTCGGGCAGTTGCTTCACCTTCTCCACCTCGGCGAGGATGCTCCTCTCGCTGCGCGAGGTGACAAACTTGCCCTGATGGGCCGAGATGGTGCAGAAAGCGCATCCGCCAAAACAGCCGCGGTGGATGTTCACCGAGTGCTTAATCATCTCGTATGCGGGGATGGGTTTATCCTTATATCTGGGGTGGGGTAGGCGTGTGTAGGGCAGGTCGAAACTGTGGTCGAGCTGCTCGGTGGTCATCTGCTCATAGGGGGGATTGATAACCACATATTTGTCGCCTGTGGGCTCCACGATGGTCTTCGACTGCACCATGCGGTTGCTCTCCACCTCCATCTTGGTGAAGTTCTCGCCGAAGGCCCTCTTGTTGCGGCAACACTCCTCGTAGGAGGCCATCATTATAGTGCTCTCCTTGGGGAGCCTTGCCACATACTCCTCGCCCTCCACGAAGGCCACTTGCGGGAGTTTGCGCAGCAGCTTGGCGTTGTAGCCGTTTTTGAGCGCTTTGGCCACCTCCACGATGCTCCTGTCGCCCATGCCATACATCAGCAGGTCGGCGCCGCTCTCCACGAGCACCGAGGGTTTCAGCCCGTCGCTCCAGTAGTCATAGTGGGTGAGCCTGCGCAGCGAGGCCTCGATGCCGCCAATGATTACGGGGGTGTGTGGGTAGAGCTGTTTGAGGATTTTGGAATAGGTTACAATGGCATAGTCGGGGCGGAAACCTGCCACACCGCCGGGGGTGTAGGCGTCGTCGTGGCGCAGGCGTTTAGCCGCCGTGTAGTGGTTGACCATCGAGTCCATCGAGCCCGCCGACACGCCGAAGAAGAGCCTTGGGGCTCCCAGCTTCTTGAAATCCCTCAGGTCATCTCTCCAGTTGGGCTGGGGAACGATGGCCACCCTATACCCCTCGGCCTCCAACAGGCGGCCGATGACGGCAATACCAAAGGAGGGGTGGTCGATGTAGGCGTCACCCGAAAAGAGAATTACATCTATGTAGTCCCATCCGAGGGCTTCGACCTCTTTGGCGGAAGTTGGTAGAAAACGCGACATATTATGACGAGTGAAATGTATTAGTCGTTGGATCCCTTGTTGACCCACAACAGTGAACTATCTCCGTAGGAGAGGAACCTGAAACCGTTGTCCATCGCGTAGCGGTAGATGGTGCGCCACTCCTCGCCCACAATGGCCGAGATGAGCAACAGCAGGGTGCTCTTGGGCTGGTGGAAGTTGGTCACAAGGCCACTGATTATGCGGAAACGGTAGCGGGGGGTAATCATAATCTGCGTGGAGGCCGAGAGCTCCTCTAACCCCTCGCGCTCCATCCACCCCTCCAGCGCACCCAGCAGCTCGGCTGTGGTCACCTCCTCGGGGATGTCGTATATCTCCCACTGACCCACCGTGCGCTCCGCATCGGGTGTGCCCTGCTCCATCACCCTCCAGCCGAGGGCTGCAATGGACTCAATGGTGCGGGTGCTGGTGGTGCCCACCGAAACGATGTGGCCCAACCTTTGGCGCAGGTTGCGGAGGGTTGAGGCCCTCACAATGAAGTGCTCTGTGTGCATTGTGTGGTTGGTGGCGTCGCTCTCCTTCACGGGGAGGAAGGTGCCCGCACCCACATGGAGTGTCACCTCCTCGGTGGCCACACCTCCGGCGTGGAGCTCCTCGATGAGGCGGGGGGTGAAGTGCAGACCCGCAGTGGGGGCTGCCACCGACCCCTCTATGCGCGAATAGACGGTTTGGTAGCGGGTGTTGTCAATCTCCTGACTCTCGCGATTGAGATATGGGGGGATGGGTATGCGTCCCAAGTGCTCGATGACCTCGCCGAAGGTGGCGTCGGCATCCCAGCGGAAGGTTACCACATGGCTCTTGTCGACCTGTTCGCCCCTCCATGCCTCCAAGCGGCACACTCGGCCCGCCATCTCGAACTCAATCTCCAGAGGGCCCTCCTTCCACTTCTTGAGCCCTCCCACCAGACAGCGCCAACTGCTCTCGCCGCGAGCCGCAAAGGCCCTCTCGTAGTCGGCAGGGGCGTGGGGCTCCAAGCAGAATACCTCGAGCCTTGCACCGCTGGGCTTGTGCATAATGAGCCTCGCACGGAACACCTTGGTGTTGTTGAACACGAGCATTGTACCCTCGGGCAACTCCTCGGGCAGGTTGTAGAAATGGCGGTGGGCGATAGCCCCCTTGTGCCACACCAAGAGGTTGGAGTGGTCGCGCTCCTCAAGGGGATACTTGGCAATCCTCTCGTCGGGGAGCTCGTAGTCGAAGTCGTCTATGTGTAGTGGATTAACTTTCAATGTGTTAGGTTTTTTTAGGGCTGTTGTGGTTGTCGGATGCCAAGAGTAGCCATCACAAAAAGTGTCGCTCCGACACAAAAAAAGATGCTTGGTGTGGGGTGTAAGCCGAGTTCTGTACTGCTTGGTCCCCCTCGGGTGTGTTGCGCACAACCCTCCCTCGGCGGAGCAGCCTTCGTCATTAATCTATGCGCTATACTCTCGTATAGGCTAAAGCACTCTACCCCTCGACATCGGGCGAGCAACCCTACATACTGTCGATATACTTGAGCTTGCAACCCGTCGGTAGTACTGTCCCCAATGTGTTGCCACACGGGCGGTGGGCTCTTACCCCGCCTTTTCACCC
>JAGBZI010000032.1 GCA_017628305.1 Tidjanibacter sp.
CCCCAACATTAAGAGTGTCGTGCTCTACCAACTGAGCTAAAGAAGCCTTAAGCGGGTACAAAGGTAGTGACTTTATTTTAAGTTCCAAAAGTTTCTGCAAATTTTTTTCAAAAAAAGTGCATTTTGCCTCTGTATGCATTGATTTCTATGGGCTTTGTGGAATAATAATGGGGCCCAAATTTGGTTGGTCGGACAAAATAACCTACCTTTGCTCGATTTATAAAATGGTGTACTAACTAAAACAACTGAAAAAACAATGAAACAAAGACTTTTGATTTTTGTGTATATTATGCTCCTCGGAGCGCTTGTGGCCTGCGAGGGTCAGGGGCCCGATAGTGGCGATGGCGAGCAACTCTCGGGCGACATCACCCTGATGGCCAATCGCACACTTATCCGTGCCAATGGCAGCGATTGCGCCTCTCTTGTGGTGCTGCTCACCGACGAGAGCGGCATGATTCACGATGTTACGGCAGATGCAGAGATTTACTGCGGAGACTCCACCGAGCCTATGGCAACGGCAACCTTTACGACTCCCTCGGCCGGCGACTTCTCTTTCTATGCGCTCTATGGTATGGCTATCTCCAACGATGTGGAGGTGAAGGCTGTGGCCGGCATCTCGGACCTCCCGGCCGACAGCAACAAGGAGAGCACCGATTTTGCCCACCGATTGCTGCTCATTCAGCACACCGGCACCGCCTGCCCCAACTGTCCCAAGCTTATGAACACCCTGAAACTTGTGGCTGAGGATGAGGCCTATGCAGGTCGCTACTACCATATCGCCAGCCACTCCTACAATACCGACGACAAGGCCTACAGCTCGGCTGCGGCAAATCTTTCGGGCGCTCTTGGTGTGAAGTCATACCCTTGGCTCAACTTCAACTTTGTTGCTGCCAACGGCTACCTTGGCGAGGAGGCCGATATCAAAAACTGCCTTGACCTCTTCCACGAGGAGCGTGCAGCAGTGGCCATTGCTGCCTCGTCGAACATCATCGACGGTGTGATCTATGCCAATGTGGGCGTGAAGGCTGCCGAGGCGGCCAACTACTTTGTGGGTGTGTGGGTGCTGGAGGATAATATCCACTCCACCCAGAGCAGTGCTACCGCTTCGTGGCAGAACAACCACAACAACTGTCTGCGTGGCATGGCCGGCGAGAGCAAGAATGAGCGTATCTATGGCCACAACATCGGCAGGGTGGAGAGCGGTGCCACATCGAATGTGATTATGGCTGTTGAGGTGGACAATGATTGGTATACGCCCAACTGTAAACTTTTGGTGTTTGTCACCACCGACGATGGCAAGGGCAACTTGGAGCTGGTGAACAGCACCCTCTGCCCCGTGAACGGCGGCGTGGCCTACTCCTATAATTAATAATGTGGTGCCGCTTAATGTGGTATCGCTCCAACTTGTGGATTATTAACCAAATTAACCATACAAAGAAGATGAAATTTTTTAGCAAAGTTTTGATAATGGTGTCGTTTGTGATGGCTCTTGCCGGCTGTCAGGAGGACCCCAAGGAGCTTACTCCCGAGATTAAGATGGGTCAGACCACCGTGTCGTTGAGTTCCAATGGCGACGCTGTGTCGGTGGCCTACATTGTGGAGAACGCCGTGGAGGGTGAGAAGATTGCGGTGGAGAATAGCGCCGAGTGGCTCACCATCAACACCAACAAGGTGAGGGCCATTGAGTTTTCGGCTACCGAGAACCCCTCTTCGGAGCCCCGCACCACAACCGTTACTGTGGCCTATAAGGGTGCCGAGAGTGTCACCGTTGAGGTTACACAGGCCTGCTACGACACCCCTCTGCGCATCGAGATTCACGATGTGACAGCCGCCGACCTCTACTTCTCGGTCTTCACCACCGACCCCGAGCTCACATGGCTCCCCATGGTTAGCTCCAAGGCCTATTTCGATGCACAGCAGTCCGACTCGGCACTCTTCGACGACAACTTGGAGTACTACGAGTACTTGGCAAGCGGCAGGGAGATGTCGCTCGAGGACTACCTCACCGAGATGGTGGCCCATGGCACCGTGGAGAACATCCTCTTCGAGGGTCTTCAGCCCAGCACCGAGTATGTGGTCTATGCCTATGGTATCACTCCTAAGGGAGTTCGCACCACCGAGGTTGTGTGGGAGGCATTCACCACCGAGGAGCCTTGGAGTGGCGACCTCACCTTCGAGTTCAATGTGATGGAGGAGCACCACACCCTCTTCTTCGATGTAACACCCTCGCACACAGGTGTTCCCTACTACTTCACCATCGTGGAGAAGAGCGACATCGAGGGGTGGATGGAGAAGTATAACACCACCGACATCCGCGAGGCTATCCAGAAGGGCGACATCGACGAGACCTACCAAATCCTGATGGACTATGAGTTTATCCACGACCAGAGCGACTTCTATGCACTCTTCAATGTTGCCGGCCGCCTCTTCGACGAGCAGATGCCCTGCAATGGTAACACCACCTATGTGCTTTGCGCTGCCAAGTGGAACACCGAGTGTCAGCTGATTGGCGAGGTTGCAACCTTTGAGTACACCTCCGAGCCCGTGCCCCCTTCGGACAACCAGCTCACTCTGGAGGTCACCAACATCACCCGCTCGTCGGCCGATGCAGTGGTCACCGCCTCCAACAACGACCCCTATGTGATTATCCCCGTTCAGAGCAAAGCCATTGAGGGTATGGACGATGCAGCACTCTTTGAGTACCTCTTCTCCAACTACGACTACCTGCTCTCGGAGTACACCTTCGTTGGTAACAAGACCCGTAATTTTGGCAGTCTGGAGCCCAACACCCGCTACACCTTCGTGACCTTCGGCTACTTGGCCGGCATCCAGACCACCGACTATATCCTCCGCAAGGAGATTACCACAGGCCGCTCGGACGACCCCAAGGATTGCACCTTTGAGTTTGAGTGGACGGTGGATACCGAGGAGGCGTGGGTGAAGATTACCCCCTCCGATGATGGTCACCACTACTATTGGAGTATCTACGACGCTCGCTACACTTCCGAGGAGGCCAAAAGCTACATCTCGGATGTGATTATCGACGATTGGTATGAGGGTAGTTTCAGCGCATTTGCTTCGTGGAACCTCTCGCAGGGTATGACCAGCGGCACTGCCAGCGACCTCAATCCCGACACCGAGTATAAGATTGGTGTTGTGATTATGGATATCCACACAGGCGAGTTCCTCACCGATGTGATTTTCAGCGAAAACTTCCGCACCAAGGCCATCGAGTATGCCAACCTGAAGATGGATGTATACTTTGGTCCCTACTACGATATCCAGCAGCTTGTGGAGGCCGGTTTCACGGGCTACAAGTACTATGCACAGTATGGCGACGCCATCCTTCCCGCAACCATCAATGTGAGGGGCGACTACTCCGAGTTCTACTACACCGTCTATGCTCGCGACCTGACGGATGTGGAGACCTATCCCGACAAGATTTTCATTGAGAGCCTGCCTCAGGACGGTAGCTACTACAATGCAACCCTCTTCCCCATTAGCTACGACGATAACGACCCCAATGCGGGCAAAATGTACACCATGTGTGCCATCGCTTTCGATAGGAATGGTAAGTACACGAAGATTTATCGCAAGGCCTTCAGTTGTGCGCAGAATAAGGCGGATGCGCCCACAAACTTTGTGGATCCCACCGCTGTAGCTCCTGCACCTGTGTCGGCTGTGAAGTGGCTCGATTACGACAGGAAACTCACTGTTGGTCGCCGTGCCGAGAGGAGCACCCCTCTGAATGTTGAGCAGAGCTGTGAGCCTTCTGTTGAGGTGGACGAGAACCTCGTGGAACTCAATGAAATGGCTCGTGCAAAGCAGCTGAAGGAGCGCTTCGTGGAGGCTTCGGTTGAGCAGTGCTTTGTGGTCCCCACCAAGTAGAGTGGGGGGGAATGAAAAAAAGCGGGAGCAGCATGGGCTGCTCCCGCTTTTTTTTGTCGGTTATAGGGGGTGCTGAGAATTCTCTATCCCCTCACCTTGTGGGGCATGTCGGCGGGGAGAACTATGGAGTACTCCACAAGGCCTGCCACCTCGCCATTCTCATACCATGGGGTCTGGTAGATGAGTTTGCGAACCCCCTTTTTCTCGATGGTGTAGGCATTGGTTGTCCCCTCGCGGAGCATGCGCTGAATTGCCTCCCATGAGGAGGGCTTGTGACACTCCTCGAGGTTGTTGCCTCGCGCCTCTCCGAGGGCCTCCACGGCGCGGTTGTTCTGGTAGACGACCTTGCCCTCACGGTCGCACACGGTCATCGAGACCGCCACATTTTCAAAATAATCCTTCATTGGGTTGTAGTGCTTTGGAGTAAATTTCTTTAGAAATTTTGCAAATATACCACTTTTGTGGCGGAAACGCAGAAAAATATCTTACTTTTGTGGCGTGAAAGAGTCTGTAAAAAAGTTTTTGCTTGCGATGATTGTGGCTCTCGGCTCCTGTGGGATGGCCGAGGGACAGCACATTGTGTGGAATGCCAACTTCGATTTCCGCTTCGATAATCGTGAGTATGGCGACCCAAGCCTGATGATTGTCCCCTCGAGCACCCTCTTTGGCGCCAATATGAGACCCGAGATAGGTATCGGCTGGGGCTATGGCCATGCGCTCATGATTGGCTCCACCATTCCCGCCGACATGGGTAGCGAGAACTTTATGGGCAATCCCGAACTTTTGGCCTACTATTCGTGGGACGGCGAACTCTTCCGCGCTGCTCTGGGTATGCTTCCACGCGAGAGGATGAAGAGCCAATTTTCCCGTGCATTTTTCAGCGAGGGCTACCTCTTCTACCATCCCACTGTGGAGGGATGCTTGGTGCAGTATGTGCGTCCCGAGTGGTTCGTAGAGCTGGCATGCGATTGGAACGGCCTGCGCTCGGCCACAAGGCGCGAGATGTTCACCATCCTTGTGGCGGGTGAGGCGCAACGAGGCCTCTCCTATGCGGGTTATGCCGCCACGCTCCACCACCATGCCGCCAGTGATACTGCCCGAGGTGTGGTGGATAACGGCCTTGCCAGCATCTATATGGGCATTAACCTCTCGCCCCTCTTCGAGTCGACCACGGTGACTCTCCAAGCCGCATGGTTGCAGGCCTACCAGAACGACCGACTCCACATCGGCACCCCTGTACTGCCGGGTGGTTATGAGCTCGACCTGAAAGTGCGCCACAACGCTGTGGGACTTTGCAATACCTTCTATAAGGGTAAGGACCTCATGCCCTATTGGGAGCTTCCCTATGAGGATGGCAAGGGTGGTGCTTATGCCGACAATCTCTACTTTGGCGATCCCTTCTATCGCGTGGGCGAACGAGGGTTCTACAACCGCCTTGAGCTCTATTGGGAGCCCAAACTCAACGCGGGTGTGAATGTGCGCTTCTCCTCCGTTCACCATTACGATGGTGTGCATTGGGGGTGGCAGCAGGTCATCGCCCTGCGGGTGAACATAGGCAGCGAAATGTTTGGCATCATCAGGTAGCAAACGAGAAAAACAAGTGTGAATTACGAATGAAAAAAGGATAAGTGATGAAAGTATTAAACAGAATTTTTATTGTTGCAGCAGCTCTCTGTGTGGTTGGTTGTGTTACGCCCGAGGGGTCGCAGAACATTACGGGCAAGGGTAATGTGGTCATTAACGAGGTGAACACTGATGCCAAGTACATTGAGCTCTATAACAACTCCTCCGAGATTGTTGAGATTGGCGGCTGGACCATCATCAAGAATGGCGAGGCACCCCTCAATGATGCCTCGGGACTTGCTGCCTACAAGGTACCTCAGGGTGTTGTGATGTTGGGCCATAGCTATGCTGTGCTCAACTGTAAAGGTCAGGATAATCCCCATGGCGGTTTGGCTTTGGGCACCAGCGAGTCGGGCGTGTCGGGCAAAAAATCGCTCCTGCTGGAGTTGGTGGATGCCGAGGGTGGCTATGTGGACCACTTTGTGAACACGGCAGCAAAGAACCCTTCGTCGACCGACACTTGGGATGGCGCGGTGGAGCACACCTTCGATGTGGCATGCCGTATGCCCGATGGCGGTGAATGGTGGGTGGTGGATGCTGCTACCCCCGGCGAGAAAAATGTGGCCAACACCGTGTCGAAGTTCTCCAACACCGAGGTGCAGTTTGAGAATAACAACGGTGGTGACAATGGCGGCGACAATGGTGGTACCACGGGTGGTAATCCCGACATCGGCACCTCCTCGCTGGCCGAGGCTGTGAGCTATGTGTGGAACGAGAGTAAGCTTCCCTCCATCACCCTCTCGGTGACCGAGAGCGAGTGGAACAACATGCTCGAAGCCTACGACCGCAACAGCGGCACCAAACAGTATTTCAAGGGTAATGTCACCTTCGACAACGGCACCGATGTGTTCCACTTCAACGAGGCCGGCTGGCGACTGAGGGGTAACACCTCGCGCCGTCGTCCCGAGGGCAACGGTGGCGAGAAGCACAAGAGGGATAACTCCGATTGGCACCACTTCCACACCCAGATAAATCTCCGCAAGTTCCACAAGGATTCCGACCACACCATCGGTGGTGTGAGGAAGCTGCACCTCAAGTGGTTCAATGCCGACCCTGCCTATGTGAGGGAGTTGTTCTGCTATGACCTTTTCCGTCGCTATGGTGTGTGGACTGCCATCAACGACATCTACAGCCGACTGTGGATACATGTGGAGGGCGACTCGAAGCCCGCCTATTATGGTGTCTACGGCATGCTCGAGACCATCGACGACGAGTACCTCAAGGTGCGTAGCGACCGCTTCGGTGGCCACGAGGGCAACCTTTGGAAGTGTACCTACTCCTCCAAGGGCCCTGCTGACCTGAAGAACTACAGCGACGACTATAAGTTTGGCCTCGACCAAGATACCGACGAGGAGTGGCCCTATGAGCTTAAGACCGAGCACAACTCATTCTCCTCGGCCAAGGGCCAGCTCATAGATTTCATGAAGAAGCTCAACTCCAAGAGTGGCACCGAGTTGCACGATTGGTTGGGCGAGATTATCGACATCCCTCTGTTCCTGAAGACCTATGCTGTGAATGTGGCTGTGGGTATGTGGGACGACTATTGGAACAACTCCAATAACTACTACCTCTACTTCAACCAAGCCGGCAACGAGGGCTATAAACTCTACCTCATCCCCTACGACTACGACAACTCGCTGGGCACCTCCAACAACTGTGGTGTGCAGAGCGACTCGGGCCGTCACGACCCTCTTAATTGGGGCGATGGCAACAAGAATCCTCTGGTGGCCAAGATTCTCCAGTACTCCGACTACCGTGCGCTGTATGTGCAGTATCTCAACGAGTTGGTAGACCCCGCAATGGGCTTTATGGACTACAACTCCAGCTATCAGCGCATTGTAAGTTGGCAGGACCGTGTTCGCGGGTATGTGGCCAACGACACAGAGGAGGATATGGAGATTAAGGACCGTCCTGCATATTGGGGCAACCACAGCGAGTATCGACTCCTGAAGGATGATAACAACTTCTTCAAGATTAAGGCCGAGGCTATCTACGCCATCCCTGCGCAGTAGACAACTAACAACTAAATAAAACTATCCCTATGAAAAAGATTGCAAAACTTTTGCTGGCGCTGTTGCCCATCGTAGCGGTGTCGTGCAATGATGAACCCGAGCCCGAAAAGCTTCCTGAGCCCGTGGTAACCATCTCGGCTATTGAGGTTAGCGGCACCACCGCATCGGCCACCCTCACCATTGAGAATGGCGATAAGGCTTGCTACATTCTGGCCGATGAAAAGGATATGACCTACATCAATTTGTACTCTGCCGGGAAAGTGCTCTCCGATGGTCAGCAGATTAGCTTCTCCGCCGAGGAGTCCTTCGAGGAGGCACAGAGTGTGACACTCACCTTCGACAAACTCACCATAGGTCACAACTACTACCTCTTTGTGGCCGCTGCCAACAATGAGTGGAGCACTCTCCAGCACCGCGACTTCTATGTGCGCCCCACAGATGAGGATATGCCTAATGTGGATGAGGTGAAGGTCACTGAGCTTGCTGCCACAAGCGCCACTCTGGAGACCACCGTCCGCAATGTCGATGCGGTTTACTACATCGTTGTGCCCGTGGCTACTTGGGAGGAGTTCGGTGGAGAGTTTGGAGAGTTCTATGCCACCTCCGGCTTGGATGCCACGAAGGTTGAGGTTGAGCGTAGCAGCGATCCCACAACCATCACCTTTGCTGCCGACAACCTTACCCCCGAGACCGACTACATCGCTGTGGTTCACGCCGACAACACCGACATTGATATGGTTCCTTCGGATGCCATCGGCTCGGTGAGATTCACCACCCCCAGCGATAGCCCCGCAGCGGTAATGAGCGATATCGAGATTGTGAGCATGGTGGGCCATTCGGTAGAGTTCTCCGTGACCGCTCGCTATATCGACAGCTTCGGCTTTGTGGTTGTGCCCACCGCAGAGTGGACCGAGATGAGTGCCGATGAGATTATTGCCGCCTCGCTCACCTATGCGTGGGACGATGGTAACCTCTCGTGGGAGCAGGATTTCACCTTCCCCTTTAGTGCCGACACCAATGCCGAGACCGAGTATATCGTTGTGGCTGCTGCCAAGAACGCCACCTCGGAGGTTGTGAAGAGCACCATTTTCACCACCCCCCGCGAGGAGATGACTGTGGAGAAACTCTCCTTTAAACCCACCAGACTTGTGCTCCGTAGCAGCGGCAGCGACCACTACCTCACATTGTCCACCGCCATCTATGAGCTCTGTGTACACCTCGTGAGCGACACCTTCGGTGGCCGCTACGACAACAATGACGACGACCCAAGCCACAACTTCGTGGCAGAGGGCACCTATTTCAGAGAACTCAATTTCGACGACAGCTGGACCTCCTATGGCGATATAGATCTCAGTATCGGCAATATCGACCTCTATGAGAATGTGGTGACGGGCAAGTGGGAGACCTATGGCTCCTTCTGCTTTGCTATGCCCAACGGCGATAACTCGTGGCTCACCATCGAGATAGAGATTCCCTCGGGTACCACCATCGAGGGTGCCGAGCGCACCGAGCCTGCCGTGTTCAACTTCGCCATCACCAAGGCAGAGGCTGTGCAGGATGAAACCAATAAGGCTATCTGGAACCTCACCCTCGAGCAGGATGCCGACAACTCGCTCACCTTCAGGATTAAACTCGACTCCTCCAAGTATGAGTATATCCCTTCGGGCAGCTATGTGAACGATGGTCAGGGTACCCCCTGTCTTGACGGTTGCTCGATGATTGTGAACAATGTGAGCACCTCGCTGGGTGCCATGAAGTATGGCCTCAGCCGCGTGAATGTGGATTACAACGCCTCCACAGGCGAGACCTATGTGAGCGCCGAGGCCTATGTGAAGTCCGGTACTGCCGTGGTGAAGATTGCCAAGTGTGGCCCCTTCAAACTCTACGAGAAGGTGGAGCAGGGTTTGGCAGAGTTCACCGAGAGCCGCAACCTCATGATTTGGGCCTCGTGGATGGCCGAGGCCACCACTTGGGCTCTCGATTGGGCAGGCGACAACTTCTATGGTTACCTCTACTTTGTGACCGGCAAGAATAGCGCAAACTACCTCCCCGAGGGTCGCTACTATCTGCGCACCAGCGCTCCTGCCGATGGTAGCATGTGGGTGGACTGCACCAAGAGCTTCGTGGCCAAGCTCCGCACCTCCGATGAGATGAAGATAAAGACCGATGCGGAGGATGCCTACATTGATGTCACCGTTGTTGAGCAGGATGGCACATATCTCAACACCATCAAGGGTACTCTCTACACCACCAACGGTTTCTATAAGATTAATTTTGATTATGGTACCGAGCGTGGTCCTATCTACTAAATAGAATGCCGTGTTGCCTAAGGTTGCCTTGTGAGCAACCTTTGCGACCGACCGCGATAAAACCCCCGCCTCAGTAAGCTGAGGCGGGGGTTTTCTTGTGCGCTTATGTGTGGCTAAATCGTTTGTTTTTGGCACACAGCCTGTTATTCTTTTTTTACTGTCTGCTCTGAATAAATGTGCTGCGGAAAATCGTAGCTAAGAATTCCCTTTACAAAAGAACCGTTCCGGCTCCGTTGCAGGCTAATTAACCTGCTGCAAGGCAACGAGTTTTGCATAGGTGCCACCACGGGCAATGAGCTCCGAGTGGGTGCCCTCCTCGACTATGCGGCCTTGGTCGATAACAATAATCTTGTCAGCACTCTTGATGGTGCTCAGTCGGTGGGCAATAATCACCGATGTGCGGCCAGCAAGGAGCTTGTCGAGGGCCTCCTGCACCAGCTTCTCGCTTTCGGTGTCGAGGGCACTTGTGGCCTCGTCGAGGATGAGAATCTCGGGGTTCTTGAGCACAGCACGGGCTATGCTGAGTCGCTGGCGCTGACCACCCGAAAGTTTGGCTCCTCGGTCACCGATGTTGGTCTGGTAGCCCTCGCTGGTGGCTGTTATGAAGTCGTGGGCATTGGCGATGCGTGCGGCCCTCTCGACCTCCTCGGTCGAGGCTGTGTCGTTGCCGAGTCGTATGTTGTTTTCGATGGAGTCGTTGAAGAGAATGGTCTCCTGCGACACGATACCCATGGCTTTGCGGAGCGAGTGGAGGTTGTACTCGCGGATGTTGTGGCCGTCGATGAGAATCTCGCCCGAGCAGACATCGTAGAAGCGTGGAATGAGGTCGCCCGTGGTCGACTTACCGCCACCCGAGGGGCCTACAAGTGCCACTGTTTGTCCCTTCTCCACCGTGAAATTTATGCCGTCGAGCACCTTGCGTCCCTCCTCGTAGTGGAAATCGACATTGCGGAACTCGATTTTGTCCTTAAACTCGGTGAGCTCCAGACCGCCATCTGCTGGCGAGGTGATGTTGCTCTTGGAGTCGAGCAGCTCGAGTACGCGACCACCGGCAGCAATACCCTGATTGATGTTGGCAAAGGCGTCGGTGAAGGAGCGCATGGGGCGGGTAATCTGTGTGAAGATGGCGATGTAGGCGATGAAGCCACTGCCATCAAGGGTGCCGTTGCCGCCGAGTACAAGGGCTCCGCCGAAGACCAAGAGGCCTGCAGCTGCGGCAATGCCGAGAAACTCGCTCATGGGCGAGGCCATCTGCTGGCGGTACATCATGCGACGCGAAATGTCGGAGAACTTCTTATTGATGCCCTTAAATTTGCCGCGGAAGAAATCCTCGGCGGTGTAGGCCTTGATGACCTTCACACCCGAGAGCGACTCGTCGAGTACCGAGGTGAGCTCGCCGAAGTTCTGCTGAGCCTTGAGCGCAGGGTGGCGCAACTTCTTCACCACACGCCCGATGATGAGTGCAATCAGGGGGAGGTAGAGGATGGAGAAGAGCGAGAGCTGCCACGAGATGGATATCATGGCTATGATGTAGCCGATGATGAGGAAGGGCTCGCGGAAGACCACCTGAAGGGTGTTGACGATGCAGAAACGCACGGTCTGCACATCGGAGGTGATGCGCGACATCATGTCGCCCTTGCGTGCCGACGAGAAGTAGGAGAGGTTGAGCTCCGTGACATTGTCGAACACCTGATTGCGGATGGTCTGGAGGGTGTTGATTCTCAGGTTCTCCACGGTGCGCTGACCGAGGTAGCGGAAGATGTTGCTCAGCAGTGCCGAGGTGGTCACGAAGGCGGCAAGGAGCACCAAGATGTTCATGGTGTTGTAGTCGGTGCCGTAGAGCGAGTAGAGCCAATAGTTGAGCAGCTCGGTGAGGTAGTTGACGCTCACGCGGAAGGCGGGGGCCTCGGTCACCACCTCCAACATCTCACCCTCGTTGAAGAGGGTGCGCAACAGAGGGATAATCATCACAAAGTTGCAGGTGTTGAACACAGCGTAGAAGAGCGTGTAGAAAAAATATGGAATGGCGTAGCGGCCCAGAGGGCGCGCAAACGAGAGTAATCTCCAGTAGGTTTTCATCGTCGAAAAGAGGTTTGATTTGGACTTTTTTCTGCCCCGAGGGGTTAAAATAGTACGCAAAAGTACGCAAATAATTGTGGATATTGGCAAAGAAAGTGTAACTTTGTGAATTGTAAAATGCAAATTAACACAAATCAGACATAACTCACTATGAAAAAACGCGTTCTGAGTGGTATTCGCTCGACAGGCCAGCTCCACCTCGGCAACTACTTTGGTGCCCTCCGCAACTTTGTGAAACTGCAGGAGGAGGCCGAGTGCTTCTTCTTCATTGCCGACTACCACTCGCTTACTACCCATCCCGACCCCTCCATTCTCCACACCAATGTGCGCAACATACTCTCCGAGTATTTGGCAGCCGGCATCGACCCCGAGAAGGCCACCATTTATGTGCAGAGCGATGTGCCCGAGGTGGCAGAGTTGTCGCTGTTGCTCGGCATGCACGCCTATGTGGGCGAGCTGGAGCGTACGGCCTCTTTTAAGGATAAGGTGCGCAAGAATCCCAATAATGTGAACATCGGTCTGCTGAACTACCCCGTGCTCATGGCCTCCGACATCCTGCTCCACAGGGCAGATTATGTCCCCGTAGGCAAAGATCAGGAGCAGCACTTGGAGATGACGCGCCACTTGGCTCACCGCTTCAATCAGCTCTATAATACCGATTTTTTCAATGAGAATGTGGCTGCCTACAACTTTGGCAAAGACCTTGTGAAGATTCCCGGACTGGATGGCTCGGGCAAAATGGGCAAGAGCGAGGGCAACGGTATCTACCTCTCCGACCCCGACAATGTTATCCGCAAGAAGGTGATGAAGGCGGTGACCGACAGCGGCCCCACCGAGCCAAACTCGCCCATCTCGGAGCCTATTAGGAACATTTTTACCATTATGGAGGCAGTTTCCACTCCCGATACCATCGAGTACTTCAAGGAGAAGTATGCATCGTGCGAGATTCGCTATGGCGACCTGAAGAAGCAGTTGGCAGAGGATATCATCGCAGCAGTGGCTCCCATCCGTGAGCGCATCGAGGATATTCGCAACAACGAGCGCTATCTCCACGAGGTGACCGAGATGGGTGCCGAGAAGGCTCGCCGCAGTGCTCGTGCCACCATCGACGAGGTGCGCCGCATTATGGGTATCTACAAATTTTAGTCATACCGTGGACTAAACGGCAGGAGGGGAGTGGAGTGACTCCCTTTTTGCTATGTTAAGGGAGAAATAATACAAGAGAGATATATGATTGGGACTTCGACCAATAGGATGAACTACATGGAGCGACTGCTCCTGTGGATTAATGTGCAGACTCGCCGCTTGAGTACCCGCCAACTCACCTTCATTCTGGCCATCATTGTGGGCCTTGTGGCGGGCGGTGTCACCTGCATCTTCGAGTGGCTTCTGGGGCTCATCAAGGGGGGGCTTACCAGCTGGTTCCCCAAGGAGGAGGTGGGATGGTTCTACCTGCTCTATCCCATGGTGGGTATCATCCTTGCGAGCCTCTTTGTGAGGTTTATTGTGAGGGACGACATCTCGGAGGGTGTGACCAAGGTGCTCAAGGCCATGAGTACCAACTCTTCACAGATTAAGCCCCACAACTGCTACTCCTCGGTGGTGGGCGGTGCGCTGACCATTGGTTTTGGTGGTTCGGTTGGTCCAGAGGCTCCCATTGTGCTCACGGGTGCCGCCATCGGCTCCAATGTGGGCCGACTGCTCAAGCTCAATTACAGGGGTGTGACGCTTATGTTGGCGTGTGGTGTGGCTGCGGCCCTTTCGGCCATCTTCAAGGCCCCCATCACGGGTGTGATTTTCGTTATGGAGATTTTGCTGCTCGACATGAGTATG
Source organism: Tidjanibacter sp. (assembly GCA_017628305.1). GTDB lineage: Bacteria > Bacteroidota > Bacteroidia > Bacteroidales > Rikenellaceae > Tidjanibacter. The sequence goes on from JAGBZI010000032.1 coordinate 13,745, forward strand.
ACAGCAATTATCCCCCTGATTATCTCCTCGGTGACGGCGGTGACACTCACCTTCTTTGTGAGGGGTTTCGAGCCCATGTTGTCGGCCAGCACCATCGGCGACCTCTCCTTCTCCCACATACCTCTCTACACGCTGTTGGCAGTGGTGAGTGGTCTGATGTGCTGCTACTTTATGCGCACCAATTTCCACATAAAGAGCCTTATCGACAAACTCGCCAAGCCTTGGCATAGGTGGCTTGTGGGAGGTCTTGCACTGGGTGTAATGATTCTGCTCTTCCCGCCTCTCTATGGCGAGGGCTACGGCATATTCCACCACTTTATGAAGGGCGATGTGAGTGCTGTGTTCGACAACTCGGGCTTCTATCGGTTCCGCACGATTGAGTGGGTTATTGTGGTCTACATGGCGGCTATTATGTTTGTGAAGGTGGTGGCCATGGCTGTTACGAATGCTTCGGGAGGTGTGGGTGGAACCTTTGCCCCCTCGCTCTTTGTGGGCGCCTTCACGGGAGCCATTGTGGCCTATGTGGCCAACACTTGGTTCGATGCCGATGTGTCGATTGCGGCCTTCTCGCTGGTAGGTATGGCGGGCCTCATGAGTGGTGTGATGAAAGCACCCCTCACGGCGGTCTTCCTCATTGCCGAGATTTCGAGTGCCTACCAACTCTTTGTGCCGCTCATGCTGGTGTCGTGCGTGGCCTATGTCATCAGTCGCTACCTCGAGCCCGATAGTATCTACACCAAGACTCTCCGCCGCAAGGGACAGCTGCTCACACACGATAAGGACCAAGCGGTGAGCGTGGTGCTCTCGGTGGGCGAGTTGGTGGAGACCAACATCCTGAGTGTCGGCGAGTACGACACGCTGGGCGACATGGTGGTGAGGGTCATTCCCCACACCACACGCAACATCTTCCCCGTGCTGAACGATGAGGGCAAACTGCTGGGCGTTGTGGAGTTTGACCGCCTGCGTAAGGATATGTTCGACCAGACGAAGTATCCCAACTCCGTGCAGCGCTATATGACTCCTCCGGCTGATGTGATTTTCGAGGGTGAGAGTGCTTCGAGTGTGCTCGAGAAGTTTGAGAACACGGGTGCGTGGAATCTGCCTGTGACCACTGCTGCCGGCAAGTATATGGGCTTTGTGAGCAAGTCGCGTATTCTCACAGCCTACCGCGAGAAACTGCGCGAGATGACGCAGGAGTAGTAGGCGGAGGCGTGTGTTGTCGAATGAAAGATAAATCGTCATGAAATTAACATTCATAGGGCCGGCATATCCCTATAGGGGTGGTTTGGCGACTATCATCGAGAGCCTTGCCAGAGAGTTCGGGCGGAGGGGTGCGGAGGTTGACATCAAGACCTTCACGCTCCAATATCCACGCCTGCTCTTCCCCGGCAAGAGCCAGTATCGTACAGGACCAGCCCCCGACGACCTGCATATCACCCGCCGTGTGAACAACATCAACCCCCTGAATTGGTGGCGTGTGGGTAGGGCTGTATGCAAGGAGGCGCCTGATGTGGTGGTGCTCAAGTATTGGACACCCCTCATGGCTCCTGCTTTCGGCACCATCTGTCGATTGGCCCGAAGGAATGGCCATACAAAGGTGGTGGTGCACCTCGACAATATCACTCCCCACGAGCCCCACTTCTATGATAGGCTCCTGAATCGTTACTTCCTGTCGCCACGCTCGACTGATGGCTTCATCTACATGTCGGAGGCTGTGCACACCGACCTCGCTACCTACCGCCCCGACGCCCCGGCACTCTTCTCGCCCCACCCCCTCTTCGACAACTACGGCCCGAGGATGGAGCGCATGGAGGCCCGCCGTACACTCGGCCTCGACCCCGAGGTGAACTATGCGATGTTCTTCGGCTATGTGAGGGACTACAAGGGGCTCGACACCCTGCTCGACGCTTGGGCATTGCTCAAGGCGCAGGGGGGAACAGAGGGTAGGCGACTGCTCGTTGTGGGCGAGGTGTATGGCAGCGACGAGAAGTATCGCCGCCAGATTGAGAGGCTTGGGCTGGAGAATGATGTGGTCTTCCACACCGAGTTTGTGCCCGACAGCGAGGTGGCACTCTGGTTCTCGGCTGCCGACCTTGTGGCATTGCCCTACAAGTCGGCCACGCAGAGTGGTGTGACTCAGGTGGCCTACGCCTTTGATGTCCCTATGGTGGTGACCGATGTGGGCGGTTTGCGCGAGATGGTGCCCCATGATGTGGTGGGGAGGGTGTGCGAGAGTAACCCTCGGAGTGTGGCCGATGCCATAGCCGCCGCTTGGGAGCCCGACACCTTGGCTCGCTATCGAGAGGGTGTCGCTGCCGAGAAGGTGCGTTTCTCGTGGAGCGCCACGGCAGACAGGATTGAGGAAATTTTATCGGGTTTAAGCTCTAAGCACTAAGGTCAATACCTATTAATAAAAGAGTGGCTCGGCAATGTGTGCCGAGCCACTCTTGTATTAATATAAGTGTATCCTTATTTCTTGATGTTGGGCTCCTCAAGACCAAAGTTGTTCTTGCGGTTCTCCCTCTTGAGCCACAGGCTGAAGAAGAGTGCCAACACACCAAACGACGAGAAGATAACCATGGGGATGGTGTAGCCGCCGGTCTTGTCGAGAACATTACCAATCAGGATGGGCACTGCAAAGAGGCCGATGTTCTGAATCCAGAAGATGATACAGTAGGCCGAGCCGAGAATACGGTTGTCGATAATCTTGGGTACCGAAGGCCACAGAGCAGCGGGCACCAGCGAGAACGACACGCCCAACACTACAACAATCACCAGAGCCAACCACTTGTAGGGGAAGGCGGGAAGCAGGAATGCAAACGAGAGGTGGCATGCAATCATCACGAGCGAGCCAACCATCAACATCGAAGCAGCCTTACCCTTGTTGTCGATGAAGGCACCGAGGAAGGGGGTGAGAATCATCGCCAGAATGGGGAAGCAACTGAAGAGCTGTGCACCACTCTCAATCGAAAGGGTGGTGTTGAGGAAGTCGGGAGCGTAGCGCTGGAAGGGGAAGATGGCCGAGTAGTAGAGCACACACAGAAGTGCTACCAGCCAGAACATCTTGCTCGAGAAAATCTTGCCGAGGTCCCTGAATTTGAACTCCTCCTCGCTCTCCTCTGCGGTGAGCTCGCCGGCAGCCTCAAGCTGCTTGTCGAATTTCTTGTCGAGAACAACAAACACCGAGTAGAAAATCAGACCAATCAGCAGAAGAATAGCACCAAAGGCAACGGGCGATGCTACATTGTGGCCAAACTTCTCGTAAACCATTGGCGACAGCCACATCGCTGCAAACACACCAAGGCGAGCAATCGACATCTCCAGACCCATAGCCATGGCCATCTCCTTGCCCTTGAACCACTTGGCAATAGCCTTCGATACGGTGGTGCCGGCCATCTCACAGCCGCAACCGAAAATCATGAAGCCCAAGCAGGAGAGCTTGGCGGTGCCGGGGAGTGCTACCCACCACGAGTTGAGCCAACCCTCCAAGGCCGAGCCGATGAAGAGGTCGCTCATGGCGTAGAATTTGATACCCGCACCAACAACCATCAGCGAGGCCGACAAAATACCGGTGAAACGGATGCCCATCTTGTCGAGAATGATTCCCGCAAAGATGAGGAAGAAACAGAATACATTGAGGAAATACTCGCTGGCAGCATAGGTGCCAAAGGTGCCGCTGTTCCAGCCGAGGCCGCTCTCCAGCTGGCTCTTCAGGGGCGAAAGCATATCCACAAACATGTAGGCAAAGAACATCATCAGGGCGATGAGAATCAGTGCCGACCAACGAACGATTGCCGAGTCGTTGAGTTTTCTTTGAATCTGTTGTACCATAAAAAGTTTTGTTAGTAATTGAAGTGTGATAAATTTGGTTTATTTGTTTGAGTTTTGATAGCGTTTGATGATTGAATATGCCTCCTTTATGCCCAGCTCACCTGCCTTGCTGAGGTCCATCGTACCCTTGCGCACATCCTTCATGTAGAGCTGCACGAGCCCTCGGTTGAAGTAGGCGTCGGCAAGCTCCGGTGCCAGCTCCAGCGCGCGGGAGTAGTCCTCGTAGGCACCCGGCATGTCGCC
>JAGBZI010000033.1 GCA_017628305.1 Tidjanibacter sp.
AATCCGTTGGGATTATTCTTCAAATCCAAGCCCCACAGATAGAAGGGTAATGCTGCTGTAAGGCAAATGCCACCCAGGAGGGTTTGCATCATACCTATTGCTGCTACGCTACCATCAACAACATCTGTCTCTTTGAGTTGTTCGCGGATGGACAGTTCTCCAAGATACCATACGAGTGCGCCGCTTGCCACCACCGCACTACTGCTAATGGTTGCCCACTTGCCAATATTGTAGATCCCCTCTGAGTGATTCTGTTCAAAACCAGAAAGATAGGTTGGCTCTTCGGTGTATACCTTCTCTTGTGCCGACACCCCTTGAGGAATGGCAACCAGGAGTAAAAAGATGTAAAGTAATGCCTTTTTCATAGAGTCTAATTTTAGGTTTTCGCTTAGTCGTATTGAGGATTGCCGTAGAGTGACTCAAGCCAGATGCTTGAGGCATTCTTGCACTCGGCGTCGGTGATGGTGCCATCTTTGAGGCGGTATGTGTTGCCCTCGCTATCCACGGCTGTGAGCTCAAATGTGGCTGAGATGGTGCCCCTGCCCGTGTCGTCGAAGTCGATCTTTGTGAATGTCACCGTACCTTCGGTGGCGTACATCGTCTTGGTGTTCCACTCGATACGGGTGGGCTCGATGCCGTGGTAGTCGCCCTCCAGGGAGTTGCAGTACTCCTGGGTTGTTACGGGGTAGGGGGTGCCCACCTCGGGCAGTGAGAGGTTGCAGGAGTTGAGTTCGAGTTTCAGTTCCTTCTCGCCCGCCAGATGGGTGCGATAGTAGCTGAGGTAGAAGCCTACCTTCTGGCTGTTGTTTAAGTTATTCCAGCCGTAGTCAGATATGTAGCGGAAAAACCAGTTGCCTTGGTTTTCGTGCACCTTCTCTACGCCAGCCTCGTAGTGTTCTTCGAATCTTGGGGTCACAAGAGTGAGCTCCGATGGGTTGGACATCGTGTCGTAGATAGCCTCGTAGAGTCCGTCGATCAGTTCGCACGAGGTCATCAGTAGCATACTGACTCCAATAAGTAGAATGCGTTTCATAGTTGGTAGATTTTAAGTGGTGATTATTGTGGTTAGAAATTATAGGCGTAGCGCAGTGAAACGGTTGGAACAAGGGTGGTTACTTGCTCTGATTTGAAGGTGACGGAGTAGTCGGGAGAGCCCATTGTGCCATTCTCGGTGGTTGTGCGTTTCTGTATGGTGCTCTGTTGCAGCATAAGACCCACTGCCACCGAGTTGTGCGCGTCTATTCTCCAACCAATCTGTGGCTCAACAAATAGGCCGTCGTAGTCGCAATCATCCGAACCTCCTGGAGCTAATCCGAAGCCGTATCTTGCCACAAGGCCCAATGTGTAGCCCGCGTCAATGCTGGCGTAGATGTCGCCAACGCTGTAGCCAACGCGCAGAAATAGAGGTATATCCAACTCATTGTGTTCGTTTTTTCGCGGGAAACCCTTTAGTTTGTACGATGAAGCGATACGAAGGCCCAAGCCCGCGCCCACTCTCCAGTGGTTATCCAGATTGTACTGGACCACAAACTCGGGAGTGAGCGATATGATGACCTCCCTATCGACAACGCCAATGCCTGTTTTGAAGTCCGTATCAACAATTCCCACACCCGTTGAAACCTCCGCAGAGATGGTGAGTCGGTCCTGTGCCGACGCCAAAGTTGGCAGTGCCAAAATGATGGCTAAAAGTAGAAGAACTTTTTTCATAGTGCTAACGGTGTTATGTGTTATTTGCAGAGTCTGTGGTAGTTACAGTGGAGTAGCTCGTGATTGTCGTCGTAGAGGTGCATGCCGTTTCCTTGGCAGAATTTCCACATCTTGCACTCCGCACACTCGCCCTTGCGTGCCCACTCGCGGTTGCGGAAAGGCTCGAAGCGGTTTTGCCACACCTCCCAGATGTCGTCGGTGTAGATGTTGCCTTGGTCGAACCCCGCGCGGATGCTTGTGCAACCCGAAATGGCACCGTCAATCTTGATGCCCACAATGCTCACGCCTGCCATGCAGCCGAAGAAGTTGTCCCTCACCTCGGCCTCATAGCCACCGAGGAACCCCTCGCAGGCGTAGTTACACTTTATTCGTCCCTCCTTGCGGGTGTCGGCAATGAACTGCATCAGCCCGCGGTACTCCTCGGGGGGTAGCTGGAGAGCCTCATCCTCGGCAGCTCGACCCACGGGAAAGATGGTGAACAGGCGCCATGCCTTGCACCCCTTCGAGATAAGAAACTCCTTGAACTCGCTGAGTTGCTTGTAGTTGTCGCGATTGACGCAGGTCACCACATCGTAGACAATGCCCTCGGTTGTGGTCATCACCTCCAGCGCCCTCACTGCATTGCGCCAGCTGTTGGGGTTCTGTCGAATGTAGTTATGCTGCTCCTCGAAGCCATCCATCGAGAGGGTTATGGAGCGCATGCCAGCACCCACCAGCGAGCGCATACGCTCACGGGTGAGCAACATGCCGTTGGTCACCAATCCCCATGGGTAGCCCCTCTTGTAGAGCTCGCGTCCCACCTGTTCGAGGTCTTTGCGGCAGAGGGCCTCGCCTCCTGTGATGACCACCAGCACCTTGTGGGGGTCAACATGGGGGGTGATTTTATCCACCGCAGCCAGAAAGTCGGCGGCGGGCATGTCGGGAGTGGCCGACGATGAGCGGCAGTCGCTGCCACAGTGGCGGCAGTTGAGATTGCAACGCAGGGTAGACTCCCAGAAAATCTCGCGCAATTCGTGCTTCTCGGCCATCTCCTTTTTGATACCTGCAAAGAGGTTGAGTGCCAAGCGTTTGCGCAGACCTATCTTGATACTTGCCATAGTGTCGTTTGGTTTGATTGTGTGAGGTGGCGGTCCACACCGAGGTGTAGTGAGGGCCGCCGAGGGGGTGTAGGAATTCTATTTCTCGGACATTACGATGCTCACACCGTTGGCGATGGAGGCCGATACGGTCACCTCCTGCGTCTTGTACTCGCCGTTCTTCTTGCCATCCACATCGGTGGCGGTGAAGGTGAGGTAGTCGGCCCAAGTGTACTCGTCGAAGAGGAATGTAAATCGTCCCTCGCTGTTGCTGAGCACCTTCTGGCCCATGGCCTCCACCTGAATACCGGAGATGGGCTCCAGCTTCTCGTTGACCACATAGCCCTCTGCACCCGTCAAGTGCTGGTACTCATCGCTGAAATCGGGGGTGCCATAGCAGGCGGTGAGCATTGGTGCTGCCGAAAAACCAATTAGGCTGAGGAGAATGTTCTTGATGTTGCGTTTCATTGTCATTCAGAATTAGGGGTTCTACTATATATGATGCACGACCACCCCAAAATGTTGCATCGGGGGCGAAATTTTTTTTTCAACCCCCGATTTTTCCCAATTTATATCTATGTAGATGGCGTGTCTCTACCTCTCGTCGTCGCCCTATGTGACTCCGCGAAGGGACTCTACGATTGGCTCTCCTCGAAGAAGCTCCACAGCGAGTCGCCGGTGGGCACGGGGGCTACAATCTTGATGGGCTCCTTCCTCACGGGGTGTACGAACTCCACGCTGCGCGAGTGGAGCGAGATGCCACCGCCGGGGTTGGAACGCTTGGCTCCATACTTCAGGTCGCCCTTGATGGGGCAACCCACTTTGGCCAACTGCGAGCGAATCTGGTGGTGGCGGCCGGTGATGAGCTCCACCTCGAGGAGCTTGTAGTTTTTGCTGCCGCCGAGCATCTTGTAGCGCAACTCGGCACGCTTGGCGTCGCCCTTCTGTGAGTTGTAAACCACCGCCTTGTTGCTCTTGCCGTCGCGGGTGATGTAGTGTACCAGAGTGCCCTCCAACTCCTCGGGAGCCTCCTCACATACAGCCCAATAGCGTTTGTCGATGTTGCGACTGCGCACCATCTCGTTGAGCCTCACGAGTGCCTTGCTGGTCTTGGCAAAGATTACCACGCCACTCACGGGGCGGTCGATGCGGTGTACGACGCCGAGGAATACCTCGCCGGGTTTCTCGTCGCGTATTTTGATGAACTCCTTGATTTCGTCCTCCAGTCCGGGTGTGCCCTCGGTGTCGGACTGCACAAGGTCGCCTGAGTGTTTATTGACGGCAATTATGTGGTTATCTTCGTAGAGAATGTCGTGTTTGGTAAACATTTTTGCTATTTCGGTTTTGGGTTTTGGTAATCTGAGTGATGTGTGGTTAGAGCGCGAAGGTAAAGGGGAGCAGGTCGGTTGCCTTCTCAACCACCGTTGCCGAGTGGTCGCTGCTCATGATGACCTTGTAGTTGAGCTCTTGTCGCTTCTCGACATCGTGCAAAATCTGCCTACACTGGCCACAGGGGTAGCACTCGTTGGTACCGGGGTCGGAGGCGATGGCGAGGGCTACGATGCGGTCGTTGGGCGCGGTTGCCTGATGGTGGAAGAGCAGGGTGCGCTCGGCACACATGCCTGCGGGGTAGACCTCGCTCTCCACATTGCTACCCACGATAATGCGGCCACTCTCGAGCCTTGCAGCAGCTCCCACATGGAAGTGGGAGAAGTGGGCCACAGCACTTTGACACGCTTTGCGTGCGGCCTCCACAAGCTCCCTCTCGTCGGCAGGCATAGCCTCCAGAGAGTCGTAGTGCCTATACTCCAGTGTCATTTTTTTCTCCATAAAGCCTATCGTTTATTACTTTACACTTTTTTATAATGGTATGGAGTGTAGCAAAATCCATACCCTTTGGGTTGCCCCGAGTTGTGGACTCGCTACTCCCAAGGCCAGCACCATGTGCGACTCTTGGCGGTGTAGGAGTTGCCCTCGGTGAGCTGCACCTTACACTTTTGGCGTGTGGTGAAGATGGGGTTGATGTACTGCCTCAGGTGGTCATAGGAGCCGCTGAGTGCAATCTCGCCCTTGTTGGGGTTGCTCCTCAGGTGGAACACCTCCATCCACACTCTCCACTTGTTGTTGAAGGAGCCGAGCGAGGTGACACCCACCTTGTCGCCCCTCTTCACGGTGTCGCCCTCGGCCACACACACCTTGTCCATGGCACGCAGCAGGGTGTAGATGCCATCCTCGTGGAGGATGAGCACGCGGTTTTCGGTGACGCTCTCCACCACGCCATCGCGGGGAGCTACAACATCCGACTCACGGCTGGTTGTGAACTCCCATGCGCAGAAGTCCACAGTGTTGAGCGACCTCGCAAGGCCCAGCTGAAGGGGGGTGAGGGGGGTGGCTACGGCGCTCACGCCTGTGGCTATTGGGAGGCGGTATACGGCGTCGGTCTCGGGATTCTCGACTATTTTTGTCTGGCCCACGAGTGTGAGGGCGCAGAGCAGGGTGCTGAGGGTAAGGATAATTCTTTTCATCGTTTTATGAGTTTTACAACATTTTCGACATGGTGAGTGTGGGGGAACATATCTACGGGCTGCACGGCCACAATCTCATATTGGTCGTTCATCAGTGCTAAGTCGCGCGCCTGAGTGGCGGGGTTGCAGCTCACATAGACAATCCTCTGGGGGGCGGCCCTCAGAATGGTGGCTATAACATCCTCGTGGACTCCTGCGCGAGGAGGGTCGAGGATTACCACATCGGGCCTGCCGTTGCGCTCCACGAACTCGTCGTTCATGACATCCTTCATGTCGCCGGCGTAGAAGGAGGTGTTGGTGATGCCGTTGATGGCCGAGTTGACCTTGGCATCCTCGATGGCCTCCTCCACATACTCCACGCCCACAACGCTCTTGGCCCTCTGTGCCACGAAGTTAGCAATGGTACCCGTGCCGGTGTAGAGGTCGTAGACAACTTCGTCGCCCTTCAGGTCGGCAAACTCTCGTGCCACCTTATAGAGCTCGTAGGCCTGCTCGGAGTTGGTCTGGTAGAAAGACTTGGGCCCCACCTTGAAACGGAGGTTCTCCATCTGCTCAAAGATGTGGTCGCGACCCGCATAGAGCACCGGCTCGCGGTCGCCGAGTGAGTCGTTGAGTTTGTCGTTAATCATGTATACCAGCGAGGTAATCTGTGGGAAGCTCTTTTGGAGGTGGCCCATCACAAGGTCGATAACCTCCTTGTCCTCTGCGGCGAAGACCACAATCACCATCACCTCACCCGTGGAGGCTGTGCGGATTACCACATTGCGCATCATTCCCGAGTGCTGACGGATGTCGTAGAAGGGGATGTTGTGCTCTATGCAAAAAATCTTCAGCTCGTTGCGAATCTCGTTCGAGGGGGAGGGCTGCAGGTGGCAGTAGTCGATGTCGAGAATCTTGTCGAACATCGAAGGGATGTGGAAGCCGAGTGCGGGGGTGTCGGCAATCTCCTCGCCTCGAGCCACCTCCTCGTAGGTTTTCCACCTTTTGGGTGCGAAGGTAAACTCGAGTTTGTTGCGGTAGTGGTCGGTTTTTGCCGAGCCGAGGATGGGGCTAATCTCGGGAAGCGAGAGGTGACCGATGCGTGTGAGCTGGTCTACCACCTGTTGCTGCTTGAAGGCTATCTGCTCCGAGTAGGGGATGTTCTGCCATTTGCAGCCACCGCACACGCCGAAGTGGGAGCAGAAAGGCTCCACCCTAAGTGGCGAACGCTCAATGTATTCGGTTACATATCCCTCCATGTAGCGGCGACGCTTGGTGCGAATCTGCACATTCACAACATCGCCGGGTACGGTGAGTGGCACAAAGACCACAATATCGTTCCACTTGCCCATGGCGTTGCCTTCGGCAGCGAGGGAGGTTATCTTCAGCCCCTCCAATCGGGGGTGTCTGTTTCTTGCCATAGTTGAAATAAGTCTGATAATTAGTAAACAAAGATACGAAATTTCTCAAAAAAATCCCTATATTTGTGTGAAAAAAGCATTTTGACCCTCTGTGGCTCCACCCCGTAGGGGTGTGAGGTCTATGAGTAGAGGGCGGAGTGCGCTAAAACGAACAATTATTATGGCAAAAATAGCACGCTTTGTATTCAACCACTTCGGCACCAATGGTTATGTACTTTGGGACGAGAGTGGCGAGGCTCTGGTGGTCGACCCCGCGATGGTTAGCGAGGCCGAGAGAGAACAACTCGTTGGTTTTATCGAGGAGAAGGGGTTGCACCCCGTGATGGTGGTGCTCACCCACGCCCATCCCGACCACATGGGGGGTGTGGAGTTTGTGAAGAACCGCTACAATATCCCCCTTGCTCTCCACAGTGACGACGAGGAGTTGCTCAGGATAGCCCCCGCCTATGGGGCCTCAATGATGTTTAATATTCCTACCCTCAAGGCCGAGGTGGATTTGGCTGCCACGGAGCAGATTGCCTTTGGCTCCTCGGTGGCGGAGGTTATCCACACCCCCGGCCACTCGCAGGGTGGTGTCTGCCTCTATGTGGCCAAAGATGGAGTGCTCATCTCGGGCGACACCCTCTTTGCAGGCAGCATCGGCCGTAGCGACCTCCCCGGGGGCGACTACGATACCCTCATGTCGAGCATCATGAATCGTCTGCTCCCTCTGGGCGGCGGTGTGAGGGTCTTCCCCGGCCACGGTGGCGAGACAACCCTCGGGCAGGAGATGGGTACCAATCCCTTCATTGGCGAGGTGCTCGACGGAGGTTTCAATAAGGATTTGAGTTAAACCAAAGAAATAGATTTAGAGTATGCGAATTGATATATTGACAGTGGTGCCCGACCTTCTCACCTCGCCTCTGAATGAGTCGATATTGCGCCGTGCGCAGGAGAAAGGGTTGGCCGAGATTGTGGTCCACAATATCCGCGACTACACCCCCTATAAACATGGCCAAGTGGATGACTATCCATTTGGTGGTGAGGCGGGTATGGTGATGATGGTGGAGCCCGTCTACCGCCTTATCGAGAAGCTGAGCAGCGAGCGAGAGTACGACGAGATTATCTTCACCTCGCCCGACGGCATCACCTACAATCAGCAGGAGGCCAACCGCCTCTCGACGCTCGGTAACATCATTATTCTCTGCGGCCATTATAAGGGTATCGACCACCGCATTCGCGAACACCTCATTACGAGGGAGATTTCTGTGGGTGACTATGTGCTCACCGGTGGTGAGTTGGCGGCGGCCATCATTGCCGACAGTGTGGTGCGCCTGCTGCCCGGAGCCATTGGCGACGAGGAGTCGGCTCTGACCGACTCGTTCCAAGACAATCTCCTTGCCCCTCCCATCTACACCCGTCCCGCGGAGTTCAACGGTTGGAAGGTGCCCGAGGTGCTCACCAGTGGCAATTTTGCAAAGATTGAGGCGTGGAGGGAGGAACAGGCCTATGAGCGTACCAAACGCTTGCGTCCCGACTTGCTCGAAAAATAGCGGACTATGAAGTACTACCTTATTGCCGGCGAGGCGAGTGGCGACCTCCACGGAGCCAACCTCATGAAGGGCATCCTTAAGTGCGACCCCGAGGCGGAGTTCCGCTTCTGGGGTGGCGATCGTATGGCCGAGGTTGGGGGTGTGGAAAGACTTGCCAAACACTATCGTCACACCTCCTTTTTCGGGGTGAGCGAGGTGTTGAAAAACCTGCGCACCATCTTTTCACAACTTGATGAGTGCCAGAGAGATGTCGAGGCTTTTGCACCCGATGTGCTCATCTGTATCGACTACCCCGGCTTCAACTTCAAGATGGCCAAGTTTGCCCACCGCAGGGGAATCCCCGTTTTCTACTACATCTCGCCCAAGGTGTGGGCATGGAAGGAGCGCCGTGTGGAGCTCATACGCAAGTATGTCACCCGACTCTACATCATTTTCTCCTTCGAGGTGGAGTATTTCCGCGAGAGGGGTATCGAGGCTGTGTATGAGGGCAACCCAATTATGGACCCCATTGCCGAACGCTTGGCTGCGACTCCTTCGAGGGAGGAGTTTATGAGGGCCCACGGGCTCGATGGTCGCCCCATTGTAGCATTGTTAGCGGGGTCGCGCAAGAGTGAGATTAGGCGCAACTTGAACTTTATGAAGGCCTTGGCGGCGAGCCGCGAGGAGTACCAATTTGTGGTGGCCGGTGTGTCGTGGATAGCCCCCGAACTCTACGATTCTTTTCTTGCGGGTAGCGGAGTTAAGGTGCTGACCGATAGGACTTACGAACTGCTCAAGCACTCGGCTGCGGCTGTGGTGTGCTCCGGCACGGCAACTCTCGAAACTGCCCTTATCGGCACCCCCGAGGTGGTGTGTTATCGCATGGACGAGTTCTCCTATCGTGTGGCGAAGGTGTTTGTGAAGATTGGCTTCATCTCGTTGGTAAACATCATCATGGGGCGCGAGGTGGTCAAGGAGCTCATTCAGCACGACATGACTGTGGAGCTCGCCTCAGCGGAGCTTTCGCGCATTGTGGAGGGTGGCTCGGGCCACGAGCGTATGATGGCCGACTATGGTGAGTTGGCCCGCATTGTGGGTGGTGCAGGTGCCTCCGAGAGGTTTGCAAGGCGCATGGTCGAAGAACTCAAAACGATTAAGAAGCTATGAAAATAATATGTATAGGTCGCAACTATCTCGACCACATAAAGGAGTTTGACAACGGAAGGCCCGATGGCGAGCCCATCTACTTCATCAAGCCTGACACGGCACTGTTGAGGAACAACGACCCATTTTTTGTTCCCAACTTTTCCGAGCAGGTCGATTATGAAACAGAGCTGGTGGTGAAGATTAATCGAGTGGGCAAGTGCATCGAGGAGAGGTTTGCACACCGCTACTACGACGAGGTGGGCCTCGGTATCGACTTCACGGCACGCGACCTCCAGCGCAAGGCTATTGCCGAGGGGTTGCCGTGGGAGAAGGCCAAAGGTTTCGACCGCTCGGCCGCCATTTCGCCTCGATTTTTGTCGCTCTCGGAGATGGGAAAGAGGGTTGATGAGTTGAGGTTTGAGATGACTCTCAATGGCGAGTTGCGTCAGGTGGGCGAGCCGCGAAATATGATTTTCTCGGTCGATAGGATTATCAGCACCCTCTCGCGCTATATGACACTCCGAATGGGAGATTATATCTTCACGGGTACCCCTTCGGGTGTTGGCCCTGTTAAGAGGGGCGATGTGCTGAGAGCCTCGTTGGAGGGCGAGGAGTTGCTCAACTTCGATATTAAGTAGGAGGTGTTATGTTGCTTAAAGACAAACTAAAAGGTCGGCGCGTGTTGCTGGCCAGCAAGTCGCCCCGACGCCGCCAACTGTTGGAGGGTGTGGGCATCGACTTCGAGATTGCCGAGGGTAGGGATGCTGAGGAGGTATTTCCGGAAACCATGCCCCTTGGTGAGGTTGCCGAGTACCTTTCGGGGCTCAAGAGCGACGCCTATTTCGACACTCTCGAGGAGGGCGATGTGCTCATCACGGCCGACACGGTGGTGATTGCGGGCGGAAGGATTTTGGGTAAGCCTGCCGACCGCGTGGAGGCTCAAGCGATGCTCCGACTGCTCTCGGGGGCGGAGCACGAGGTGGTTACGGGTGTGACCCTCCGTAGCATACATAACCGCAGGAGCTTCTCGTGCGTGAGCCGTGTGAGGTTTCGCGAGATAACCCCCGAGGAGGTGGACTACTACATCGACCACTATGCACCCTACGATAAGGCCGGAGCCTATGGCATTCAGGAGTGGATAGGCTATGTGGCCATCTCGGGCATCGAGGGGTCGTTCTACAATGTCATGGGTCTGCCTGTGCAGATGCTCTATGTCGAACTTGAAAAATTTGTTTAACCTTTTTATAATAAAAACTACCAACTCTATGAAGAGATTTTTGATTTCTATTGTTGCTCTGCTCTCCGCCACGGGTGCTCTTGTGGCCGACGAGGGTATGTGGCTTCCTTCGCTCATTGGCGAGCGCATCAAGGATATGCAGGCCAAGGGCTTTGAACTCACTGCCGAGGATATTTACAGTGTCAATCAGGCTGCCCTGAAGGATGCTGTGGTGCTCTTTGGCAGGGGTTGTTCGGGCGAACTTGTGTCGGCCGAGGGACTGCTGCTCACCAACCACCACTGCGGCTATGGCCAGATTCAGTATCACAGCTCCGTGGAGCACGACTACCTCACCAATGGTTTCTGGGCTATGAACCGCAGCGAAGAGCTTCCCAACCCCGGGCTCACCGTGTCGTTCCTGCAGCGCATGGAGGATGTTACCGCGCGCATTGAGGCCGGCGATACCGTCAAGGAGATTGTGGCCGAGGCCGAGGAGGGTGGTAAGTATTCCGCATCGGTGGAGAGCCTCTACTACAATAACAAATTCTACCTGTTTGTCTATCAGGTTTATAGGGATGTGCGCCTTGTGGGTGCGCCCCCTTCGAGCATCGGTAAGTTTGGTGGCGACACCGACAACTGGATGTGGCCCCGCCACACCGGCGACTTCTCCATCTTCCGTATCTATGCCGACAAAAACAACCAGCCTGCCGACTACTCGCCCGAGAATGTGCCCTACACCCCCAAGCGCCATTTCACCATCTCCACTGCGGGTGCAGAGGAGGGTGGCTTCACCTTCGTCTACGGCTTCCCCGGTACCACTCGCGAGTATGTCACCAGCGACTTCGTGGACTACACTCTCAACCACTCCAACCCCGCAAAAATCCACCTCCGCACCCTGAGGCTCGACATCATCTCCGCCGCTCAGGAGAAGGATGCAGCAACCCGCATTATGTATGCCTCCAAACATGCAAATATTGCCAACGCATGGAAGAAGTGGCAGGGCGAGAGCTTGGGCCTTGCAAGGCGTAAGACTGTGGAGAAGAAACAGGCCTATGAGGCTCGCTTCGAGCAGTGGGCTACGGGTACCGAGTATGAGGGTGTGCTGGGTCAGCTCCACGACAAGTATGCCGACCTGCTTCCCTATGCAATCAGCCGCGACTACTTCCTTGAGGCTGTCTATGCCATTGAGCTGATGGGCTTTGCAACTCCCCGCCGCATCAATGCCGAGAATGTTGAGGCCAACTATAAGGACTATCTTCCCACCATCGACCGCGCGATTGCTGTGGAGATGCTCCGCGAGTTCAGCCAGAATGTTGCGCCCGAGTTTACCCCCGAGTGGTTCTCGGCTAAGCTTGCCGAGTGTGGCTCGGTGGAGAACTTTGTGGAGTGGCTCTTTAGCAATAGCCGTCTGACCTCTGCCGAGGCGCTCAGGGGTGCACGCGAGGAGGGCTACGACTTCGAGAGCGACCCTGCTGTGGCTATGCGTAAGGCCTTCGACGAGCTCTACAAGGAGCGTATCGAGGGTCAGTATGCCTCGCTCAATCGTGAGATTACCGAGCTCTACAAAACCTATATGCGTGGCCAGATGGCCTTCGAACCCGAGCGTTCGTTCTACCCCGATGCCAACCTCACATTGCGTGTGGCATACGGCTCGGTTGCGGGATATGAGGCAGCCGATGGTGTCTACCACAAACCCTACACCACCCTCGACGGCATCATCGAGAAGGATAATCCAAATATCTACGACTACGACATTCCCCAGAGCCTGAGGAATATCTACGCCTCGAAGGATTATGGTCGCTGGGGTGTGGAGCTCAATGGTCACTACACCGTCCCTGTGGCGTTCCTTGCTAAGAACCACACCACGGGTGGCAACAGCGGCAGCCCCATTTTGAATGGCCGTGGCGAGTTGCTGGGTATCAACTTCGACCGCACATGGCTCAGCACCATGAGCGACCTCGACTACGATCCGGAGATTTGCCGCAACATCTCGGTGGACATCCGCTATGTCCTCTTTGTTATCGACAAGGTGGGTGGAGCTTCGTGGTTGCTCGACGAGATGACCATTAAGTAATGCAGACTGTTGCGCATAGTGACGCGACCAATAAAAAGCCGACTTGCATGAGAGCAAGTCGGCTTTTTTATATAGCTTTCCGTGGAGATGTTGACTACTTCTACTCGGTGTAGAACCTAATCATACGCTCCAGAGCCCTTTGGCATACGGGGCAGAATTGGGTGGCGGTGTTGTTGCGCATGCGGCACACCACTGCGGGGCGGTAGGCGCCCTTCGATGCATAGTTGGCACCCTCGTATACACCCACAGTGTAGTTTTTCTCCGCCTTTGCTGTGGGCTCGGTGGGAATGGTGCATCCCTCGGGGAGCATGTCGCCCCACTTGGAGTCGAGGTCCACGAGGTTGGTGATATTCTGCTGCCAAGGCTCGCGGGTGGCCACCAGAGGGTTGGAGGCGATATCGGGGGTGTCGTAGAAATACTCATCGGCCAAACCACCGAAGCTGTGGCCAAACTCGTGGACCACAACGGGGGCAAAGTGGGTGTGGTGTGCGGTGGTGAGGGTGTAGGAGTTGTAGATACCTCCGCCGCCGTAGGTGTCGGTGTTGGCCAGCACGATGATGTGCTCATAGTCGATTCCTGTCAGCAGATCCGACATGCGGAACAGGGCGCTGGTGGTGAGGTAGCGGTTGGCATAGAAGGTGTCGAAATGGCTCTCCACAGCGCTCCTTCGCCACTCGCCATTGCGGGGTATGCTCACGCCGCTGTCGGCACTCTCGCACTCCACAGCCACAAAGCGGAAACGCTCCCTCATCGACCCAAAGGGCTCGTGGCTAAAGAGGGCCTCGATGGTTGCTTTGGCATCCTTGCGGAAGAGGGGCATCTCATCGGCGGTGTAGCCCTCGGCAACGATGGCCACATCAATCTTGTTGCCCTCATAGTTGCCCTCGAAGAGTACCGTATGGGGAGTTTGGGGCTGTGCGTCGCAGTTGCGAATGAGAATGTCGGCGGGGTTGAGCACCATTGACATCTCTGCCATGACCTCTTGCTCGGGGTTGAAGAGCTCCACGCGGAGTGTTGCGGGTGCGAGGGGCATGGGTGCAAGGATTGTGAACTCATAGGCACGCTCTACCTTGGTAGCCTCCTCCATTGCGAGCCACTCGTGGTAGAGCGACGAGAAGGTGGTGCGATAGATTACCCTGCCCGAGGCAAGGTCGGTGAGCGAGAGCTCGCCGTCGCCCTTGAGGGGTACTTTGTCGAGATTTACTCGTCGGCCGCTCCAGCCCTCCCATGAGTGGAGTGCTCGGAGGGTTACATCCTGTTCGTGGATGTCGCCCGAGAATATGAGGTCGGTGCGGAGTGTGCGGTCGGCAAAGTAGGTGCCGAAATCCTGTGCCCAGAGGCTTCCTGCCACGAGCAATGCCATGATGGTAATCGCCAATCTCTTCATAGTAATATTTATTTTCAAGGTTTTTAGTTTACTTGTGGTGGTAGGGTTCGTTGTTGATGATGGTGAAGGCTCGGTAGAGCTGCTCGGTGAATATGGCCCTCACTATTTGGTGTGAGAAGGTCATCTTCGAGAGGGCAATCTTGCCTGCCGCACGCCCATACACCTCCTCCGAGAAACCATAGGGGCCACCTATTATAAATACGAGCCTCTTGCAACCGCTGGCCATGCGCTTCTGCATCCAGTCGGCAAACTCCTCGCTGGTGGGTTGCATGCCGCGCTCGTCGAGCAGTGTGACATAGTCGGAGGGTTGCAGGAGCTTGAGTATGGCCTCTCCCTCGCTCTTTTTCTGCTGCTGCTCGCTCATCGAGCGGGTGTTCTTCACATCGGGGATGATGTTTATACCAAAGCGGGTGTAGAAGCCAATGCGCCCCTTGTACTCCTCCACGAGGGCCGCCACCTCCTTCGAGTCGGTTTTGCCAACCACTATCAACTCTACATTCATAACTCGCTTACTCTCTCTCTTTGGTGTGACTACTTGACGGCTTCGGGGAGAGTCACATCGTTGTTCCACTCACCGCCACGATAGACCACGGGGCGCGAAGGCTCCACGCTCTTGAGCCACTCGTAGCACTTGTACATGTTGTAGCCGCCGCCTGAGTAACCGCCTGTGCTCCAAGCAATAACTGAGGAGTGAATTCTCACGCGGTAGTAGCTTGCCTTAACCCTCTCGAGGAAGTCGTCCAGCCATTGGGGATTGTTGGCCAGCGAGCCTTTGCGGCTGCGGTCGCCACCCTTGGGGTCGGTGTTGATGTTGGCCTGCTCCACCACATACAGACCCACTATGTCACAGAGGTCGTAGAACCAATAGGGCTGTGGATAGTCTATATATATGGTGTTGATCTTCTCCTTTTTGAGTGCTCGCAAGTCGGCCTCGGTGCTCTTGGCATTGCCCGCGGTGTTGTAGTGAGCGGCGCGAATGTCGATGGGGTTGCCATTGCGAAAGATTTGGCCATCGGCATAGGTGGTTGTGCCAAAGCCTACATTAATGTTCACATACTCAGCAATGATGCCACCCCTCTTGACATAGAGGGTTACATCGTAGAGTTTGGGACTCTCGGCACTCCACAATCGCTCCATGGCGCCATAGATATTGGTCTCGAAGTGGAGAGTATCGAGCCCGTTAGGGCGAATATCCACCTCCCTTACATCGTAGTATTTGAGCTCCTTCTCGGGGGAGTAGATGTCGTAGCCCACCGATATGTGCTCCACCGAGCGGCGCGAGGAGCTGATGATTACATCCATGCGGAGCACACCATGGTTGCCCGAGGGGGCGGGCTGGGCGCTCACAACAATGTCGTGAATTCTCACGGGAGGCTGCGAGTAGAGGAACAGCTGCTCCTCCAAGGGGTTCTCTCCCACCATTTCGGCAGGCCTCAAGTCGCTCTCGGCCGGGGATATCAGCTCGATGCGGGTGGTTCCGTCTTTGATATGTTTGGTGATGAGAAACTCCGAGGGGGTGCGGTTGTCGCGACACTCGCCCACCAGCTGACCATTCACCACAATACGCCTCTCGGCACTACCGCCCTCGGTGTGGAGGAAGATATCTCTGTCGCGCCACAGCAGTGGGAGCTCCACCTCGTAGGTGCGGACCACTTCGCCTGCCTCATTGGTGGCGGTGGAGGTGAGTTTGTAGACCAGATTGAGGTAGTAGCGCTCGGCCGCGCGGTTGCCCTTCTCGGCTGCGTTGCGTGTGGAGTAGGAGATATACTCGGTGCGCCTTGGGGCTATACCCTCCCAACCTATGTTGTTGAGGCTCTGCGCCCAGCAGTTGAGAGTGGCAGCTATTGCGAGGAGTGTGGTGAGTAACTTTCTCATATCTCTGTGTGTTGTCGAATTTTGGGGTGATGTTAAAAGCGGTTGGTTGCAGCGATTAGCGTTTTCAGTGTGGGGTTGGGATTCTCTTTCGGTGTCGAGTTGGGATTTTTTAAAATCGAGCCTCCGAGAGAGTGCCCTCGGAGGCTCGTGGTTAATCATCCGTATGAAGCTTGTGGAACTACTCCTCAATCTTCTCGAGTTTCACGGTGAAGTGACGGAGGATGGGAGCCTCCTCAACGATGCGGTAGCCGTGGTTAATCTTGTCGGCACGCGACATCACATTCTTCAGAGCAGCTGCAATAACTGCCATGTGGTTGTCGGTGTAAACCCTACGGGCAATTGCCAGACGGGTGAGCTCGAGGTCGCTGTAGCGGTTCTCACGAGTTACGGGGTCACGGTCGGCCAAGATGGAGCCAATCTCGCAGCCACGGATACCTGCCTCGAGGTAGAGCTCGATAGCGAGGGTCTGTGCAACGAACTCCTCCTTGGGTACATTGGGAAGCATCTTCTTGGCGTCAACGAAGATTGCGTGGCCACCTGCGGGGCGCTGGTAGGGCACACCGTAGCGGTCGAGCAACTTGCCGAGGTAAGCCACCTGACGCATGCGGGCGTCGAGCTGCTCAAACTCGGTGTTCTCGTCCAGACCAACTGCCAGAGCGTTCATGTCGCGACCTGCCAAACCACCGTAGGTAACGAAGCCCTCATACATGATGCAGTAGCGTTTTGCCATGTTGAACTCCTCCTCGGTACGCATAGCGCAGAAACCACCCATGTTTACCATACCGTCTTTCTTTGCCGAGATGGTCATGAGGTCTGCGTAGGAGTACATCTCCTTAACAATCTGTTTGATGGTCTTGCTGCCGTAGCCTGCCTCGCGTTTCTTGATGAAGTAAGCGTTCTCTGCGAAACGAGCCGAGTCGAGGAGCAGTTTGATGCCGTACTCGTGGCAGAGCTCCGAGGTCTCGCGGATGTTCTTCATCGAAACGGGCTGACCACCTGCGGTGTTGTTGGTGATGGTCAGAACGCAGAAAGGAATCCTCTCCTTGGGATATTTCTCAAATACGGCGCGGAGTTTCTCGATGTCTACCTCGCCCTTGAAGGGAATCTCCAGCTGGGTATCTTTGGCTGCGTCGATGGTGCAGTCGATAGCGGTAGCTTTACGCGACTCGATGTGACCTTTGGTGGTGTCGAAGTGCGAGTTGCCGGGAACGATGTCGCCCTCCTTTACGAGTGCCGAGAAGAGCACATTCTCTGCTGCGCGACCCTGGTGGGTGGGCAGGAAGTACTCAAAACCGAAGATGTTCTGAACGGTCTTTTTGAGGTTGAAGTAGGAGGTAGCACCTGCATAGCTCTCGTCGCCGGTCATCATGGCAGCCCACTGCTTGTCGCTCATCGAGCCGGTACCCGAGTCGGTCAGAAGGTCGATGTAAACCTGCTCTGCGGGAAGAGCAAACAGGTTGTAGTTAGCCTCTTTAATCCATTTCTCGCGCTGACGGCGGGTCGAGGGTTTGATTGCTTCTACCGTTTTAATACGGTAAGGTTCCGAATAAGGTAATTTCATAGTTTTTAAGAAATTTTTTAGGGTTTGTGTATCAGTTAACTATTTGTGTTTAATTCTTTTTGTCGCTGCATCTTTGCGCCCATTTCGCTGCGGTTTGGCCTCTCCTATCCGAGAGGGCGCAGTGGTGCAAATCTATTTCAACCTACAAATATAGTAAGTTTTTGGCTAATATGGTCAAAAAAAGCCATTAATAATGGCATAAAATCTTTTTTTTAGAAAAAGATGTGTACATTTGTATCGTGAATTAATGTGGCTTGTTACGGCCATCGAGAGGAGCTTGACTCCTTGGTGCCCCCGAAAGAGGGGGAGAGTTCCGACGGAATGAAAACAACAAAAATGATAAATAAACCGGATTATGACAGTTAGGATTATTGATTTGCTCCGAACCACGCCCAATGGTCAGGAGGTTGTAGTGAAAGGTTGGGTGCGCACAAAACGAGGCAACAAAAATGTGGCCTTCATTGCCCTGAACGATGGTTCGACCATCAACAACATTCAGGTGGTTGTGGATATGGCAAATGCCGACGAGGCTCTCCTGAAGGAGGTGACCACTGGTTCGTGCCTCTGTGTGAAGGGTCTGCTCGTTGAGTCGGTCGGCTCGGGTCAGCCCGTGGAGGTTCAGGCTAAGGATATCGAGATTTACGGCAAGGCCGATGCCACCTATCCTCTCCAGAAGAAGGGCCACTCGATGGAGTTCCTCCGCGAGATTGCCTACCTGCGTCCTCGCACCAACACCTTTGGTGCTGTGTTCCGCATTCGCCACGCCATGGCATACGCAATCCACAAGTTCTTCAACGACAAGGGTTTCTACTATTGGCACACCCCTCTGATTACTGCTTCGGATTGTGAGGGTGCAGGTGCTATGTTCAATGTCACCACTTTTGACCTGAACAACATTCCAAAGACTGAGGAGGGTAAGGTGGACTACTCGCAGGACTTCTTTGCACGCCAGACCTCTCTCACCGTGTCGGGTCAGCTTGAGGGTGAGCTGGGCGCTCTGTCGCTGGGTCAGATTTATACCTTCGGTCCTACCTTCCGTGCCGAGAACTCCAATACTCCCCGCCACTTGGCAGAGTTTTGGATGATTGAGCCCGAAATGGCTTTCTATGACCTCGAGGACAACATGGCTTTGGCCGAGGAGTTCATCAAATACTGCGTTCAGTATGCTCTGGACAACTGCATGGACGACCTCACCTTCCTGAATAATATGTTCGACAAGGAGCTCATCGAGCGCCTGAAGGGTGTTGTGGCTTGCGACTTCGTAAGGCTCGACTACACCGAGGGTATCCGCATCCTCGGCGAGAGCGGCAAGAAGTTCGAGTTCCCCTGCACTTGGGGTTGCGACCTCCAGAGCGAGCACGAGAGGTATCTCGTTGAGGAGTACTTCAAGAAACCCGTAATCCTTATCAACTATCCCAAGGAGATTAAGTCCTTCTATATGAAGCAGAACGAGGATGGCAAGACTGTTCGTGCCATGGATGTTCTTTTCCCCAAGATTGGCGAGATTATCGGTGGTAGCGAGCGCGAGGCCGACTACGACAAGCTCAACAACATCATTGAGGAGCGCGGCATGAGCAAGGAGACCCTTTGGTGGTATCTCGACACTCGCCGTTGGGGCTCTGCTCCCCACAGTGGTTTTGGCTTGGGCTTCGAGCGCCTGTTGCTCTTTGTGACCGGCATGGCCAACATCCGCGATGTGATTCCCTTCCCCCGTACTCCCAAGAACGCTGAGTATTAGTATTCCTCCTTGGAATACCGACAAATAGAGAATTTAAGGAGATTAGGGTGTTGAGTGCCCTAAGCTCCTTAAATTCCTAATCTTCCCCAAACGGTCCCTCGGACACAGAGTGTTCGCAATGTCGGGTGCCGGGCCCAAAACTTTAATGAATGAAGAGACCGCAATGTAACAAGCGTGGTCTTTTTTTCACATTAAAGTATATAGTAAACTATGAGTTCATTCAATCACAAACAGGTTCAGGGATTGCAGCTTCAGCAGAAGCTCTCGCCCCAGCAGATACAGATGATTAAACTCCTCGAACTCCCCTCGTTGTTGCTCGAACAGCGCATCAAACAGGAGGTTGAGGAGAATCCTGTGTTGGAGGAGAGGACTGGCGAAGATAAGGCTGCTGAGGAGAATAAGGAGATTTCGGTGGATGAGTATCTCCGCGAGGATGACACCCCGGCCTACAAGATGCGCACCAACAACTACTCCAAGGACGACCGCCAGCCCATGGTCTACATTTCGGGCGGCCGTTCGCTCACCGAGTATCTCGAGGAGCAGTTGGGCTATAAGGATTTGACACCCCGTAGGTTGGCTGTGGCCAAGTATCTTGTTGGCAGTCTCGACGACGACGGCTATCTGCGCCGCGATTTGGACTCCATTTCGGACGATATTGCCTTCAGCATAGGGCTCGATTTGGATGTTGTGGAGCTGGAAGAGGTGCTGGCTGTTGTGCAGGAGTTGGAGCCTGCGGGTGTGGGTGCCCGCTCGTTGCAGGAGTGCCTACTGTTGCAGCTGCGAGCACTCGAGCCTTTGAACGACACGCAGGAACTTGCGCGCCACATCCTCTACTCCCACTTCGACGACTTTGCCAAGAAACACTATGACCGCCTGCTGGTGCGTCTTGGTGTGAGCCGCGAGGAGTTTGCAGAGGCTATCGAGGAGATACGCCACCTCTCGCCCAAGCCCGGCAACCTCTATGGTGATGCTACCGACGATGCAGCTCCCTATGTTGTGCCCGACTTCATCCTCGACTATCGCGAGGGGGAGTTCGACCTGAGGCTCAACTCCTATAATATTCCCGACCTGAAGATTAATCGCCGCTATATGGATATGTTGCGCTCCTCGCTGTCGGGGGGTACGACTGCCGAGCAGGACAAGGAGGCTGTGCAGTTTGTGAAGAGCAAAATCGACTCGGCCAAGTGGTTCATTTCGGCCATCAAGCAGCGCCACGATACCCTGATGGGGACCATGACGGAGATTTTCGAGTACCAGAGGGAGTATTTTGTGGATGGCGATGCGAGGAGGTTGAAACCCATGATTCTGAAGGATATTGCCGACCGCACGGGGCTTGATGTGTCGACCATTTCGAGAGTTGTCAATAGCAAGTATATCCAAACCCATTTTGGCATCATCCCCCTCAAGAGCCTCTTCTCGGAGGCGATGCAGACCGACAGTGGCGAGGAGGTGTCCTCCTATGAAATTAAGCAGATACTCTCGGAGTGTATCGAGGAGGAGGATAAGCGTCACCCCCTGACGGATGAGGCGCTCATGAATATTCTTAACGAGAAGGGCTATCACATTGCTCGACGCACGGTGGCCAAATATCGCGAGATGCTCCGCATACCCGTTGCCCGCCTGCGTAGACAACTTTAGCCGACCGATAATGTACGACGACCCCACCATGACCAAACCCACCGATGGTGCCGCCACCATCAAGGCCTCTTCGCCGGCTACGCCCCCAAAGGGTGTGGAGCGTGCAGCACGCCTGTTGCAGTGGGTGCTCCACCCTATGGTGATGACCCCGCTGATGGTGCTGATGATTGTGGCGGGTATGGCCTCGCCACTGAAATATCCCATGGTCGTAAGGCTCTATGTCATGGCCAATGTTGTGGCGCTCACGGTGGTGTTGCCATGGTGTATGCGCAGCCTGATTGGCTACATGGAACGCCGTAGAGGGGTTGAGAACTCTGGGCGTACATGGAGGATTGTGGCCCTCTTGGTGCAGTGTATATGCTTTGTTGCTTGCGGCTATGTGTTCGATGGTGTGGTGGTGTTGGCTCTTGTGCGCAAGGTGCTCTACACGGCTGCCGTTGTGACAGGTGTGACCTACATTATGGAGCGCATCTTCCCCCTCGATTACCACACTGTGGCTCTCGGAGGGCTGCTTGGCATGATGTGGATGCTGCTCTATGTGGGTAACTTCGGACTGCTTGTCCCTTTTGTGGTGCTGATACTCCTCTCGGGCCTACTGTGTACCGTGCGCCTGTGGCTCACCGATGCCAAGGTGCTCTCGGTTGTAGGGGGGCTTGTGGTAGGTTTCGCACTTTCGGCCACCATGCTGATATTTATATAGAGAGGTGCAACGGTCAAAAAAACAAACGGTCTCGAGGGTTCTCGAGGCCGTTTGTTTTGTTAAATGGTGTTGGCTCCACTAAAAATTGTCCTTCAGAGGCTCGAAGTAGCTCTGGGGGTGGAGACATGCGGGGCAGGCCTTGGGAGCCTCTTTGCCCACATAGATGAAACCGCAGTTGCGGCACTGCCAAGTAATCTCATCCTTGCGGAGGAATACCTCGCCGTCAGCCACGCGAGCGTAGAGTGCGCGATAGCGTTTCTCGTGGTAAGCCTCCACCTTGGCGATGTTGCGGAAGGCGGCTGCCACTGCGGGGAAACCCTCCTCGTCGGCTACGGCTGCGAACTCGGGGTAGAGGTCTGCCCACTCCTCGTACTCGCCGTTAGCTGCTGCCTCAAGGTTGGCTGCGGTGTCGCCGATGATGCCTGCGGGGTAGCTTGCGGTAATCTCCAACATGCCACCCTCGAGGAATTTGAAGAATCTTTTTGCGTGCTCTTTCTCCTGCTCTGCGGTCTCCATGAAGATGGCAGCAATCTGCTCGAAGCCCTCTTTTTTGGCCTGCGAAGCGAAGAAGGTGTAGCGGGTGCGTGCTTGGCTCTCGCCAGCGAATGCTTTGAGCAGGTTCTGCTCGGTTTGTGTTCCTTTAATTGAACTCATAGTTATCTGATTTTTAATAGGTTTGATATGCTTTGTGAATTTTGAAATCTCTCTTACCCTCTCATGCCGCCGCAACATGGGATTGTCTGGCCCGTAACATAGGCCGAGAGTGAACTACCCAAAAAGAGTGCCACACCTGCCACATCCTCGGGGGTGCCTGCCCTGCGGAGCGAAATGTTCTCCACAAACGAGGCGCGAATTTCATCGGATAGGACGGCGGTCATGTCGGTCTGGATGAAGCCGGGTGCGATGCAGTTGGCCCTTACGCCGCGTGCTCCAAACTCCTTGGCCACCGACTTGGCGAGCGCTATGAGTCCCGCCTTGGAGGCTGCGTAGTTGGCCTGACCGGCGTTGCCGCCAATGCCCACCACGGAGCTCATGTAGATGATGGAGCCGCCGCGCTGACGAGCCATGAGGGGTGCTATGGCATGGGTTATGTTGAAAGCCGACTTGAGGTTGGTGTTGATTACGGTGTCCCACATCTCCTCACTCATCCTCATCAGGAGGGTGTCGCGGGTTATGCCGGCGTTGTGTACAAGTATGTCGATGCGCCCAAACTCTTTGGCCACTTCGGATACGAGGGCGTGTGCCTCCTCATAGGAGGCGGCGTCGGAGCGGTAGCCTGCGGCCTTCACCCCTTTGGCGGTGAGCTCTGTTGTAAGTTCCTCGGCAGCAGCCTCGGAGGAGAGGTAGGTGAAAGCCACATTGGCACCCTCTGCGGCATAGGCGAGGGCTATTGCACGGCCGATACCTCGGGTTGCTCCCGTGATAAGGGCCACTTTTCCTGCTAAAAGTTCCATGCTGAAATGTTGGTTTTTGGGGTAAATGTTCCCCAAAGGTACAAAAATATATTGATTATATCAAAGGATGCACAAATTTATCAATTGACAAAAGATTGGTGGGTTGGTTGTCATACCCGAGTATAGGTGTGGGCAAAGATGTGTTTTGGCGAAATAAAAAGGGGAGGTTGTGAGCCTCCCCTTGTGTCTATGTAACCTAAAAGGTTGTTGTGAGGTTGGTGGAGATTAAGCCACCAACCTCATTATTTGTTTATATTAGAAATCGTAACCGTAGATATATGATTTGTAGTCGCTCCAATAATTGGCTGTCTTGTATGCGTCCACACTCTCGGTGGGTACATATATTTTG
>JAGBZI010000034.1 GCA_017628305.1 Tidjanibacter sp.
ATTGAAATTGCGTTCGCGGTTGTAGCCGCCCTCGCGGTGGAACGACCTCTCGCCACGCTCGCCGCCCTCACGGTTGAAATTGCGCTCGCGGTTGTAGCCGCCCTCGCGGTTGAACGACCTCTCGCCACGCTCGAAGTTGCGCTCGCCACCCTCGCGATTGAAATTGCGCTCGCGGTTGAACGACCTCTCGCCGCGCTCGAAGTTGCGCTCGCCGCCCTCGCGATTGAAATTGCGTTCGCGGTTGTAGCCGCCCTCGCGGTGGAACGACCTCTCGCCACGCTCCTCACGGCCATAGCGGCTGTCGCTGTGGCCAAAGTTGGTGCGTCGGTTGTGGTCGCGGAGTTGATTGTCGCGTGTGAAGTTGGGGTTGTAGGAGTGCCTTTTTTCGCCCTCCTCGCCACCATTTTGGCGCGACGAGTAGACTGCGCCGCTGGTGGATATTCTTGTTCGTTTGTCGCGGGTGAAGGATTTGTAGCTCTCTTCGCCCTCAGAGTGTGCCCTCACGGGTAATTCTGTCTTGTTCATTGTGCTATTGATGAATATATGTGAAAAAACTTGCCACAAAAGTAGCCTATTTTTTGGATTTTTCTACAATTTCCATCCCAAACTATCAAATTTTGTGCCCACAATGGAGCCCGACCTGAGCCACACCCTAAATATCCCGAGCCGCGAGGCTCTTTTGTGGCGCGATTTCTTTGCGCAGCACTACACATGTTACCCACATCATGCTAAAATGGCAGACCAATGACCACCGACTGCCGACCGCAAAAAAAAGGAGCCCCGCGTTGGGGCTCCCATCTTCTTAGCTGTGCAACAAGCTCTACATGGTGCGAATTGCGCTCATTGCTTTCAGAGCTTTCACACTATTCATCTCCATTGCGGGACGAGCCTCTGCGGGACGAGCGATGGTTGCGGGAATCTCAACCTCCTCGCTCTTCACGGTACCGTTGAAGGTGCTGTTGGTGTTCTTCTTGTTGAGAAGACCGTTGGTCCTCTTGTTGCTCATGTTCTCTTTCATGGGCGAGAATACCTCAGCCTTCGAGTTGAGCTCCTTCACGAGAGCCTCCAGCTCGCTGTAGGGGCTCTTGTTCTCTGCAGTGGGGATTACCTCCAAGCGTGCAACGCCACCGGGCTGGCTTGCCGAGTCGAGTGCGTAGGAGAGAACATACTGGGTGTAGGTCCAATCCATCACATAGAATGCGTAGGGGGTAGCGATGCTCTGAGCCGACCAGTATGCATTGTTGTAGATCTCTGCGTCGGTGAGAGTGGGGATGGTGGTGTCGTAGCTGGTGGAGTGGTAGAGGTTGGAAGCTGCATCGAGGTTGCCGAACTTCACAACGGTGATAGCCATACCTGCGGTTGCAGCGGGCTGACCGAAGAGTGCGCCATTCTCCTCATCGCCGGAGTAGTAGCCCACGAGCTCGATGGTGGGAGTTACCGAACCAACCTCGGGAGTGGTCACAATCGAAGGATAGGTGTGAACCTTAGCCACGGTGCCATCCTGATTGAAGGCGAGGATGAATGCAGTGTAGCTCTTACCGGGCTCGGTGGCAGTGGAGTCGATGGTGTAGTCACCCTTCCAAGCGTAGGAGCCGAGCACCTGTGCCATGGTGTAGGTGGGATCGAACTGTACCATCATCTCATAGAGGAACTGGAACTCTGCAACCATAGTCTCGCAGATCTCAGCCTCGTTGAAGGTGCCATCCTCGCAGGTGCCAAATACATAAGCAGTGCTCTGGTCCGACGAATCAACATCCACCTTGAAGCCATAGGCGGTAACCGAGTGGGCGTTGAGCTCGAAGGTTGCATCCTCGGGCTTGGGAGCGGGGAGGGTGCGGATTTTAGCCACGGTGGGAGCGGTGGTGGGGCCTCCGGCGTAGCCGATAGCCATCACATAGTACTCGGTGTCGGGCGAATCAACTTTGTATTTGTAGTTGGGGCCGGCCGCGGTATAGTCCTGAACACCTTTGTAGGTCATGAAGCCCATGTCGAGCCAGCTCTTGTTCTGTGCAATGAATGCGTCGGCAAGCTCCTGATCGGTCGAAACACCGTCGTAGGGACCCTGAATCCAGGTGAAGGGCTCGTCGAGGTTGCTGGGGATAATCATCAGGTCGAAACGGTTGGTCTCGGGGTTGGAGAGCTGAATATCGAAGGTGAGGTCCGAGGTGGCAACATCGCCACTGGTGAAGGTGTCGTAGAAGGGCTCGGAGGTTACCTGAATCTGACCCTCCTCATAGTTTGCGGCAGCCACCATGTATACATAGTCGGTGTTGGCATTGAGGTTCTTGGCCATGAGCTCAATATCGCCCTTGTAGAAGAGGCCGTCCCAGAGCATATCCAAGGAGTAGCCCTGACCGAGGTACTGCTGGAGCTCGCTGTCGAGGTATGCAGCGTAGAAGTCGGCGATGCTCATCTTGTACTGACCCTCGGGGTTGGTATAGGCGTCGAACATTGCATACTCCACGATGAAGAGGTGGTATTTCTGCTCCTTGTCGGAGGGGATAACCTTGATGGTTGCGGTGGTGCCGTCAACGGTGGGGATTACCTCGAAGGTGCAATTCGATTTTGCAATCTCCTCAGTGGTGAAGGGGGTGCAGTTGGGGTTGGTGGTTGCCTCCCACTTCTCGTCGAGGCCGAAAACTACGAGCGAGTAGTCGGTTGCAGCTGCAAGACCATTGGTAGTGATGTTGCTGATGGGGCCCTTGGCGGTGATGGTGGGCATAAACTCATCCATAGTCTTACCGCTGGACGCAGCTATGTTCTTCAGCTCGGCCAAGATGTCTTTGGCAAGTTTTTCGCCTACGCCGGACTCATCGAGCATGCTCTCGGGCACCACGATAGAGAGGTAGGTAGCGTCGTTGTTGCTGGGGGTTACCGAGTAGACAACCGATGCGGTGGTTACCTCGGTGATGTCCACTTCGAAAGTAAGCTCCACGGGCTCGGGTTTGGGGTCGGGAGTGGGGTCGGGAGTGGGCTCGGGTTTACAACCGGCCAAGAGCACCAGGGCGCTCAGAAGGATTGTTGAAAACAGGCGTAATTTTTTCATGGTAATTAGGTTTTAGTAAATAAATGGAGTAGTTATTTGTATTTTCCTTATTTGTAATCGTTACAAAAATAGACTTTTGCAAATATACTAAAAAATTATTGAAACATCAGCATAATATCTCCATTATTTTCTCCCACTATGCTAAATAGTTGAGATATGGTATTGTCGAAGCGGTGCCACGGCGGATTTGCGGAGCCGGAGAGCCTTTTTGTGATGGTAATTCTTTGCAAGGAGGTGCCGCGACCTATTAATTATACCATAGGGTAGAATGTGTCCTACAGTTCTAGTCGCCATCCATAACTGCTGACTGGTGACAACAAAACAAGGAGCCCCGAATTCGGGGCTCCTTGTTTGCTGCGTATGGTGTTCTTGTTAGAACCTGCCTACATTGTAGTAGATATCCTTACCCTCGGGGGTGTACATAGCCTCCAAGCGTGCGGCGAAGTGCTCCTCGACCTTGCCACGCACCACCTTCATGGTGGAGTTAATCAGGTGGTTCTGCTCGGTGAAGGGCTCGTCGAGCAGTGCAAAGGTTGCAGGCAACCAGCGCTCGGGGAACTGACCCTCATATTTGCCACCCCTCTTGTACTCGTTGAGGTCGGCCTGCACCAGCTCCACGATTTTCCTCTGACCCTCTTCGCTGTCGAGCGAGAGTTTGAGGGGTGCGAGAGCCGCCTTCATAGCCTCGCGGTTGGGCGAGATAAGCAGGGTAGTGTAGGGGTCCTGATTGTTGTGGAGAATGGCGTGGTCGATGAATTTCGAGGTCGATACATAGGCCTCCTCGATACCCTCGGGGCAGTATTTCTCGCCGTCAGCGGCAATCAGAAGGCTCTTGAAGCGGCCATAGACATAGAGGAGGTCGCCCTTGATAGCACCCATATCGCCGGTGTAGAGCCAGCCGTCCTTCACGGTGTCGGCGGTCGAAGCCTCATTTTTCCAGTAGCCCATCATCACATTCTCGCCGCGGCATACCATCTCACCCTTCTCGCCCTCGGGCAGCTCGTTGCCGTCGGGATCGCAAATCTTCATCTCAAAGGGTTTGACCATCACACCACTCGAGCCAAACTGGTACCTGCGGGGACCATTGGAGGAGATAACGGGGGTTGCCTCGCTCAGACCATAGCCTTGGAACATAGGCATGCCCACAGCCATGAAGAATACCTGCAACTCCTTGTCGAGCAGCGCGCCGCCGCCCACAAAGAACTTCATCTCGCCGCCGAAGCCCTCGCGTACTTTCGAGAAAATGACCTTGTCGAAGAGCCATACGAGGGGTTTGCGCAGAGCCCTGAGTCCCTTGCCGCGCTCCTTGTCGTTGTCGCCGTTGTAGGCAATAGCGTTCTTCAGGCCCCAATTGTAGAGGGTCTCCACAACCTTACCTTTGGCCTTGATGTTGCTCTCGATATTCTTCTTGAAGTTTTTGGCAAGAGTGGGCACCGAGAGGATGATGTGGGGTTTAATCTCGCGGATGTTGATGGGGATATTTTTGAGTGTTGCGTTGCCGGTCTTACCTGCCTGCACGGTGGCCACCTGTGCACCTTTGTGCATGAAGATGTAGAAGCCCACGACATGTGCGAAGCAGTGGTCCAAGGGGAGGATGATGAGTGTGCGCCAGTCGGATTGGATGTCCATCAGGGTGAGTGACTGCTCCACATTCGCGGTGTAGTTGCGGTGCGAGAGGCATACACCTTTGGGGTCGGCAGTGGTTCCGCTGGTGTAGGTGATGGTTGCGAGGTCGTCGTTCTGGATGGCCTGACCAATCTTCAGGAAGCCCTCCTTGTCCTCGGCCAGCAGCTCGCGACCCATCGCCTTGACATCCTCCAGCGAAATCTCCCTATCCTGCAAATCATCAATGGGGTCGAGAACCACAACCTTCTGAACCATGGGAAGGTCGGCAATGATGCGGCGGATTTTGGGGAGCTGGGCTTTCGACACCACAATCCACTTGGTGTCGGAGTGTTTCAGGCGGAAGAGGAGGTCGTTGCTCTCCTCGAGCTTGATGGAGAGGGGCACATTGGCTGCACCTGCGTAGAACATTGCCAACTCCGACATAATCCAGAGGTTCCTACCCTCCGAGAGGAGCGACATGTTGTCTTTGGGGGCAACGCCCATCTTTACGAAACCGGCACCAATCTCATATACAATGTCGCGTGTCTGTGCGTAGGTAGTGTCGGTCCATGTGTTACCGATTTTCTCTTTCAGAAAAACATTGCTGCCATAGTTGGCAACCGACCCTTCAAAGAGGTCAACTAAGGTTTTCTTCATGCTAAAGTACTTACAATTAAGTGTTATTTTTGTAGTTTTCGTTTGTTCTATTTTATTATCAGCTCGTCGAGGGCCACCTTGGGAACATAGTGTACCCCTTGCTCGTCGCGCCAGTAGTTTTTGTTATCCTCGGCCCCTATCTCCACCAAACGGATTGTTTCAGCCGGTTTTCCGATGGCCACCACCAGCAGAGGCTCCCATGGCAGCTCCAAGTTCTCCCTCACTTTCTCTCTCTCGAAGGCGCCGATGCAGATACCGCCCAAGCCGATTTCAGTGGCTTGGAGGAGCATGCTCTGTGCCGAGATTCCGAGGTCGATGTAGAGATAGTGGTCGGGATTGGTGGTTGCTGCGCACACCACGATGAATGCCCTTGGCTCGGTGCCCTCAAAGGGGAGCTTGAGCTCCTTCAGGGCGCCTCCCAGACGGATGTGGGGCAACACTTTGTCTGCCTCCTCGTGTGTTACGGGGCGGAAGCGGAGCAGCTGGGAGTTGCGTGCGGAGGGGATTTGTGTGTTGACGCTGATGATGCGTCGGAGCTGGTCGTGGCGGACAATAAAGGAGTTGTCGTAGCCTCGGTAGCTACGATTTCGGGCGAGAAGTTTTCCCAGCGAGGAGGCTTTAGCACCCTTGCTGTTACCCTGCGCGGCCATTGCTACACGGTACTCCTCCATCTTTTTTTCCAAATAGTTGTCTGCCATAGTTTCGGAAAATTACACAAATATATGATTATTTCTCCGAAAAGCAAACCTTTTACTCGTCAATTTTCTACGATGTCCAAAGTTGGATAATTGGAAGTCATCATTTTTTTGAGTTGGAAGTTGGCTCATGACACCACGGCTTTACTGCTATCCTCTAACTATATATGGTGCAAGCGACTCCTATGGCCACACATTAATCCAACCACTAAGTGACTAACAGCCTAAAATACAGGAGCCCCCAAAATTTTGGGGGCTCCTGTATTGCCAAACCAGAAGTGTTGCTATTCCTACTGATAGTCGAAGGTAATGGTCTGTGTGAGGTTGTCGTTCTCCACAACATTGGTCACATAGGTGCCATTAGAGCCCTCCACGGTGACGAAGAATACCATGCGGCAATTCTCCGACTTCCAATGCTTCTTGGGGTTGTCGATGTTGCTCTGGTCCTGTTTCACATTCATCACAAATACATAGTCGGCGAGCTCGCCCTCAGCGAGGGTGCCGAGCGAGTGGCCTGCATAGTGACCTGCCCCCTCGGGTTTGCTGTCGGGAATGCGCACTGCAGCTTCGTGGGTGTTGAAGTCAACATCCTCTTTGCAGCCGTTGTTGTACTGCATACCGTGGATGTCGTCCTCCACGAGCCATGCGCCGATGCGGTAGTTGCCGGCCTCGGCAGCCTTCACAGTTGCGCGGGCAACGATGATGCCGTCTGCGTAGTTAATCTTGGCCGAGATACCTGCCTTTGCGGGCTCTGCAAGCGACTTGTTCACCTGACTCTGGAGCTGCTGGAGGTTGTAGGCATAGCCATTGTTACCCAGCGAGTTCCTCATGTCGCAGATGACAGTGGGGTAGCTGCTTACGCCAAAGGTTTTGTCGATGTCGCTGTAGTCGATGGGGTACATGGGGTCGGAGTTGGAGTAGGTGTGGACAGCTGCCAACACAAACTTGTCGCCATATTCGGGGTCCTCACCGAGGGCGTGGATTGCTGCGATGAAGAAGGGGCAGTAGCCACACTCGGTGCCGGTGAATTGGGTCACAAACATCCTCTTGTTGAAGGAGGTATTCTCGGGCTGGGGGTCGATAGCCCTCGAGGGAATTGCGAAGTCCACAGCGGTGAGCGATAGGGGTTTGTTGCGGCTGTCGCCGGGGCCGCTGTTGCGAGCTGCCCAGAGGGTGCGAGTGCCCACCTCGGTGGGAGCGTAGATGGCGAGTTTGTAGTTGCCGCCATTCACATCGGTCACATCCTTGCTTTCGAGGCTAACCTCCTCGTTGGTGTCGAGGTCATAGAAGGTAACTTTTGCGGGGTCGATGACCTCACCTTTGTAGCGCACGATGATGAGGCACTCCTCCACACCCTTCTGGAATACGGTGGTGGTAGCCCTCAGGGTGAGTCCCTGCTCGTCGATGGGCGAGAGGTCGAGGCCGCCTACCTTCACTGCCTCAATCTGGAAATCCTCGGAGGTGAGGTCGCCATAGGTGAAGTTGATGGTGTAGGTGCCTGCGGTGGTGGTGGTAAACTTCAAGCCGGGCATCTCTGCCTCGGTGCCGTTCACCTTTGCCACGAGGTCGCTTGCTGGGAGGGCCTCGCCATTGAAGGTAGCATTAAACTGTACGGCGTCCACGCCATCGGCGGCGATGGTGCGGGTCGATGCGGTCACCTCAAAGCCCTTTTCGTTGGTGTTTCCATTGCCATTGTCGGGGGTGGGGACGCAAGCCACCATGGTGAGTGCTGCAAGTGCTGCAGCCAAGAATTTGATAACTTTCATTCTCTTTTTATTGGTTTTGCTTAATTAATTGTCGTTGTTGGTGTTGTGGTGCGTTTGCCGGTTGTTTAGAACGACGAGCTAACCAACAGGTTGAAGCCCGTGTAGGAGGGGGTGTAGCGGCACACGCCACCCGAACAAATCATACCTGCGCGGTTGCGACCATAGCTGAGCTGGAACCTCGAACGGCCGTGGGTGAAGCTGGCACCCAAGCTGTAGTAGTTCACCTTGTCGTTGAAGGTCTCGATACGCTGGTGGTTGTACATGTCGCTCACGAAGAAGCTCCACGAGGGCGAGAGGTTATACTCCACCAGAGCTGCAATCCAGTCGCCCTCATAGTCGTTGGAGTAGAGGTACTGGAGCTCGGCGCGCACCGAGTTACGGCGGTCAATCTTGTGTGTCACATCGGCCACGAAGATGTGGGAGGTGTAGATGAGGTCGTTGAAGCCCTTCATGGGGTTGCGTTTCTGCATCGAGTACATGAAGGTAGCCTTCCAATCCTTGTTCCACTGTCGCTCAACATCCACATTTACATCCATCCATGTGAGGTTGTCGAACTCGTAGTTGTGAGCCCACGACATGTTGGCGTGGAAACGCCAGAAGTTACGGCGGTCCTTTTTGTTGCGGATGGAGTAGTAGAGGTCAGCCTGTGCGGCCACCTCGCTGTGTGTATTCACCTGATGAGGCTCGAGGTTGGCGAGCATGTAGGTGTGCTGACGGGTGAGCGCGGGGATGTAGTTGAGGGCGTTGCCGAGCGAGGAGTCGTAGATGCTCAAGCGTGTACCCATGTTCTTCAGGTAGCGGCCCTGAGCCATCATGTTGAACTTGCCGAGCGTGTAGGAGGCTTCGCCGAGGAAACCCATACCGCCGTGCGCCTCATAGTCCACAGCCTCCGAGAGGTCGCGGGTTTTGCCCACAAACTCACCTTTGAGGCTGAGGTTGTTCCAGTCGAAAGCAGCCCTTGTCGAGAAGAGGTGTGTCATGGGGGTGGTCAGACCTGCGGCCTCCCATTTGTTGCCGCCGAAGAAGTCCTCGCTACCCTCCTTGTTGAGGCTCTCGTAGCGGTTTACATAGCTTGCTTCCACAGCGAGCATCATCTCCTGCCAGCCGAGGGCGGAGGAGAGGTTGTAGCTGGCGTCCACACCGGCCACAAACGAGCCTGCGTAGTTCACCACAGCCAAGCGCGAGCGTCCTGCAAAGGCCTTCACCGAGAGGTTCTCGATGGGGGTTGCGGTGAACCTCAAGCCCTGAGTAGCACTGTTCATACCCAGCTGCCTATCCTCGAAGCTACGGTATACCAGACCGCTACCAAACTGCTCGAAGAAGTCGCCGGCGGTAGCCTCAAACCAGTCGCCGCGGTAGCTTACAAACACCTGCGAGACGGCGAATGCGGGGTTGTTCTCGGTGGCATTGCGCACATCGTCGTAGCCGACAATGGCGGGCAGGTAAGCGTCGCCCTGCAGACCGGCGCTCCAGCGACCGTTGTAGTAGGCGAGTTTAAGGTAGTCGTTGCTGCCGAAGGGAATCTGTCGGTCGCCGAGCACCTTGTCGTTGAGGTAGTAGATGGAGTTCGACTCCAGACTACCGGTGAGAGAGCCACCTGCAAGTGGAATCTGTGCGCCTGCAATGGCGATGGTGCACATTGCAAGCAGTGAACATAATAGTCGCTTCATCTTTTTCTGTTTGTTGTCTTGATGTGGTTTTATGGGCGTTTGCTCCCCCTAAATTGGCAATCAGTAACCCCTCCTCGAAGGGGCTACTGATTGTGTTGTTATTCGTTGAGCCAAAATGGTTTATCGACGGCCGGCGTTGCGACGAATCTCAAACCACTCTTTGCCCTTCTCCTCTTTGGAGAGGTTCATGGTGCGCTCTACCTTCTGGTACTCCTTGATGGGGCCGAAGGCGGTGCGGCTTGCGGGACGAGCGGGGGTCTTAATCTCCTGGCTCGACTGGATGCGCTCACGCTCGAGCTTGCCACTCCTGCGGATAGCCTTGGCGGGAGTTGCGGCAGCCGAGGTGTTGCGGGTGAGGGTAATCTCCGAGATAACCTTCACGCTCATCTGGTACTGACCGCTACCGTAGTAGATTGCGGCGTTGGGGTAGAAGTTATACTCGCTGTATGCCATAGGCTTCACGATGATGGTGTTGCCATCCTCGGAAATCTCCACGGGGAATTGGCCGTTCACAATGTTGCCATCTTGGTCGCCCATGTAACCTGCGGTAGTACCGGTGGTGGGCTCGTAGGCAATCAGGTGCGACTCATAGACAGCCTGTGAGGTGGTGAACCAGCTTGCCATGGGGGTGAAGTAGTTGGTGTTGAAGGGAACGGTTACGGAGCCGTCGGCAGCAACCTCCAAGTACCACTTGGGACC
>JAGBZI010000003.1 GCA_017628305.1 Tidjanibacter sp.
CCTTGCTTATCAAGCTCCGCGAAGTATATCTCAAGGGATGCGGTGACCGAGGTGCAGTACGCCTGTACGTAGAAGGGATACAGAACGACGTGAGGAATCATAACGAAATTAAGGTTGTTTATTACAGCCGAATTCGCTACTCTTCGCCCCTACTCCACATAGAGCACCAATCCCTTCAGGTACTCACCCTCGGGATGGTAGATATTGATAGGGTGGTCGGTGGGCTGAGTGAGCTGGTGGAGAATCCTCACCTTGCGCCCGGCAATGGCCGCTGCCGAGAATACTGCAAGGCGGAACTGCTCCTTACTCACGGCCTGCGAACAGCTGAAAGTGAAGAGAATACCACCCTTGGCAATCTTCTCCATAGCCCTTGCATTAAGCCTCTTATATCCCTGAAGTGCATTGCCCAACACCTTGTGGTGCTTGGCAAAAGCAGGGGGGTCGAGAATCATCATATCATACTCGCCATCCTCCACGGTGCGCAGGAAGTCGAAAGTATCCATTGCAGCACTCCTATGAGGTGCGCCCTCAGGAAAGTTGAGCGACACATTGCGGTCCACAAGTTCGATGGCTATGGCGCTGCTGTCGACACTCGTCACACTGCGAGCTCCACCGGCAAGGCCATAGATGGAGAATCCGCCCGTGTAGCAGAAGGTGTTGAGCAGATTGCGACCCAGAGCATATCGACCCACAAGTTCACGATTGGCCCTCTGGTCAATGAAAAATCCGGTCTTCTGGCCCTTCGCCCAGTTTACGGCAAACTTGTGGCCACCCTCAAGCACCACCTCTTCGCCCTCGCCATGGCCCCAAAGGTAACCATCCTCCACCTCAACATCGGCTTTGTAGGGCATCGTCTGCGAGCTCTTGTTGTAGATGGCCGAGAGGGTGTCGCCATAGACACTGCGCAACGCCTCGGCAATGCTCCCCAGCGAGAGGTACATACCCACGCTGTGGCACTGCACAACGGCTGTGGAGCCATAGATATCGATGACAAGTCCGGGGAGGTTGTCACCCTCGCCGTGAACAAGTCGGTAGCAGGTGGTAGCGGGGTCGTCAAGAAGCCCCAGAGCGCCCCTCACCTCCCTTGCGGAGGCTATACGGGAGCTCCACCAAGCCGAGTCGATAGCCTCCTGCTCGAAGGTGAGCACCCTCACAGCAATGGAGCCCACCTGTGAGTGACCACGGGCAATAAACTCGCCTGTCGAGGTGAACACATCGACCATCTCGCCCTCCTCAATCTGGCTGCTCACGCGGGCAATAGCACCCGAGAAGACCCAAGGATGGCGACGCAGAAGGGACTCCTCCTTGCCCTTCTTGAGGTATATTTTTTTGATTTCGCTCATACTCTATTTATTTGTTATCGGTGGTTAGTGGTTGGTTATCAACTCACGACTCCCGAAGTTTACGATACATCTCCAAGCATATCCACGCATCGGTGGCGGCATAGCGTAGTTGTGCAGCAGTGAGCTCTCGAGCCTCCCAATTACTGAGCCTCTGGGCTTTCGACACACCCACACCGAGAATTATGGCTGCCATCTTGCGTAGGCTCTTATCCTCAATACCATATTTTTCCACCTCGCTCTGGAGTTCCACAAAACCTGCAGCACGGAAGTGGCGAATCTTGTTGAGATTGCGAATGTCGCCCTGCACATCGACACCCACCTTGAGGGTATTGCGGCTCTCGAGCAGGTGCATCAGACACCTCTCCATCTTCACCGCGCCAAGTCGTATGAGGTAGCAGGTGGTGGCGGTGGAGAGCTGGATGAGCGACACATTGTAGCTCACACCCACCTTGAACGAAGGGCGTGTTTCGGTGTCGAAGCCGATGATTTTCTCTTCGGAAAGCAAACGGCAAACCTCCTCAAGCTGTTCGGGGGTATTGACAATCACAATCTTACCCTCGAAACCAGCCACCGGAAGGTCCTTGATCTCGTCGTTGGATATGCTGGGTCTAAACTCTGTTTTCATAACATTCAGGGCCACAAAATTACATTTTTCTGCGGAGTATTCCTCCCCCATCGCAATAAATTTTCTTCTCCTCCATCAGTTTGGTCACCGCCTCGACAATTTTCTCGGGCTCGGCAGCAAACTCACGAGCGAGGTCACGGGGACTCACCCCACCCCTCTCGCTCACTATACGCAGCACCTCATCGGTACTCACCACCACCGTTCCCATGTTGCCTTTGCGGCGAGCTATGCAGAGGTCACACACGCCACAAGGCTCGACATTGCTCTCGCCGAAGTAGCGCTGTATGTATTGGCTGCGACACCCCTCTGCAAGGAGTGCATAGTTCATCATGGCCTCTATGCGCTCCACAGCCGCCTCCTTGCGGTGGAGGTAACTGTAGGGGGCGATGTAGAGGTCGCGCTCGGGCACTCGGTCGGAGAGCAGTGTAAGGATGGGTGAGAAGCTGCTCGGCACATAGCGAATAATGTGTTGTCGCCAGAGGTTTTTGAGTTCCTCCCTGACACGCTCCACCGTATAGCCACTGTAGAGCGCAATTTCCTGAACATCAATGCTTCGGAACTCTGTAAATACGCCCTCATAGAGCCTCAACACGGAGAGCAGCACCCCCTCCGTTTCACACTTATTTATTCGATAGTCATAGAGCTCCTCGCGACTCACACAGAACATCAGTCGGGCGCTATTCTCCCTCTCCTCGCTGAGGGTCATGAGCCCATTGAGGGCCAATATTTTTATGCTGTTGCGCACCCTCTCTGTCGACACACCCTCGCTCCTTGCAAACTCATACACATTGAACTCGCGACCCACTCCCGCACCTTCGCCATAGGGTATCATCATACGGGCACAGATGTGGTCATAGATGCGTTTCACCTCCTCCAACGGGGGAAAGTCGCTCTCCACACGGCGCGAGGCAAACCCCTCCTCGTCGCCCTCCAAAAAGAGCACCGCATAGCTGCGCCTGCCGTCGCGACCGGCACGCCCTGCCTCCTGATAATATGCCTCCAGCGAGGTACACATGTCATAGTGGACCACCACCCTCACATCGCTCTTATCGATACCCATACCGAAGGCATTGGTGGCCACCATCACCCTCTTCTGCCCACTCTGCCACTCCTCCTGACGCATGGCGCGCTCCTCATGGGGGAGTCCGGCGTGGTAGAATTGGGCCGAAAAGCCGTTCTCCACCAACATCTCACACACCTTGGCACATCGCTCACGGGAGCGGACATAGACAATGGCCGACCCCTCAACATTGCCCAGCACACGGCGCAACTGCTCATCCTTATCGTCGCACCTACGCACCACAAACGACACATTGGGTCGAGAGTAGCTGCTGCGAAGAATCTTTCCATTCTTGAATTGGAGAATCTTCATGATATCCTCGGCAACTTTATCGGTGGCCGAAGCGGTGAGGGCCAATATGGGAACATCGGGCAAGAGCATGCGCAGAGTGCCAAGTGCAAGATAGGAGGGGCGGAAATCGTAGCCCCACTGGGATATGCAGTGAGCCTCGTCGATGGCCAGCAGGCTCACCTTCATGCGCAACAACCTCTCCTTGAAGAAGTTGTCACGGAGCCTCTCGGGCGCAATATAGAGGAATTTGACATCGCCGTAGACACAATTATCCAGTGCGATATCCATACTTCGTGATGAGAGTCCGCTGTGGAGAGCCACAGCCTTTATTCCCCTGCGGTTAAGATTGTCCACTTGGTCCTTCATGAGGGCCACCAGAGGGGTCACCACCACACACACCCCGGGGCGGGCCATGGTGGGGAGTTGATAGAGGAGCGATTTGCCGGCACCTGTGGGCATAAGAGCCAAGGTGTCGAGCCCCTCAACCACGCGCTCCACCACCTCGCGCTGACCCGGGCGGAACTCCTTGTAGCCCCACCATTTGTTCAGCACCTCATATAAAACGGACATATTCAATTCGTAATCCTCCTAAAAGAACTCCTCCCTCAGAGGGTAGCTGTTGCGTCTGTACTCAAACTCTTCGGGGCATCGCTTCATGCGCTCGCTCTCCTCGGTCAGGTGGCAGTGGTCGTCCACCACGGCACACATATCCTCCCACGATATATCCCTCGGCTGCGAGCTGCGCACACCCTCGGGATACCAACCGCGAAGTTCGTCTATGCCAAGCGTTTGGCCAAGCGCCTCGAGCACAATGGCCGAAGCATTTGCTTTGCCCTGCACCGAGTAGCCGGCAATGTGGGGTGTGGAAATCTCGGCCACCTCCAGCAATCGGCGGTCGATGGCGTCGGGCTCACCCTCCCACACATCAATACAGAGCGTCTGTCGATGGCTGTGAGCCACGAGGGCCTCCGTGTCGGCCACCTCGCCGCGCGAGGCGTTGAGCACCACTGCCCCATCCTTCATCTGCCCCAGCAACTCGTTGTCCACAAGGTGAAAGGTGGGGTGCTCACCTCCGCGCTCCAGCGGGGTGTGGAAGGTGATAATATCTGCCTCCTTTGCAATTCGCTCCAAAGGCACAAAACCATCCTGCAAGCCCAAACCTTCGGCCTGCTCCCTTGGCGGGTCGCTACACAGCACGCGGAACCCCCACAGCCTACCATAGTAGGCCACAAGCGAACCCACATTACCCACGCCCACAACACCCAGAGTACGCTCCTCGGGGCGCCACCCCTGCTTTTTAGCAAGGTGAGCAAGCGTAGCGGCCAC
The DNA here is from genome assembly GCA_017628305.1 of Tidjanibacter sp. GTDB lineage: Bacteria > Bacteroidota > Bacteroidia > Bacteroidales > Rikenellaceae > Tidjanibacter. The sequence continues at coordinate 4,646 of JAGBZI010000003.1, forward strand.
CCACTGGAGTACGGCACGCCTGTTGCACCCCGCAGCACTACGAAAAGCTATGCCCCGCGAGGCAAGCCATTGGCGGTCGATGTGGTCATAACCGATGGTAGCCGTACCCACAAACTTGAGGTTGCGGGCCTCTCCCAGCAGCTGTTCGTTACACTTGGTTCGGGTGCGCACAATGAGCGCATCGGCCGTGGCAACATCCTCGGGAGTGAGGGTGCGGCCATCCACACTGAGCGCCTCAGCATAGGGGGCAAGAGCCTCCACAGCATAGGGCACGAATTGGTCAACAAGTATCTTCATAATCTGCAAAGATACGAATTCCCCTCGGGATTTGGCACCTCACACAACAGTTTTTGACGAAAAAAGAGGGGGAGGAGAACAACTATCTAAAAGTTTAACTACTTTTGTGTGCCCCAATAGGGGCAAATGGGCGCACTTTCGACGCCCTGCAACCATACAATTTCACACAATGTCACTCTACACACGACTCGTTCGTCCACTTCTGTTCCTCTTTCCTGCCGAAAGAGTACGCAATTTCTCGCTCCGCACACTGCGCGTGGTGGGGCGCACCGTGGTGGGCGAATGGCTCCTTTCGCATATTTATGCCTACCGCCACCCCTCTCTCGAAAGGGAGGTCTTCGGTGTGCGGTTTCGTAACCCCATAGGTGCTGCCGCAGGCATCGACCGCGACGCCACCATCTATCGCCAGCTCGGAGCCCTCGGCTTCGGCTTTGTGGAGATTGGCACCATCACCCCTAAACCACAAACAGGTGCCATCCGTCCGCGCATGTTCCGCCTACCTCGCCAGAAGGCTATCGCACACCGCATGGGTCAACCCAACTGCGGCATCGAGAAGGCTATTGACCACCTGCGTCGTCGCGCCCACGGCCAGAAAGTGGTGGTGGGTGCCAACATAGCACCCGGCTCACAGTGCGCACCCGAGGATACCCCAAAGGAGTATCTCCGCACCTTCCGCCCGCTATACCAATATGTGGAGTATTTCACTGTGAATGTAGCCTCCTTAGTGGGCGCGCCAGAGAGCTACACGCCGGCCAACAAGGCTCTCGTGGAGGAGGTACTCGAGGGACTCTTCGACTTCCGCCGCGGACAAAACGACTACCGACCCATACTACTTAAAATATCGCCCGACTGGAGCAACCAGCAGATTGACGACATGGTGTCAATCCTAATCGACACCCCCTTGGATGGCCTTGTGGTGAGCGACTGCTCGCAGCAGTTTGGCACAGCACTGAGCGAGAGAAACCGCGGCCGCATGGCGGGCTGTGTGTTAAGTGGTCCCCCTCTGCTCGACCGCACCGAAGAGCTCATTCGTTATGTCTGCTCCAAGATGGACTACAGCTACCCTGTGATTGGTGTGGGCGGAGTGATGAGTGCCGAGGACTGCCAGCGACTGCTGGATGCCGGCGCCAGCCTTGTGCAGTGCTACACAGCAATGGTCTACGAGGGACCCGCATTCCCCGGCCGCACCTGCCGAGCCCTTGCACAAAACAAAAACAAAAACTAACACACCGTCTGCCCCAAAGGGGCACAACGGAATGTTCCAAGAAGTATGAAAGCCGAAATCATAACCATCGGCGATGAGATTCTCATCGGCCAAATCATCGACACCAACTCCGCATGGATTGCCGCACGCCTCCAAGAGGTGGGCATAACCGTCGGCCGCAAATACTCTATCGGCGACCGAGCCGAGGAGATTACCGAAGCCATCAATACCTCGCTCTCCAGAGCCGAAGTAACCATCATCACAGGTGGCCTCGGCCCAACAAAGGACGACATCACCAAGCACACTCTGGCCCACATTTTCAACTCCCCAATGGTGCGCAACGAGGAGACCTACCAGCGCGTGGAGCGAATGATGGCCGCTCGAGGCATCGCCTTCAACGAACTCAATCAAGGTCAGGCACTTGTTCCGGAGTGTTGCACCGTGCTGCCCAACCTGAAAGGGACCGCCCCCGGCATGTGGTTTGAGCACGATGGCCATGTTGCCATTGCCCTTCCCGGCGTCCCCTACGAGATGGAGGAGCTCATGACGCTCGAGGTGTTGCCTCGCCTGAAAGAGCACTTCGCTCTCCACGCTGTGGTACACCGCACAGCCATCACTTTCGGCATGGCCGAGAGCATGCTTGCACAGCACATCGAGAGTTGGGAGAGCGCACTCCCTCCCCACATACACCTCGCCTATCTCCCCTCCCCCTCACAGCTACGATTGAGGCTCTCCATCTACAACTGCGACCGAGACTCTGCCGAGGCCGAAATCGAGGCTCAATTTGCCAAACTCCTCCCCCTATTGGGCGACCTATTTGTGGGATGGGACGGCGAAACCCTCCAGAGTGCCGTAGCCAAAAAACTGATTGCCCGCGGCGAAACCCTTGCGGCAGCCGAGAGCTGCACCGGAGGTGCCCTTAGTGCCAAATTTACAGCTATGAGCGGTGCCTCGGAGTATTTCTGGGGCGGCGTGGTGAGCTACGACAATAGTGTGAAGGAGAATGTGTTGGGTGTGAGCCGCGAGAACCTCGACACCTACGGTGCCGTGAGCGAACAGGTGGCTCGCCAGATGGCCGAAGGTGTGCGCCGTGTGTGTGGCACAACCTATGGCGTGGCAACCACAGGCATTGCAGGCCCCACAGGTGGCACCCCCGACAAACCCGTAGGCACCGTGTGGATGGCAGTGGCAACCCCCACAGCCACCTACGCCCAAGTGCTCTGCCACGGCAAGATTCGCAGCGTCAACATCGAGCGCGCAGCAGCTGCCGCCATCAATATGCTCCGACTGCACATTCCATCAGAATATTAATACTCATAACGGCCCTACCAACCCACAGCCGTCGCCGGTGGTGACTGCGCCATGTTCGAGGTGGCCACAAACAACGCCCCTGCCAATCAACTCGGCAGGGGCGTCTCGCATAAAATAAACAACTCTCTATCCCTAAATATTTATTTTCTGCATAGTGTGCGGTAACGCTTGGGGGTGATACCCTCGTGGCGCTTGAAGAACTGACCAAAGAAGCTGGCATTAGGGAAGTTGAGCTCCTCGGCAATCTGCTGAATGGTCTTATCCGACGAGGTGAGCAGCGTGCGGGCATAAATCATCACCGTGCGATTTATCCACTCCAACGGCGAGCGCCCCGTGTGCTTCTTCACAATCATCGACAAATATTTGGGAGTGATGCACAGAGAGTCGGCATAGAAACCCATCAGGCGCTGCTCGGTGGCATGCTTATTAACCAACTCCAAAAACTCCTGACACAAACGGTCGTGGCGGGGACTCGTACTCTGAAACTGCACATTCTCGGGCATCTTACCCATGTAGAACGACTGAATCTCATAGCACAAGACCGTTAATAAATGTTTGGCAATATCCTTACCAAAGGGGTGATCTTTCTCCTCTCGCTTGCGCTTGAGCATCTCGCAAATCTCCACAACCTTGGCCATCTGCTCGTCGGTAATCGACAGCACAGGATTATTGGAAACATGCACATAGCTCCTCACAACATCATTCATGCGGATACCCATCATAAACTTGATGTCGGCAGCAATGGCATAACCAATAAAATCGGGCGACGAATCCGAATCCTTGATTACCGAATTGGGGAAGATGGTAATCATATCACCCTTGGAAATATTGTATGAACGGTCATTCACATAAAAAGCGCCCTTACCCCTGAGGCACAGACATATAATACCCGCCTCAACCATCATGGGCTGGTGGCTATCTACCGCAAGCTTACCCTTGCTGGCTTCCATCGAAAAACACTCAAACAGCGAGTTGCCAAGCGACTCGGTCGAGAATGAGGGAAGTTTGTAGGACTTCATAATTGTACTTCAAAATTAATCTCTCTGGCAGCTACTATTCCATCGTCCTGCCAATGTATTTGACAAATTTAACACATTTATCTCCAAATACCCTCACCCATGCGACTTTTACAACACTTTTACATACAATATGGACTTTTTCGGGTTTAGAAGTGGAGAAAAATAGCACATCGCAGCTCGTTTCCACAACCTCCCCACGAAAACGCATCAATTCGCATGGCGAGGAGTTTTCAAGAACCTCAAATAGCGAGGATGAATAGTTTACTCGGCCCAAATGGACAATCCGAGGGCAATAGAAACGCATAAAACGCCCGTCAGGCTGACTTATCCACCCCCAAGAACCACCACCCCCGACAAACAAAATTTTGGTATTTTAATAAAAAATGGTATATTTGTAGGCTATAATGTGCGTAAAATGCACAAAGAGCTCACTATTAGTGATTTATCATTTCAACACACATAAACATTAATTACAAACTAAACTTTACTTTATGGCAAGCGTAAAAAGAGTTTACACCTTTGGCGACAGGAAAGCTGAGGGTAACGGTAAAATGAGAGAGTTGCTTGGCGGTAAAGGTGCCAACCTCGCAGAGATGAACCTGCTGGGTATGCCCGTGCCTCCCGGATTTACCATCACCACCGATGTATGTACCGAGTACTACAAAGAGGGTGAGGCTAAAGTTATCGAGCTTATCAAAGCTGAGGTTGAGGCCGCTATCAAGATGATTGAGGAGTCCACCGGTATGAAGTTTGGCGGCGAGGTATCGCCCCTGCTCCTTTCGGTTCGTTCGGGTGCTCGTGCTTCGATGCCCGGTATGATGGATACCATCCTCAACCTTGGTATGAACGACAAGGCTGTTGAGGCTGTTGCTGCCCGTTCGGGCAACGACCGTTTCGCTTGGGACTCCTACCGCCGTTTCGTACAGATGTATGGCGATGTGGTTCTTCAGATGAAACCCGCATCGAAACAGGATATCGACCCCTTCGAGGCTATCATCGAGGAGGTTAAAGAGGAGAAAGGCGTGAAGAACGACGCCGACCTGACCGCGGAGGACTTCAAGGAGCTGGTTGTACGCTTCAAGAAGGACGTGAAGGAGC
>JAGBZI010000004.1 GCA_017628305.1 Tidjanibacter sp.
GCTCTCCACCGCCTCGGGGAGGGGTGCTGTGCGGTTGCGTCGAGGGGGTGCGGGCATGTTGAAGGGGAGGCCGAGGGTGGCAAAGAGGTCGCGGATGCGGGTTGCGGTGGGGGTGAGCTGCACGAGCACCTTGCGGTACTTGCGTGTGAGCTCGCGACCCTCGGGGCGTCGTTGCGATATGCGTACTCTCTTGCGCCTCCAAGGGGTGGGGGTGAAGGAGAGCAGGCGTGCGAGGGGTGTTGCTGTGAGGTCGGCCAGAGCGTCGGCCCCGACCCTTTGGAGCCTCCACCACAGGCGCAGCCTACCGCCCAAACCCTTGTAGCACTCCTCGTCGGCATAGATAAACTCCAGCCCATCGACCCCGGCAAAGAGCGGACGGTGGACACTCTGTGTAAGCACCGTAATCTTCAGCTCGGGGAAATCTCTGGTGAGCCCGCGCAGCGAGTGGATGCCCACGGCTGTTTGCGCGAGGCTTCCGAGCTGGATGATGACTATGTGGCGTAGGGGTGAGCGTACCATTGTGCGGAGTGTTGTTGGGTGGGGGTCGCCCCCCGTTTTGTGCCACAAAGGTACAAAAATTCTAAAAGCAAGCCACCAAAATTGAGAGAGTATCTAAAAAATAGCTATCTTTGTCGCCAAAGTGACCAATCATAGAGCAAAGGTATGTGTAGGTATATTGCAAAGATAGTGGTTGTGGTGCTTGCCCTGTGGGGTGGGTGCCTCTCGGCCAGCGGCCAGCAGCAGGCGAAGATGACCCGCAAGGAGTACATCGAGCGCTATGCACCCTTGGCTGTGGAGCAGCAGACCCTCTATGGTATACCTGCCAGCATCACTCTGGCGCAGGGACTCCTCGAGTCAGGCAATGGCAACAGCCGCCTTGCAACCGTGGCTAACAACCACTTTGGCATAAAGTGTGGTTCCTCGTGGGAGGGGCGCTCGGTGCGCCACGACGACGACGCCCTGCAGGAGTGCTTCAGGGCCTACGACTCGGTGGAGGAGAGCTACATCGACCACTCGCTGATTCTCTCGGAGCGCAAGTGGTACCGCCCGCTCTTCGACCTCGACCCCAAGGACTACAAGGGGTGGGCACATGGCCTCAAGAAGGCGGGATATGCCACCAATCCCCGCTATGCCGAGCTGCTCATCAAGATTATTGAGGAGTATGAGCTCTTCCGCTACGACAACGCCCTGTTGGCCGACTATGTCACCCCCGAGGTGACCACCCCCGAGGAGGAGAAGGCTTCTGAGGTGGTGGAGAGCACCGAGGTGGCACCTGTGCGCCGTGTGAACATCGACGATTACAGGGTTGCCATCCACAAGGTGGGGGGCTATGGTGTCTATGCCGAGGGCGGCCGCCGCTATGTGATAGCCTCCGAGGGCGACAATCTTGCACGCGTGGCCAAAGCTGTGGGCATCTCGGTGCGCAACCTGCGCCGCATAAACGACATCCCCAAGGAGAAGACCGTGATTGCCGGCGAGCGCATCTATCTCGAGCGCTAAATTAAGGGTGGTACTCCCACGAATAACATCGCACACAACAACTCACAAACAAATATATGGAATCACAATCCGAGTTACGAACTCACATTAAGGAGCTTCTGGTGACCAAATCGGGGCTCAAACAACAGATTTTCGACAACACAAACTCCCTCTTTGCGGAGCTGAAGGATGCTCTCCATGAGTTCTCCACCGAGATAGACGAGGAGCTCGACGAGCGTATCGACAAGCGCATCCGCATTGAGTATAGCGACCGCGGCAAGTTCGAGGCGCAGATTCAGATTGCGGGCGACCTGCTGGTCTTCGTGATGCACACCAATGTCTTCAACTTCGAGCGCGACCACCGCATCTGGCACAACCCCTATGTGCAGGCCGACCGCACCAATAGCTACTGTGGTGTGATTAACATCTACAACTTTTTGGCCGACTCGATGAAGTACAAACGCGAGGAGGATGAGGGCTACCTCATTGGCCGCATCTTTGTGAACCGCGAGGGCAAGTTCTTTGTGGAGGGTAAGCGTCAGGAGCGCTGGAGGGTCGACGATTTCGGCAAGGAGAGTGTTTCGAGGGAGGCGATTTTGGAGATTTTGGAGCGCGCGATGCTCTATGCACTCAGCTTCGACCTGCTGGTACCCGCCTACGACACCGTGAAGACGGTGGCTGCCGAGCAGTTCCTCTCCCGTCAGGAGAACACCAAGTTGCAGACGGGCAAGAGGTTGGGCTACGATTTCCGTTCGGACGACATATAAAGCAGGGGCGCCACACGGCGCCCTTGTTTTTTTGATGGGAATTCATTGCCACGATGCTCTGCGAGGCCGAAACGGAGTTGGCGTGGCGCTGTTTCGGGAGGCTGCCGATTTTAGCTCGTCGTGTTGTATGTTCTGTTGGTCGCCAAAAGTGTGCCATTGAGCGAGGGTGGGTTGCAATTGTGGCGGCAAAAATTTATTTTTGCGCCGCAAAAAAAATCGCCAACAACGAACAACAATTTTTTACATACACAACCAATTAAAACACAATGAAAAACATTAACTACATTGCACCCGCTGTGGAGGTCGTAGAGATGGCCATCGAGCAGGGCATTGCTGCCAGCATGAATGTTAGCGGCGTTGACGACATTTACCTCTATGAGGATAATGTTGATTGGTAATTAATCCCAAGTTTAACAATTAGCAAGACAAAAAGAGAGATGAAAAAGATTTTCTATTTTATTGCGAGCGCTATTGTTGCCTTGGGCGCAGTAGCTTGCCAGAACGACATCGAGGAGAACATCGAGAACAACCAGCAGACCGAGGGTCTCTCCATTAAGGTAACTATCGACGAGCAGACCCGTGTAGATCTTGGCGTGCTCAATGCAGAGAACAAGCGCAAACTCACCTTCACCGATGGCGATGTGCTCGTTGCAAGGGCGAATAGGTACAGTGGCACCAACTACTTCTTCACCTACACCCAAACTGAGGGCGATGTTTATACATTCACTTGCACTAATGACGATGTAAGCGAGTTGATTGGCACCAAACCATACTTCTTCTATCTGGGTGGTCTTCACGAGCAGGTAAACGAGTTGCTTGGTCACGGTTACACTTATTTCTGCAATACCGCGGCAGAGGACATTTCCGGCATCGGTTTATACGCCTCTAATAAGGACTACGACCACAATCAGAAAAATCTTGGAGAAGAGGGCCACAAGGTCTCCCTTCACGCACTTCCCCTGCTGAAGTTCAACGCAAACGAGCCTGTGAAGTTCGAGAGCGACC
>JAGBZI010000035.1 GCA_017628305.1 Tidjanibacter sp.
ACGCGCTTCTTAACTGATACTGGTTTCTTTGCCATAACTCTCTACTTATTTATTTAGTTGCTTTTTTCTTGTTTGCTACAGTCTTCTTCTTACCCTTGCGAGTACGAGCATTGTTCTTGGTGCTCTGGCCGCGAACGGGAAGGCCAAGACGGTGACGGATACCACGGTAGCAACCGATGTCCATCAGGCGTTTGATGTTGAGCTGTACGATCGAACGGCACTCACCCTCTACTTTGATACCGCTCTCGGCGATAGCGTTACGGATTGCACCTACCTGATCGTCAGTCCAGTCGTTAACCTTGATGTTGTGGTCGATGCCGACCATATCAAGAATCTTCTCTGCAGTGCTGCGGCCGATACCATAAATATAGGTCAAACCGATCACACCGCGCTTATTTTTGGGTAAATCTACACCTACTATACGTGCCATAAATTTTCTTCCTTCTTTTTACAGTTAATTACTTTTGGCGCATTTTGAATTTAGGATTCTTCTTGCAAATTACATAAAGGTGGTTGCCACGCTTAACGATTTTGCAATCCTCGCTTCTTTTCTTAATGGATGCTCTAACTTTCATCTTTGAAAAGTGTTTAATTTAGTTTGTTTTGTGTGGCATAGTCGCCTTTGCCGAAAGGTATTAACCAAAAGTAGCGGCTGTCGCTTCTCTCTTCTCGTGGGTGCCAATGCCTCGACCTTGTCGATCGCACCCGCACCTTGTTTGCTCTGCCCTTGGTGACTCTCTTTGCGCACCACTTGGGCCGCTATGAGCAACACCCTTTACTCTTGACTCCTTTGCGTCGGCGGGGGACTATTTGTAACGGAAAGATATGCGACCCTTGGTCAAATCGTAGGGCGACATCTCAACCTTTACTTTGTCACCGGGGAGAATGCGGATGTAGTGCATCCTCATCTTTCCCGAAATGTGGGCGGTAATCACATGGCCGTTGTCCAACTCCACTCTGAACATTGCGTTCGAGAGGGCCTCCACGATGGTTCCGTCCTTTTCAATAGCAGCTTGCTTTGCCATAAAAGAGTTCTTTTGTTTTGGTTTCGTTATTCCTTGTTTTCTGTTTAGCGCGCAAAGATAACAATTTTCTTTGGATTTCCAAATTATCAGTTACTTACGCACCCCTATCGCCTCCTCTATCACACCAAAATCGGTCAATATATCCACTCCGGTGTTGCGTATTGCCACCGCATACTCAAAGTGGGCAGAGGGTTTGCGATCTTTGGTCCTCACGGTCCAGCCGTCACGCTCAAAGACCACATTCTTGGAGCCCATATTGATCATCGGCTCTATGCAGATGACCATTCCCTCCTTCAACAGAGGGCCGGTGCCCCTGCGGCCGTAGTTGGGCACTTCGGGCGACTCGTGCATCTTCCTGCCCAAGCCGTGACCCACAAGCTCCCTAACCACTCCGTAGCCATAGTGCTCGGCGTGTGACTGCACAGCCCACGAGATGTCGCCCACGCGGTTGCCCGCAACAGCCATCTCGGCTCCCTTCACAAGCGACTCCTTGGTAACCCTCAGAAGCTGCTCCACCTCCGGAGCAATCTCGCCCACAGCAAAGGTGTAGGCCGAGTCACCATAGAACCCCTTGAGAATCGTGCCGCAGTCCACCGATACAATGTCTCCCTCCTTAAGGGCATAGTTCGACGGAATACCGTGTACTACATTCTCGTTTACCGAAACACACAATGTGTTGGGAAAACCGCCGTAGCCGAGGAAGCCCGGAACTGCTCCGTGAGAACGGATATACTCCTCGGCAATCCTATCGAGCTCCAGAGTGGTAACTCCGGGCTTGATGTGCTTGCCAACCTCCGCAAGCGTAGCGCTCACAAGAAGGTTATTCTCACGCAGCAGTTCGATCTCTTCCTCTGTCTTGAGATATATCATCTATAATCTCTGTTTTCAAAAAAACTCTTACACGGGAAGTAAGCTTCCAAGCGGAGAACTAGTAGCGACCTTTAATCCTACCGGTCTTCATCAGACCATCGTAGTGACGAAGGAGCAGATAGCTCTCAACCTGTTTGAGAGTGTCAAGAACCACACCCACCAAAATCAGCAGCGAGGTACCTCCGAAGAAGAGTGCAAACTGACGGTTGATACCGAGCATCTCAGCGAATGCGGGCAGGATTGCCACGATTGCCAAGAAGATCGAACCGGGAAGGGTGATTCGAGTCATGACGGTGTCGATGTACCTCATGGTCTCCTTACCGGGTTTAACACCGGGAATGAAACCGCCGTTACGCTTGAGGTCATCGGCCATCATTTGGGGATTCACAATAATCGCAGTGTAGAAATAAGTGAAGGCAAATACCAACACTGCGAAGGTGAAGTTGTACCAGAAACCTGTGTAGTTGCTGAAGGTTGCAGCAAAACCTCGGGTAGCCTCCCACCTGCCGAAGAGCATGGGGATGAACATCAATGCCTGTGCAAAGATGATAGGCATCACATTTGCAGCATTGATTTTCAGAGGAATGTACTGACGAACACCGCCGTACTGCTTGTTACCAACAATACGCTTTGCGTACTGAACGGGAATCTTACGGGTTGCCTGCACAAGTGCAATGGCTGCCATAAGGATGAAATACAAGAGTACGAACTCAACAACCAGCATTACCCAACCACCGGTTGCAGCATTGGTCCTAGCGTCCAACTCAGCCAAAAGGGCGTGGGGCAGACGAGCTACGATACCCACCATGATAATCAGGGAGATACCGTTACCAATACCTTTGTCGGTGATCTTTTCACCAAGCCACATCACAAACATAGTACCGGCAATAAGTACTACGAGCGCAGCAAAGATGAAGAAGGCATTGTACTCCATAACGAAAGCACCGGGTGCCTGGGCGTGGAGGTTTGCAAGATAAGCGGGACCCTGCAGGCAGAGCACTACAATGGTCAAATATCTTGTAATCTGGTTCATCTTGCGGTGACCGCTCTCGCCCTCTTTCTGCAGCTTCTGGAAGTAGGGAACTACGATACCAAGCAGCTGCACGATAATCGAAGCGGAGATGTAGGGCATCACACCAAGCGCGAAAATCGACGCATTGGAGAATGCACCACCCGAGAAGATGTCCAACAGACCCATAAGACCATCGGCGGTCTGCGCGCTCAGGGCGCTCAGGGCGTTGGGATCGATACCGGGAATCACCACAAAACTTCCGAACCTATATATAAGAAGAAGGCCAAGAGTGTAGAGAATCCTCTTCTTGAGCTCCTCAATCTTAGATATATTCTTGATGGTTTCGACAAGTTTCATCGCTTAACTTTGTTTGTCTGGTGTATAAAAATTAGAGTTTCTCAACCTTACCACCTTTAGCCTCGATAGCTGCAATAGCGCTCTGGCTGAAAGCGTGTGCGGTTACATTGAGTGCCTTGGTGAGCTCACCTTTACCGAGGATTTTCACCTTGTGGTTCTTCGAAATGAAACCAGCCTCGATGAGGGTCTCGATGTTGATGTCGGTGATGTTCTTGTTGGCTGCCAAAGCCTCGAGGGTGTCGAGGTTAATGGGTTTGTACTCAACTCGTTTGATGTTGGTGAAACCAAACTTGGGCATACGACGCTGCAAAGGCATCTGACCACCCTCGAAACCGAGTTTGTGGCTGTAGCCCGAACGCGACTGTGCACCCTTGTGACCACGAGTAGAGGTACCACCGTGACCCGAACCCTGACCGCGACCAATCCTCTTCTCGTGGTGAGTCGAGCCTGCTGCGGGTTTAAGATTGCTTAAATTCATCGTTATTCTCTTTTTTACTTTTTTTAACTTCTGTAAACTTACTCTTTAACGGTCTCAACCTTTACCAGATGTTTAACCTTGTTAATCATACCGAGGATGATGGCCGAGTCCTCGTGCTCAACAGTCTGATTTACTTTGTGCAGACCGAGGGCGTCGAGGTTGCTGCACTGGTTCTTGGTCTGACCAATGCGGCTCTTAACCTGAGTGATTTTCAATCTTGCCATAATTTCTTCCTAATTGATTAGCCGTTAAATACTTGTTTCATAGAGATACCACGCAGCTGGGCTACCGAAGCAGCATCGCGGAGCTCCATCAGAGCGCCAACGGTTGCTTTCACCAAGTTGTGGGGGTTCGACGAACCTTTGCTCTTTGCGAGTACATTGTGGATACCCACGCTCTCGAATACTACACGCATCGCACCACCTGCCTTAACACCTGTACCGGGGGCAGCGGGACGCATGAGCACCTGCGAACCGCCGAAGCGGAACTCCTGTGCGTGAGGAATGGTGCCGTTGATTACGGGAACCTTCACGAGGTTTTTCTTTGCATCCTCAACGCCTTTTGCGATTGCGGACTGAACCTCGCTGGCTTTGCCAAGGCCGTAGCCTACAACGCCGGCCTCGTTACCAACAACTACGATTGCCGAAAAGCTCATGGTGCGACCACCTTTGGTGGTTTTCGACACCCTCTTGATAGCTACGAGCCTATCTTTGAGCTCGAGATCGCTAGTTTTTACTTTGATATTGTTGTTTGCCATAGTTGTTCCTTAGAATTTAAGGCCGCCCTCTCGTGCGGCGTCTGCCAACATTTTTACTCTTCCGTGGTAGAGGTAGCCGTTACGGTCGTACGATACAGCCTCGATGCCTTTGGCGAGTGCGCGCTCAGCGATCAGCTTACCTACGAGTTTAGCCTGCTCGATACCATTTACTTTCTGTGCCTGCTCGGCGATCTCTTTGTCAAGCGACGAAGCCGCTGCCAGAGTCACACCCTGCAGGTCGTCAATCAACTGTACATAAATCTGCTTGTTGCTGCGGAATACAGTCATACGAGGCCTTGCTGCGGTACCCTCAACTACTTTGCGGATACGCATTTTAATCCTCTCCCTTCTTTCGATCTTATTCAATGCCATATTTACGCGATTTTACTATTTAGCGTTAGCAGACTTACCAGCCTTACGACGCAGGGTTTCACCAATAAATTTAATACCTTTACCTTTGTAGGGCTCGGGTTTGCGGAACGAG
>JAGBZI010000036.1 GCA_017628305.1 Tidjanibacter sp.
ATGCCACCACCATCGAGGTTGATGTTGATGTCGTAGCTCTCCAACTGGTTCAAAACGAGCAGGGGCTGTTTTACTACAAACTGGAAGATATCCAGAGGGAAGTAAACCTCCAAGGGTCGTTTGTTGATGGTAATAGTACCGTTACCGGGCTTAACGTAAACGCGAGCAACAGCTGCTTTCCTGCGTCCTACGGTGTTTACAACTTCCATAGTTTTCGTGTTTACTTAATCTCGTTGAGTTTGATTACTTTGGGGTTCTGTGCAACATGGGGGTGCTCCGCACTTGCATAAACCTTCAGGTTTTTAAGAATAGCAACGCCGAGGCGGGTTTTGGGAAGCATACCCTTAACAGCGTTCATAACAAGGAATTCAGGCTTGTTAGCCAAACGCTCAGCAGGAGTGTTGAAGCGCTGACCACCGGGGTAGCCTGTGTGGTGTACATAGACCTTATCGGTCATCTTCTTACCCGTAAGTTTCACCTTATCGGCGTTGATTACGATAACATAGTCACCGCAATCTACGTGAGGAGTGAAATCGGGTTTGTTTTTGCCCCTTAAGATTTTCGCAACCTGCGAGGCAAGTCGTCCGAGCACCTGGTCCTCTGCATCGATAACATACCACTGTTTGTTAACAGTAGCTGCATTGGCCGAGATGGTTTTGTAACTCAAAGAATCCACTTCTTCGTAAGTTTAAATTGGTTAATACTAGTGTGTTAATTATGTAATTCCATTACCCGTATATTTCGGGCCTGCAAAGATACGAAATAAATTCAAAATTCAAAATTGAAAATTATTTTGAGCGCAGAGCTTCGACCGCATATTGCTCTAACTTAGATGGTGACCCCTGCAAGTCTTAGCCGCCTTCGGAAATAGTGAGCCAGAATTCACCCTCTAATGCGGCATTTCGCCGAGCAGAGTGTTGTAGCGGTTGGGGTTGAGCAGCAGGTTGAGTGCCTCCTCCAGCTCGGGGTCGAAGCCGTGGGTTGCGACCACCCTGTGGAAAGCGTTGTCGTCCCACAGATTGCGTGCCAGCTGTGCCTTCAGCTGCACACCGAGCAGCTCGCGGCTCTCGGCCATACCCTCCGATTCGGGCTCCACACCCTCTCTCTTCATGTGCTCCACGAGCTCTTCGAGAAGCTCTTCGCCCACGAAAAATCCCTCGTTGTAGCTCTCAAAGGTGGGGTACTGCTCCTTGAGGCGGAGGCGGTGTGTCAGATAGTAGCCCCCCACGAAGGAGTTGAACCCGAGGGAGGTGATTACCTTGTTGGCATAGGTGTAGTTTTTTGATGCGTCGTGGGGGATGTAGATGTCGGGATAGATGCCGCCGCCACCCGTCACGGTGCGCCCCGTGCGTAGTGTTTTATACTTGGGAGCCACCACCAGCAGCGAGTCGCGGTACGATGCGTCGAGCATGCGCTTGGCGTGGTCGAAGAAGTATTCGGTGCTCTTACCCTTTTCGAAGGGTCGTTGTATGCAGCGTCCGCCGGGGGTGTAGTAGTGGCTGGTAGTGATGCGCACGGCCGACCCGTCGTCGAGCATTATCTGTTTCTGCACGAGCCCCTTGCCGAAGGTTTGGCGGCCTATGATGACTGCGCGGTCGTAGTCTTGGAGTGCTCCTGCCACCAGCTCGCTGGCCGAGGCGGAGTTTTCGTCCACCAAGATGACAAGCGGCCCCGAGGTATAGACCCCTTTGCCCTTGCTGAAGTGGTTGTAGGGTTGTTCTTTGCGGCCCGAGGTGGTGGTGATGAGCGATTTGCGGGGCAGAAAGAAGCCGGCCATCTCGATGGCTTGGGTGAGGAGTCCTCCGCCGTTGCCCCTGAGGTCGAGAATCAGCCCCTCCACATTGCCGAGTGCTGCATACCCCTTGCGCATCTCCTCCATGGTCTGCTCTGCGAAGCGGTTGATGCGTAGGTAGCCTATATTATTATATAAGGTATAGGCGGCGTCGAGGGTGGCAATGGGTATGTTTGCCCTTCGGAGAGTGACATTTTTGGAGGTCGCCTCCCCCTCGCCGACAATGGTGAGCACAATCTCGGAGCCCTCCTTGCCCCTCACCAGATTGCCTATCTCCTCGTGGCCGATACCCACAATGCTCTCGCCGTTGATGGCTGTAATCATGTCGCCCACACGGAGCCCTGTCTGCTCGGCGGGAGCACCGGGGTAGGTCGATATCACCCTTACCGTGTCGCCTACAATGGTAAACTGCACACCGATGCCGCCAAAGGCCCCTTCGGTCATCTCCATCTCGCGCTTCATCTCCTCGGGGGTGGAGTAGGAGGAGTGGGGGTCGAGGGCGGCGAGCACTCTTCGGATGGCCTCGCCAATGAGCTCATTGTTGTCGGGCTCGTCGACATAGAGCGAGTTCAGATAGTAGTAGAACGAGCTGAATTTATCCAGCTCGTTCCTAAAGTTCTGGGCACAGAGGGTGGTGGTTGCC
>JAGBZI010000037.1 GCA_017628305.1 Tidjanibacter sp.
AGTATGCCTGCTGTGGCGGCAAGTCCTGTGTAGCCACCCTCGTAGTCGGGGGCTATGGCGATGGCTTGTTGCAGTAGGTCGACTGTGGAGTGTGTGGCCGTCTGTGGTGTTGCAGCCGTGGCGGTCTGTGCTATCGACCACTCCAGACCGTCGGGGCGATTGGAGGCCATGGGCGAGAGCACACCGCCAACGACGAGTGCCGCGATGGCAAAGAGAATTGCAGTGCGTGTGGTGTTGGTACACAGCGCCTTGGTCTTTGTGTGGAGCAGGTAGAGCTGCGAGGGGGCACGACTAACCACTACGGCAAGGATGGCGCCCACTACAACTCCCTCGATGGCACCCAGCAAGAGGTGGATGGGGAGCATGGTGGTGGTAAACTCAGCCAAGGGGAGTGCTGCGCCACCCGAGAGGGCATTCTCCGCTACCACACCCAGCGAGCCGAGTATTAACGCCAGAGCCGAGGCTACAACGGCTGAGCCGAACTGACGAGCCGCTGATGAGCTATCGCCCACCAAAGGTTTGAATACCAATGGGTAAACTACAAGACAACTGATAGCGGCCATGTTGAGAATGTTGCACCCGAGGGCCATGAGTCCGCCGTCTGCAAAGAGTAGTGCTTGGAGCGCCACCACCGACGAAAGGGTGAGGAAGCCAAGCCACGGGCCCAGCATGGCGGCGAGCAGTATGCCACCCACGAGGTGGCCGCTACAACCGATTTCGGCAAGTGGATAGTTGACCATCTGGGCGGCAAATACAAAGGCGCCCAGAGCCCCTGCCAGAGGGAGTTTCTCGCGTGTGAACGAGCCATTTTTGCGCAGTTTTACTACGGCCCTCACGATGAGTGCTGCGGCCGCCACTCCGCCTACGATTGCAACCTCGGGGGAGATGAGATGATTAGGAATGTGCATAGGTCTTAAAGTTTTTAAGAATTTTTAATAAATTTTTAATAATTTTATAATTGGGGGCTATGTGGTTGTTGGTTTGTTGAGTGTCGTCGTCGGTGCCACGAAGAGTGGTCCTCGCCCTCGGCTTTGGAGTGGTCAAACTTCAGGAGTGGCAGCAGGAAGAGCCATGTGGCAAGGCAGAAGGGGGCGGTGAGTGCGGGGAGTCCCAGCGGCTCGAGCGCGAGGTTGAGGGCGGCCGCTCCGATGAGGGTCGCCACGGCACCCATCAGTGCCCACAGTGCCGAGCGCCACGAGGGACGGTAGAAGACACATCCAATGGCGAGAGCTGTGAGTGCAGGCGAGAAACCATAGAGTCCACTGCTGACAGCCACCTCCGAGCCACCCATGAGGAGTGCGCCATAGGTGCCCACGGCCGACCCAATAAAGGTCCACAGTGCGGCCCACGGAGAGCTCACCAGAAGTCCCACAAGGAAGAGTAGGCCCGTAACCCACGAGTCGATGAGCATAATCTGACTCACGCCCCTGAGAGGCCATACGAGTGCTTCCCAGAGTGAGCCGGGGGGTAGGGCAGCAATGTCGAAGTGGTGGATGGAGGGGAGCATGGGGTGGGAGAGCCCTACACCGTCGAGCCCCTCGAAGATGCGTGAGGAGGCCAACACCAGCCATGTGCAGAGCACAAAGGGGAAGGTGAAGGAGTTGGACTTGTGTACACCTCCCACATTGTTGAGTCCCTGACGCACCCAAGTGGTCATGGCCGAGGTGAAGATGAGCACTGCCCACGACAGCGGAGTGCTCCGCAGGAAGGTCATGGTGGCGATGCCCACAAGCACCCCGTTGAAGCCCCACAGACCCTCCTCGCCCTCCTCGCGCGGGAGGCCGAGAATGCAGCCCGTGAGGGTGGAGGTCACAAGACCCACAATAGCTCCCACAGCCACCTCGATGTGCCCTCCTGCTATTGCCCCCCAAAGGATGCCTGCAAGGATGAGCACACCCGTGGCGGCATTGGCTTGGAACATCACCTGTGAGGGGCCGCGGAGTAGCGAGATAATCATTCGTTTCATGTTGGTTGTTAATTGTTTATTAGTCCTTTGTTAGGTTGTCTATCGCCAAGGGAACTCGGCGGGGAGCGGCACCCCCTTCACCATTTTCCTCACCTCGGAGCAGAGCGCTCGCACGGCTGCCACGATGGGTTCCGAGTGGGGTGAGGTGAACCTCACAAGCAATCCGTTGCCATCCTTGAGGCGAGCCACACTCATCCGAGGGTCGGCTGTGGCTGTGGGGCATAGCAGGGTGTGGAGTCTGTCGGTGACCTCCTGTGGGGAGATTACAATCGCGGTGCCAAAGTGGTTGTGGCCCTCCTCCAAGCCCCACTCCGAGGGCGGAAGCAACGAGGGTATGAGCCGCAGAGCTTCTCTCAGCACCACCTCGCCACTCGGCCTGCATACCACCGTGGAGAGAGCCAGAGAGTGGTAATCGAACCGCTCGCCGCTGTGCTCCCTGCCACACGCCACCACCTCCGAATAGAAGAGAGTGGCCGTGGGTGCCACCACAAGCTCTGTGGTGGAGGTGTAGCGCGAGCGGCTGCCGGGGATGAGGGGCCGAGGGAGCCATTCGAGGTAGGCGCCCTCGTCGAGCACAATGGTTTGGCGCATCTCTGCATCCCCTTGCTCCATGGTGGCTACAAGTGTTGCTGCACCCGAAGAGATGTGGGCCATGGCCCCCTCACCCAGCTCCACACTCATGCTGTGGCGGTCGCCCTCCACATAGGGACCACCGGAGGAGAGTGTGTAGACGCAGGGGAGTGTGGGTAGCTCCTCGTCGAAGTAGAGGGCTTGCTGCACCACCAACGGCACCTCGCGGTGGAGGTGGCGGAGAACGGTGACCCCTCGGCTGTCGAGCTCGAAGCCCAGCTCCAGCACCCCGCATTTGCCAACAACCCCTCTCATACAGCCTTACGGTCGAAGAGTGCCATATTCTCGATGAGCTCCATGAGGGTGTCGATGCCCTCCCCTGTGAAACAGTTGGTCATGACGAATGGTTTCCCACCCCTCATCCACTCCGAATCGCGGCGCATCACCTCCAAGTCGGCCTTTACATAGGGGGCCAAATCGGTCTTGTTGATGACCAAAATGTCGCTCTGGGAGATGCCCGGGCCATCTTTGCGGGGAATCTTGTCGCCCGCGGCCACATCTATCACATAGATGAAGAAGTCCACAAGGGCGGGCGAGAAGGTGAGTGTGAGGTTGTCGCCACCCGACTCGATGAAGAGTATGTCGGTGTCGGGGAAACGCTCCTCCATCTCCTCCACAGCTGCCAAGTTCATAGAGGGGTCCTCGCGCACGGCGGTGTGGGGACAAGCCCCCGTTTCGACTCCCGCAATGCGCTCCTCGGCGAGGGTGCCGCGCAATATGCGTCGCACATGCTGAGCATCCTCGGTGGTCACAATGTCGTTGGTGATAATCACCACCTTCAGTCCCCGCTCCAGCAGGCGCGGTGTGAGAGTCTCGATGAGGGCCGTTTTGCCCGATCCTACGGGGCCTCCGACCCCTATTCGACAGGTGTTTTTGTGTTGTATCATCGCTGTTGCACTTAAGGTTGTTTAGTTCATAAATAGTCGTCCTCGGCCATGCTCATGGAGCGAGGCTGTGAGTTCCAGCGTGGGCGAGAAACTCGTCATCTGCTCCAACGATAGCTCGCGATAGCGGTCGTAGAGCCTCTCGCACAGAGGTGCAAGACGGTAGATGATGCGCTGGGTGTCGAAGTGCGACAGGCGCATCAAGCGCAGCGAGGCGGCTACGATGGTGCTTGCTACCCCATAGAGGTGGGCCGCAAAGAGGGCCTCCTCACCCGTGGAGAGTGCCACCCCTGCCACGGCTTGAGCCACAGGGTAGGTGCATGGGGTGACCCCCTCGGTTGCCCAACGGCGGAACTCGGTGGTGAGAGGTGTCGGGCAGATGGAGCAGAGAAGGTCGGCCAGTCGGCGACCCATCTTGAGGGTCATAGCCCTCTGCTCCTCGCCGCTCTTGAAGCTCGCTACACGGTGGTCGGCATCCACAAGCCTCGAGTGGTCGCCCATAGTGGCGGCACGGAAGGCCTCCAAGAGGGCTACGCCATCGCACTCGGCGGCATTGTGGAGCGCCCGTGTGGTGTACCTCTCGACTCCCTCGACATCGCTCACCATCCCTTGCTCCACGGCTGCTTCCAGCCCCAGCGAGAAGCTGAACCCACCCACCGGCAGGGCGCTGTCGGAGAGCTGGGAGAGCCGAAAGAGCGAGAGCAGCGTGTGGGTGTCGTTACACATAGTCGTTCAGGTGCTGATGTGGTGAGTGGAGGTGGTGGTCGTGTGGAGCGTGGTTGTGTGACGAGTGGTCCTCGGGGGCGGTGGCTCCAAACAGGCGGCGTATCTCACTCGGCGACAGGTAGGGTATGAGTTCGCTTCCGGGGTGGAACGAAAACTCTATGCCCTCGAAATTGTGGGTGCGCATCACACTGAGCATCACCTTCTTGTCTACGGTGAGCGGCACCAGCAGCGAGTCGCCCCTCTGGAGCACAGCCCAATGTTGGTTGCCGAGTGCGTGGCCCAGCTCGATGGCGGTGGCGGTGGCCTCGTGCTGCGACTTGTGGGCAAGGCCGCTGAGGTTGACTACCATCACATCTCCCAACCGCAGTCGTATGACGGCGGCTCGTTGCTCCGCAGGGTCGTAGGCTATGATGTCGCCGTCGGTGAGTTTCACACCCCGCTTGAAGGCCATGGGGTAGGGCTTGCCGCTTGTCCCCATGGCCAACAGGCGGCTCTTCTGTGCGTTCCACTGGTCGAGTTCGATGTAGTCGATGGAGGCACCGAGGAGCCTCTTGCTCCACTCCTTGGAGTGGCTGTTGCCGAGTATTTTTGTGTAGATATCCATTGCCGGGGGGGTGTTATGAGAACCAGTAGAGTTGTCCGAGGGGGAACGACTTTGCGGGGGCTATGTTGACCTCCTCGCCGTCGATTCTCACATGGAAGTTCTCGGGGTTTACCTCAATGAGTGGGGTGGCACCATTGAGCACCAAGTGCTCCTTGTTGATGTGGCGGGTGGCGCCGACGGCCATCAGATTGCGCTTCAGGCAGAGGCGCTCGCGCAGTCCACCCTCGAGTGCTGCCCTCGAAGTGAATGTCCAACATGTGGCGGGGAGTGCTCCGCCGAAGGCCCCAAACATCGGGCGATAGATGATGGGTTGGGGCGTTGGGAGCGAGGCGTTGGGGTCGCCCATCAGCGACCACGAAATCATGCCTCCCTTGATGACCATTTTGGGCTTGGCGCCAAACATCGCGGGCTCCCACAACACCAAATCTGCCACCTTGCCCACCTCCACCGAGCCGAAACGCTCCGAGATACCGAAGGTGATGGCGGGGTTGATGGTGACCTTGGCTATGTAGCGGCGCACACGGAAGTTGTCGTTGCCCGGAGCATCTTCGGGGAGTTTCCCTCGGCGGTTTTTCATAACGCAGGCGGTCTGCACAGCCCTCACAAAGTTTTCGCCCACGCGACCCATGGCCTGCGAGTCCGACGAAATCATCGAGATGACGCCCATGTCGTGGAGCACATTCTCGGCCGCCTGTGTGTCGGGCCTCACACGGCTCTCGGCAAAGGCCACATCGGAGGGTATCTTGGGGTTGAGATTATGGCACACCATAATCATGTCGAACAGCTCCGCTTGGGAGTTGACACCATAGGGGAGCGTAGGGTTGGTGGAGGAGGGGAGCACATTCGGCTCGCCCGCTACACGCAGCAGGTCGGGGGCGTGTCCACCTCCGGCACCTTCGGTGTGGTAGGTGTGGATGGCTCGGCCGTTTATGGCGGCAATGGTGTCCTCCACGAATCCTCCCTCGTTGAGGGTGTCGGTGTGGAGCGCTACCTGCACATCGTAGTGTTCGGCAGCTCTCAGGGCTGTGTCGATAGCTTTGGGGGTGGAGCCCCAATCCTCGTGAACCTTGAGGCCCATCACACCCCTCTCGATTTGCTCGGCCAGAGGGTCGAATGTGGAGCAGTTGCCCTTGCCGAGGAGGCCTATGTTGATGGGGAGCCCCTCGGCTGCGCGGAGCATGGTGTCGATGTTCCAGTTGCCGGAGGTGATGGTGGTGCCGTTTGTTCCGTCGGTGGGGCCTATGCCGCCACCTATGAGGGTGGTGATGCCACCCGAGAGGGCCGCCTCGGTCTGCTGGGGTGAGATGATGTGGATGTGGCCGTCGATGCCGCCGGCGGTGAGGATGAGGTGCTCACCACTAATGGCGTCGGTGGCGGGGCCTGTGACGAGCGTGGGGGTCACCCCATCCATTGTGTTGGGGTTGCCCGCCTTGCCGATGCCCACGATGATGCCATCTTTGATGCCCACATCGGCCTTCACGATGCCCAACACGGCGTCGATGATGGTGACATTGGTGATAATAAGGTCGGGCGAACCACTCTGTGAGGTGGCAGTGTTGTCGAGTCCCATGCCGTCGCGGAGGGTTTTTCCGCCGCCGTAGATAACCTCGTCGCCCGAGGGGCCGCGCAGGTCGCGCTCAATCTCAACCCAAAGGTCGCTGTTGGCCAATCTTATTTTGTCGCCCACTGTGGGGCCATAGAGGTCGTTGTACTGTTTTCGAGATATCTGTGCCATTGTATTTATGCTATTGTTTCGTTGTTTTAAAACCTCGTTTTGCTGCTTTGCGGAGTGCTTTGTCGAGCACCGGATAGTAGGTGGGGGTGCTCTCCGTACCTGCAAATCCACCCACAAGGCCTGCAAAACCTATCACACGCTGTTTGCCGCCAAAGGGGACCAGCTCCACACTCTTCTCATCGCCTGCCTCAAAGCGGATAGCGGTGGTTGCAGGGATGTTGAGGTGGTGGCCGAAGGCCGCGCGGCGGTCGAATTCGAGGTAGCGATTGACCTCGAAGAAGTGGTAGTGGGAGCCCACCTGTATGGGCCTGTCGCCCGTGTTGCGCACCTTGAGGGTGACAACCTTCTTGTTGGCGTTGTACTCAATGGGGCTCTCGGCGAGCACCACTCCGCCTACGGGGGCCTGTGGGGCGGCGCAACAAGTTGTGCAACTCTTCTGTTCTTTAGTGTTCATAGCCTATGGTTTTAATGGATAATTGGATTATTTGATTGGATTGTGGATGCTCACAAGGCGGCTGCCGTCGGTGAAGACCGCCTCCACTTGGAGCAACCCTATCATGTCTGCCACCCCCTCCATCACATCTTCGCGGGTGAGGGCCGAGGCAGCTGTGGTCATCACCTGCTCCACACTCATCCCTTCGCGGGCGCCCTCAAGGGCTGTGCAGGTGATGTAGGCCACAGCCTCCGGATGGTTGAGTTTGAGCCCTTTGGCTTTGCGCCTCTCGGCAATGAGTCCCATGGTGAGCAGCAGGAGTTTGTCTTGTTCTCTCGGTGTTAAATGCATAGTAGGTTGGTTTTGGTGAATAAAAGTTTAACTTTGTGTTCGATTTCGGAAGAGCACATTGAGTAGTTGCAAAAGCCTTGCCAAAGCATGCCCCTTTTGGGCACGAATATTGCCGCCCCTCTATCCGAAAAATGTGTGACACCAAAACCTGAATTTCGTATGTTAAAGATGATGTTACTTGCCGGTTGCGGCGGATTTGTGGGCACGGCCCTGAGGTTTCTCACCGGTAAACTGTGTGCCCAAATCCACCTTGGCGGCTTCCCTCTGGGTACCTTTGCGGTGAATATTGTGGGTAGTTTTCTGATAGGTGTGCTCTTTGGGTTGGCCGAGGAGCGAGGATTGTTGGGCCCTGCGGCGAGTGCGGTGCTTATCACGGGCTTCTGCGGCGGCTTCACCACCTTCTCCACCTTTGCCGACGACATCTTCCTGTTGCTCCAGAGGGGGCAATGGGGGATGTTTGCCACCTATGTGGCGGGTAGTGTTGCCCTCGGTGTGGCAATGGTGTGGCTCGGACGGACCATGGTGAAATGAGCCCACGAGGCTGAATAACGAAAGAGGGATGGCTAATTCGTAGTCATCCCTCTTTGGTTTTGTCTGCAATCCAAGCTCAGCCCTAATAGCCCTGCAAAATATCCAACCCCCCATCACTTATATCTCAATGATAACCTTTACCATTGCGAGGGTGGTGGAGTTGTGGGTGGTCCACACGCGGTGGAGGGCAGGTTGGATGGTGCCCAGATGCCACGGGAGGGAGTAGGTGAGTTCCAAGTGGGTCTCGCCACCCATGGTGCAGAGGCAGCGGCTCAGCTGACAGCCTGCGTAGTCGGCCGCAAGAAAGAGGTTGCTACACACGAACCCCACCTCCCCATAGAGGTCGCAGTCGCTTGCAGGCGCCCAGCCACCCTGAGCAACAAGGCGCAGCTCGCTGCCACCCTCCCAAATGTAGATGGGCTGCTCCACGAGAGCCCACATGGAGGCTCGGCGCGACTTGTGGTGGCTCCCCCTCTCGAGGGTGCCCGACAGAGGTGCAAATCCGAAGGTGCCCCCCAGATGGTAGCCTCCCACATAGCTGCCCTCCTCACCGTGGTAGCTCACCTCGCCGATGGCAAACACCCCGTCGCGACGGATGTTGAGGCGGAAGATTTCACCCCACTTGTCGGAGGCGACACCATCGTAGAGCGAGGCTTTGATGTCGAGCCCCTCGAGAGGGCGCCACTCGGTGTGGAGTGCGAATGCTGCGGCAGGGGGGTCGGCTACCACAAAGTTGTTGGCAATGGTGGGGAAGAGGCCATTCATGGCCGAGGTGAATACGGAGTTCCATGGGGTGGTGAAGTAGTCCTTCGCGAGGTTGCGCACACCGCCCCACACCATCAGTCGCCCCTCCATTAGCTCCTGCCCCACACCGAAGGCCATGAGTGCCAGAGTGGAGGGGGTGTCCTCGATGGCCGAGAAGAGGTGGAGGTGGTCGGCCACACCACTCTTGCCCTGCTCGGCACGCAGATTGGCTATGGCCAACAGGTCGAGCGAGAGGTGGCCGCCGCGCCATAGGGCAAATTCATAGTCGACATTGAGCAGGTTTACCCAGTTGGCCACGCCGCTTGTGGTGTTCCACAATCCTTCGGTGGTGAAGACCACGGCGGGTGTGTTGTGAGCGGAGCTCTGTGAGTGGAGCGAGGGGGTGAGTGCTGCAAGTAGCAGGCTGAGGAGTGTTGCTCTTTTCATGGAGAATGGTTGTTATTGGTTTTGATTGCCCTCTGTGGCAAAAACCGAGCCAACGCTCCACCCCCCTAATAAAAAAGCCCCACCTACGGAAGGGTGGGGCTTGTGGTTGTTAGAAACTAATCTTCGCACCGAGGAATGCGCTGCGTGGTTGCAGGGGGCCGTAGACATAGCCCGAGTCGCGCTCGGCACCTTGGTCGAAGTCGCTCTGGTAGGCGTTGAAGATGTTTTTCACACCGCCAAAGAGCTCCAGATTGGTGTCGCTGAAGAGTTTTAGCGAGTAGGCCACGCGGAGGTTCATATCCCAGAAATCGGGGGTCACCTCGGCCACATCCTCCTCGATCCATCCGGCGTAGTGCTGCACGAGCATCGAGCCTGTGTAGTTGCCCGTGATGTCAATAGCCAAGCCATCGAGGGGCTTGAGGGCGAGGGTGAGGTAACCATAGAGGTTGGGTGTGCGGAACATGCGGCTCTCGGCGGGGGCTGTGTCGCTCCACTGCTCGGGCTCCATGTAGCGGCTGCGCTGGGCGGTGAAGCCTGCCTGAAGCTCGGTTCTGAGTCCGAACATGGCCCTACCCTCGAGGTTCACTCCACCCACGGTGGCTCCCGAGCCGTTGTAGCGCTCCTGAAGTGCCACGCCGCTGGCATCGTGGCCAATCTCGCGAAGGGTGAACACATCGTTGAGGGTGGTGTGGAAGAGCTCGACCACGAAGTTGTAGGCACTGTTGGTGAACGACGCCGAGTACTCAGCCGAGAGGCTCCAAGTGGTCGAACGCTCCTCGCGGAGGTCGTCGGCCAGAGTAATTCGGGTGCGCTCGCCACCCACAATGGCTATGTGGAGGTCCTCGTCGTAGGCTTGGGGAGCTCGGTAGCCACCTGCATAGCTCGCCCTGAGGCTCCACTCTGCCGAGGGGTTGTAGCGCACATTTACGCGGGGCGAGAAGATGGGGTTCTCCACGAGGCTGTGCTTGTCCAAACGGCCGCCCAAAAGGAGCGAGAGTCGGCGGTTTTTCCACTCGTTCTGGAAGTAGGTGCCCCAGATATTCACCACCTGCTTGGTGTCAATGTCGTAGCCGATGGAGGTGTCGTGGAGGTCGTTGTGGTTCCACTCTCCACCTACGGTCAGTTCGGAGGGCATGAAGATGAGGTGGTCGAACTCGTGGATATACTGCACACCCGAGGCGGCTGTGAGGTCGTGGGTGCGACCATAGGCGTTGGGGTCCTGACCTGCACCGTAGTAGCTGTTGCGCTGGGTGTTCTGGAACGAGGCGTAGAGGTTTATGCGGTTGGTGTGTTCGGGGTTGCTCCAGTCGTAGGTCACACTTCCGCCATCAATGGTGTGGGCAGCCTGCTCGCACACCAGCGCTTCGTGCTGAGGACGGTCGAGCTGGTCGCCACCGCGGCGATAGTCGTTGATGCGGTGGTATTGGGCGGTCACACGCGAATAGGGACCCGTGCGGAAGTAGCTCCTCATGCCGAGCGCCTCGGAGGCGGTGGTGAGAATCTCGGTGAAGCCGTCGCCATCGTGGTCGTAGCCATCGCCGCTGCGGGTCTGGGCAAAGACGCTGATGGCCGCCTTGCGGCTGGCCGACACGAGCGACGCATTGAGGGTGGTGGTGCTCTCGGTGGCACCTGTCATGCCTATCGAGGTGGTGGTGTGGGCCATCTCGGCCATGCTTATCTTGGGCTCCTTGGTGATTACATTGATGGTGCCGCCAATGGCGCTCGAACCGTAGAGCGCCGAGCCGCCGCCTCGCAACACCTCCACGCGCTCAATCATGTTAGCCGGTATCTGCTCCAAACCATAGACACCCGTGAGCGAGGAGAAGAGGGGGTGGGAATCGACCAAAATCTGGGAGTACTTGCCGTCCAGACCATTAATCCTCACCTGTGGAAATCCGCAGTTTTGGCAGGTGTTCTCAACCCTCACACCGGGCTGGAACACAAGACCACCGCTGAGCGACTGCGAAGCTACGCGCTCAAAAAGGTCGGAGGGAATGACGCTCACCAGCGATGGAGCCTCCTGCTTGAGCCTCTCGCTGCGGCTGCTCGACACCACCACTTGGTCGAGCATCATGGGCATAGGGCTGATGGCAAAGTCGAGCTCG
This sequence comes from Tidjanibacter sp., assembly GCA_017628305.1. Taxonomy (GTDB): domain Bacteria; phylum Bacteroidota; class Bacteroidia; order Bacteroidales; family Rikenellaceae; genus Tidjanibacter. The sequence goes on from JAGBZI010000037.1 coordinate 11,157, forward strand.
ATGGTGTAGCCCTCGCGCACTACGGCCTGCAACGATTGGCTGTTGTAGCCCAAAGCCTCCACCGTCACTGTGTAGTTGCCGGGGCGGAGGTTGCGGAAGAGAAAGTGGCCCGTGGCATCGGTGACGGTGCCATAGGGGGTGTTGTCGATGGTGACGGTGACATAGCCAAGGTGTTCGCCTGTCTCGGCATTGACCACATGGCCAAAGATGTGGGCATCGGTGGGGGTTTGGGATTTGGGGCTGGTGGGAGGCTCCTCGGCCCACAATGTGAGGCTCAGCAGAAGCATCGCCAAGAGCATAACTCGTGTTCTCATGGATAGTGGTATAATTAATTATTTATATAGTATTTTCGCAATTTGCGGTGCAAAAGTACACTTCCTCCCCCAAGTGGGCAATACCCAAATTTCGGTATTTTTAGAATGTAGGGCCATTAGGGCCGATGGGAGCGTCAGGAAAACATGGGAGTTACAGGAGTAATAGGCCGCGTGCAATTTTTAATTTTTAAAAAAACGGCCCGCTTCCGTAGTGGAAAGCGGGCCGGTGGGGTGCATCGGTGCACCGTCGATTATTTCGCAGCAACGCAGTCAATCTCTACGAGCGCGCCTTTGGGAAGAGCAGCAACCTCGTAGCAGATGCGGGCGGGCTTGTCGCCGGTGAAGTACTCGGCATAAACGGCGTTCATGGCGCCGAAGTCCGAGATGTGCTGCAACAGCACGGTGGTCTTCACAACATCGTTGAAGGTGTAGCCGGCCTCTTTGAGAATGGCACCCAGATTGTCGAGCGACTGGCGGGTCTGAGCCTCGATGCCCTCGGGCATCTCACCGGTGGCGGGAATGAGGGGAAGCTGGCCCGATGCGTAGAGAGCACCATTGGCCTCAATAGCCTGCGAATAGGGACCTACGGCTGCGGGAGCCTCGGGCGAACAAATAATGCGTTTCATAAGTTCTCTTGGTTTTTTATGGTAAATAATATGTTTTGAATACTCCGATTCTTGGCACAAATTTATATCTTTGCACTGAAACATACAAATCATTTTTCCACCGCATTAATATTTTTAAATCGCAGTATGAAAAAATCGCTTATCATTGCAGCCGTTGCTTTTGTGGCCATCGCCACACTATCCTGCTGCCCCTGCCGTAAGGGCACTTCCAAACCCCACAAACCACTCCTCCAGACCGCATGGGTGCTCCAGCAGATGGAGGGTCGCAACCTCACTGCCGAGATGAAGACCGACCAACTCCCACGCCTTGTGCTCGAGGCCGACGGTAATTTCGGTGGATTTGGCGGCTGCAACTCCATGGGTGGCAGCTATAAGATGACCCCAAGCGAGGCCCTCTCCCAGAGGGATATAAGTGGCACCATGGCCTTCGGTGGGATGTTTGCCACCAAACGCTACTGCCCCGACGACAAGGTGGAGATGGAGTATTTTGCACTCCTCGCAAAGGTGGATAGCTACACCATCGACGCCGACCGCCTCTTCCTCTTCGCTGACGGCGAGCTGAAACTTGTGTTCAAGGCAGCAGAATGAAAAAAAAGTTCTCATCCGTGCAACATTTTGGCAGGCTGATGCATCTATAGTGTAGAAAGCAACATGAACTAATCGAAAGCAAACACGAAGTTATGAAAAAAACACTACTTATCATCGGTCTTGGCGTGGCATTTCTGGCCGTTTCACTCTGGGTGTGGCTCTCGGCGGGCCGCAGTGCAAAGGCTGTGAGGGCCAAGTTCCGCTTGGGCGGCGCACTCCTCACACTCACAGGTATGATGGCGCTGGGTGGGTGTCACACCACCTCCTGCTACGAGCCCGTGGTAGAATGCTATGACCCTGCACCCATCAACGAAATCTGGATTAACGACTACAATGCCCAAAAACCTCTGGAGGTGGCCGAGGGCGACGAGATTGTTATCGAAGCCTATTCGGTGACCTTCCCCCAGCTTGTGGTCACCATCCATGATGCCGGTTCGCTGGTGCTTCAGGAGCAGTTCTATGAGGTGGGAGCAGATTTTCAGAACAACTTGAGGCTTGTGGTCGATGTGGCAGGCTATGTGGGCGAGGCCGACTTGGTTGTGTCGGGCGTGGCAGAGAGTGGCGACGAGCAGGTGCTCGGCATCTTCCAGTTGAACATTTCTGAGCAAGAGGCGACCTATGGCGAGGAGTAAACACCATCTGCCTTTTGTGGTCTTCGAACTCACCGATGCCTGCAATCAGGCCTGCAAATTCTGCTATAACTATTGGAAAGGGGAGGAGTGTCCTGCAGCCCCCGCGGCCCCCAACTTCCGCGAAGCACGACGCACCCTCCGCACACTTCTCCGTCAGGCCACCGTGGGGAGCCTATCGCTCTCGGGCGGTGAGCCCATGCTTATGCCCCGCATTCACGACTTGGCCCTCAGAGCCAAATTCTCGGGTGCCAATGTCAATCTGCTAACCAATGGTACACTCCTCGCCGAGGGAGATGTGGCAATCTTCAATGATATAGGCTTGGGGGCTGTGCAGATACCAATCCTCTCGCACGAGGCCTCTCTTCATGACCACACCACGGGGCTTCAAGGCTCGTGGCAGAGAGCTGTGGCGGCTGCTCGCAGGGTGTGTGCCACCCGCGAGGGGTGGTTGGTGCCTGTGCTCATCGTCAGCAAGCTCAATGCCCACCAAGTGGAGGATATACTCCGCTTCTATAGTGCCGAGTTCGGGGCCAAGAGGGCTATGGTCAATCGCTTCAACATCGGCGGCCTCGGTAAACATAATGCCGCAGAGCTCAACCTCACAAGGGAGGAGTTGAGGGATGTTTTTTCGAGGGTCAACAGGGTCGCGGGCGAGTTGGGTATGACCATTCAGAGCGGCGTGTGCACACCTGTGTGTGTGCTCGACCCCGCCGACTATCCCCACATCCGTTTCTCCCACTGCTCCACCGACCTCTCGAACCGACCTCTGACGGTGAACTACCGTGGCGATGTGCGCTTCTGCAACCATTCGCCACGAGTGTTGGGCAACATCCACCAAACCCCTTTGAAGGAGATTGTCGAGATCTCGCAGGGCGACGGCTACTTCGATACGGTGCCCACCTTGTGTGGCTCGTGCAAACTCTGGGAGAGGTGTAAGGGAGGATGCCGCGCTGCCAGCGAACAGCTCTATGGCACCTTCGACCGAGTGGACCCCATTCTTGAGGGGGCTGAGAGTTAGTACAAGGGCCGGAATGGCCCTTTTTTGATGGGATTTCTTGGCGCACTCTTACCAATGTTTGCCGCTGAATGTTAATAATTTTGCATTTTAGATTTTGAAGTTTGAATTTAATGTGTATCTTTGTGCGCTTCTTTCCCGCGTATATGCGCGAGGAGAGTCTATAAATAAAGTCTAACTTTTTAATTTTTAAAAACTTAACACAATGGAAAACAAAAAAATTGCCAACGAGAATTTCGATTGGACCGCTTATGAGACCGATGCAGATCTCTATGGTGAGCTTAGCAAAGAGCAGGTAGCCGACAAATACAACGAGTCGGTACAGAAAGTTCTCGTAGGTGAGGTTGTTGAGGGCGTAGTTACCTCGATCAACAAGCGTGAGGTAGTAGTTAACATCGGCTACAAATCGGATGCTATCATCCCCGTTACCGAGTTCCGCTACAACCCCGAGCTCGCTATCGGCGAGAAGGTTGAGGTCTATGTTGACAACACCGAGGACAAAAAAGGACAGCTCATTCTTTCGCACAAGAAGGCTCGTCAGCTCAAGAGCTGGGACCGCGTTAATCAGGCTCTGGAGAACGACGAGATTATCAAGGGCTTCATCAAGTGCCGCACCAAGGGCGGTATGATCGTAGATGTATTTGGTATCGAGGCCTTCCTGCCCGGTAGCCAGATCGATGTTAAGCCCATCCGCGACTACGATATCTATGTTGAGAAGACCATGGAGTTCAAGGTTGTTAAGATCAATCAGGAGTTCCGCAATGTTGTTGTTTCGCACAAGGCTCTCATCGAGGCTGAGCTCGAGCAGCAGAAACAGGAGATTATGTCGCGCTTGGAGAAAGGCCAGATTCTCGAGGGTACCGTTAAGAACATCACCTCCTACGGTGTGTTCGTTGACCTCGGTGGCGTTGACGGTCTTATCCACATCACCGACCTCAGCTGGGGCCGCGTAAACAACCCCGAGGAGATCGTTGCTCTCGACCAGAAGATCAATGTTGTTATCCTCGACTTCGACGACCAGGAGAAGCGTATCGCTCTCGGTCTGAAGCAGCTCACCGCTCATCCTTGGGAGGCTCTCGATGCTGACCTCAAGGTTGGTGACAAGATCAGCGGTAAGGTTGTTATGATGTACGACTATGGCGCATTCGTGGAGGTAGCTCCCGGTGTTGAGGGTCTTATCCATGTTTCGGAGATGTCGTGGAACCAGCACCTCCGCTCGGCTCAGGAGTTCATGAAGGTTGGCGACCAGATTGAGGCCGTTATCCTCACTCTCGACCGCGAGGAGCGCAAGATGTCGCTCGGTATCAAACAGCTCACCAGCGATCCTTGGGAGGCTATTGAAGAGCGTTACCCCATCGGTTCGCGCCACACTGCAAAGGTTCGCAACTTCACCAACTTCGGTATCTTTGTTGAGATTTCGGAGGGTATCGATGGCCTCGTGCACATCAGCGACCTGAGCTGGACCAAGAAGATTAAACACCCCGCAGAGCTCACCCAGCTTGGTGCCGACATCGATGTTATCGTTCTCGGTATCGACAAGGAGAACCGTCGCCTCAGCCTCGGTCACAAGCAGCTCGAGGAGAATCCTTGGAACGAGTTTGAGGCTCAGTTTGCCGTTGACTCGGTTCACGAGGGTAAGGTAGTTGAGGTTAACGACAAGGGCGCAGTTGTTGCTCTGGGCGAGAATGTTGAGGGCTTTGCTCCCGCAAAACAGATCGTTAAAGAGGACGGCACCACCGCTAAGGTTGGCGATGTTCTTCCCTTCAAGGTTACCGAGTTCTCGAAAGTTACCAAGCACATCAGCCTCTCGCACACCCGCGTATACGAGGAGGTAAAGCGTGCTGAGGAGAACGCTGCTAAGGCAGAGCGTCGTGCTGCTGCTGAGGCTGCCAAGTCGGCTGTGAAGAAGATCAACTCGCAGGTTGAGAAGACCACCCTTGGTGACCTCGCCGAGCTTGCTGAGTTGAAGGCTAAGCTTGAGGCTGCTCAGGAGAAATAGTCGATTGGGACTAACAATAGTGAAGATGGGAGGTTTCGGCCTCCCATCTTTTTTTGTGGGCGCAGATTATTGTTGGTGGTTTGTTATCAGTGGTAGTTTTTGGTTGTTCTGCTGTCGCCTACTCACAACTCTCAACTTTTTTCGTATCTTTGTGCTGTGACATTCAAGGTAACCATACTCGGCGCTGCAAGCGCCAAGCCCTCTGCTACACGCCACCAGACTTCGCAGCTGGTGAATGTGGCCGAGCAGTTCTTTCTGGTAGATGCCGGTGAGGGGGTGCAGAGTCGTCTGATGAGGGTGGGGGTCAACCCCATGAGGCTCACGGCGGTCTTTATCTCCCATCTCCATGGCGACCATCTCTTTGGTCTTTTCCCGATGATTTCGAGCCTTGGGCTTATGGGGCGCAAGCAGCCTCTCCACATCTATGCTCCCAACCCTTTTGGTGAGATGTTGGAGAACCACTACCGCTATTTCGACCCCGAGTTGCCCTATGAGATTGTGTGGCACGAGGTGCATACAACCCAACACGAGTTGCTCTTCGAGAACAATGCGTTGGAGGTGTGGAGTATTCCTTTGCGCCACAGGGTTCCCACGGCGGGCTTTCTCTTCAGGGAGAAACCTGCGGGGCTCAATGTTGACAAGGAGGCCATCGAGCGCTACGGCTTGGGAGTGGCACAGATTACGGCTGCCAAGCGCGGCGAGGATATCACTCTGGAGGATGGTAGGGTGGTTGCCAATGGGGATATAACCTACACTCCCCGAGCACCGCGTAGCTATGCTTACCTGAGTGACACCAACTATTCGGGCAAGGCAGTGAGCCTTGTGAAGGGGGTCGACCTGCTCTACCACGAGGCCACCTATGCCGACGACATGCGTTCGGACGCAAAGAAGAGGGGCCACTCGACAACCCTTCAGGCTGCTCGTGCGGCGGTGGAGAGTGGTGCAGGCAGGCTCATCATTGGCCACTTCTCCTCGCGCTACAAGGAGCCCGAGGTGTTGGTGGAGGAGTGCCGCACGCTCTTCCCCGAGAGCTACCTTGCGGAGGAGTATAAGAGTTTCGAGATTGAGGAGAAAAAACTGAGATAGAGTTATGCGACGACACCTATTATTATATATAGCAGTGCTACTGACAATCCCTACCATGGCACAGGAGCCCAACTTCCGCGATGCGGCCCGCTATCGTCAGATGTGTCAGCAGGGGGTATGGAGCGTGGGGCTCGGCATCGAACCCGTGGTATCGCTCACCCATCCCACGAGTGGGCACCATGGTGGCCACCGTTTTAGCACTGTGGGTATCTATGGATTTACATTAGAGGGAGGCTATTTTGTGGCCGACAATCTGCGCTTGTCGGCAGCTCTGGGTTATGTGGCCAACGATTGGGGAGGCATGCTCTTGGGCAACCCCTACGATGCAATCTCCACACTCTCCACCTTCCGACTGAAGTTGGGTGGCCATTGGCACTCGGGTCGCTGGGACTTTGGCGGCCGCTTTGTGTGGGGCAGGAGCACGCTCAACTATGTGGCGGCAAATGTGGCCGAGGGTGGTACTAACGACGACCGATTTGGCGAGGAGAGTTTCAAGGATAGGAGGAGTATTGTGGCTGTGGCCTACGAGGCGGGCTACATGCTCACCCCCTTCTTGCGTGCCACAGCCTTCTATGAGCCCTCGTTGGCTCGGGGTGGCGGCTATGCCCACACGCTCGGTGTGAGGCTGACAATATGGGTGCCGTTCATCTCGTCCATAGCGTGTAAATAGTGCATCCTGCGAGCAACTGCTGTGTTGCATAGCTATAAGCGGAGTCCCTCATTTGCGTTAAGCAAACTGCGGGCTCCGCTTTCTTGTGTGCCTTGGATATCAAAATTGTGTGGGTTTGGGGTGTGGTGTTGCAATGAGTTGTCGGCACAAAAGAGCCACCATGGCTCTCTGCCTGCAACATCCCTCTCCGCTACCACTCAATAGGGGTGAGGTTGTGGGCTGCGAGGTAGGCGTTGGCCTGCGAGAAGTGGCGGCAGCCGAAGAAACCATTGTAGGCCGAGAGGGGCGAAGGGTGGGCTGCCTTCAGTATGAGGTTGTGGGTGGCGTCGATGCGGGCACCCTTCCTCTGTGCGTACGCGCCCCACAGCATGTAGACCACATCACGGCGGGTGGACGACAAGGCGGCAACAATCGCATCGGTGAACTCCTCCCACCCCTTGCCTGCATGAGAGGCGGCCTGATGAGCCCTCACTGTGAGGGTGGCATTGAGCAACAGTACACCTTGGCGTGCCCAGCGTTCGAGGTTACCGTCGGTGGGGAGCGGAGCGCCTGTGTCGCTGGCTATCTCCTTGAATATGTTGCGCAACGAGGGGGGAAAAGCTACCCCTTCGTTCACCGAAAAGCAGAGTCCATTGGCTTGACCCTCACCATGATAGGGGTCCTGACCAATAATCACCACCTTCACCTCCGAGGGTGGGCAGAGGTCGAGTGCACGGAAGATGTTGCCACCGGCGGGGAAGACTGTTGTGGTGGCATACTCGTGGCGCACAAACTCCACAAGGCGCTCAAAATAGGGTTTGTCGAACTCGTCTTGGAGCAGGCGGCGCCACTCCTCGTTGATGCGTACATTCATCGTTGTTGGTGGGTTAGGGTGGTGTGTGGAATATGGGGCTACTCGGCAAGGTAGCAGAGTATTTGATTGTCGAAGGTGGTGAAGTGGACAATGGGGGTGGGGTGGCCGTAGAGCTCGGCGCGGAGCACCCTCTCCGCAGGGTCGATGTCCACAACCACGAGGTCGCGGATGAAGTCCAACCCCGGTTGGTTGGCATATTTATAGATGGCCTCCTCGGCGCTCCACATCACTGCTTCAAAGCAGGGGCCAACCCTCTCCTCGAGATGTTGGCGCTCGTCGTGGGATATGTAGCGGGGTGCTACGCGCGAAAAGTTGCGCTCGACACTCTCGATGTCCACGCCGCAACGACTGCAGGAGAGCATCACAGCCACCCATTCCGACGAGTGGGAGATACTTATATATGTGGAGCCATCCCTCTCGCCCGATAAGTAGGGTATTCCGGATGCGGCATGGCGGATAGCAACCTCGGGGCCCAACTCGTGGCGAAGGATTGCTCGGCAACTGCTCCACTGTGCCCTACGGGCGGGGGATAGGAGTGTGGCGAGCTCTTCGTGGTCTGCCTCGGTGAGCAGCGGCGACTCCTCGGCCGTGGTGCAGACGCGGGCCACAATAATTCTTGCCCCCTGAATCTCTATGCGTCTATATCCCTCCCAACTCTCTATCATGGTACGCTGTGGTATGGTGGGTTAGCGGTGGGTGGCGGGGCGGGGCTTCTCGACCTGAATCTCAAGCACATGGTGGCCCGACACCTTGGTCACAATCATCTTCACGCCGTGGATTGTCATGCGGTCGCCCCTCTTGAGGAAATCCTTCTTGGCCTCGAGCATCAGTCCCGCAATGGTCTCTGCTTCGCCGCGGCAGTCGTCGAAGGTCCCCTCATCCAACTCCAAAACCTCCTCCACAAGACCAATGTTAGCCTTGGACTCAAAGAGGAATACCCCCTCGGTCAACTCGCGGTAGAGCACCTCCTCGGGAGCGTCGCTCTCGTCGCTAATCTCGCCCACAATCTCCTCCAAAATATCCTCCAGCGACACAAGGCCCAGCGTGGAGCCATACTCGTCGACAACGATGGCTATGTGGACCTTCTGGGTCTGGAACTCGTCGAGCAGCTCGTTGATGTGTTTGTGCTCGGGGGTGTAGTAGGCGGGGCGGAGGTATTTCTGCCACTCAAAGTCGGCACCCTTGCCCACAAATCGCAACATGTCCTTCACATAGAGCATGCCCACAATGTGGTCAATACTACCCTTATAGACAGGAATACGCGAGAAGCCGCTCTCGATAATCACCCTTCTCACCTCGTCGAAATTCTCCTCCTCGTCGATGGCCTTAATCTCCATGCGGGGGTGCATAATCTCCTCCACCTCCTTGGTGGCAAACTGCACGATGCCGCTGAGCATCTCCTTCTCCGTCTGACTTGGGTTTTCGGTAATCTCCAGAGCATCCTCCAGCTCCTCCATAGAGATGTTCTCCGGCTGGATGATACCCCTGTTCTGGATGGCGTCGGAGTACTTCACAAGCACAAACGAAAAGGGTTTCAGCAACTTCGATGAGAACTTCAGAGGCAGAGCTATGATGGTCGAAAGACCCTTGGGGTTGTAGCTTGCATAGACCTTGGGGATAATCTCGCCGAAGAGCAGCAGCACAAAGGTTACGGCCACTGTCTTGATGGCAAACTCCCAGCCGTTGCTGTGGAACTCCACGATGCGGTCGATGAAGTTGTTGCACAAGGCGATAATCAGAATGTTGACCAGATTGTTGAGTATGAGGATGGTGGCCAAGAGTTTATCTTGGTCCGAAAGGAGCTGCATGATAGCCCTATTCACGGGGGTGTGGTGGTGGCGAATATGGTCCAGCTGGGCGGGGGAGAGCGAAAAGAGAGCCGTCTCCGAGCCCGACGCCAAGGCCGAACACATCAGCAACAACACAATGGGCACAAGCGACAACAGCACGCTCGGCTCAAAAGTAAAGGTGGCTATGGATAGAAATGTCTGCATTCAGGGGTAATCAAATTCACAACCGGTTGTTACTGCCTAAAAGTTGAAGAGGGTACCGTCAGTTGCCTGAGGCACCGACTTCTCCTTGGAAGCGGGGTTGCCAACCACGGCGTCCACCTCCGTCTTGGTGCTCCTCATGGCACTCGCACCCAGCAGCACCTTGCCTCGGCGGAAGTAGGCAGGGCCGTTAATCTTATCGTCGATATCCTTATAACGCTCGGTGAACTCCCACTTGGTGGCCATCATCTCCTCCTCGGGTTGGAACTCCCTTGCGGGTTGCTCCTCCTCGTGGTCGGGGATGCGTCGTGCACCCTGCTGGCTGCCGCCCACCTCGAAGCCTGTGGCAATCACTGTGAGTTCAATCTCCCCCTCCTCGAGGTTCTCGTTGGGGCCTGCACCCCAAATGATGTTCGCCTCGCTGGCACCCACCACAAGGCTTGCCCTGTCCTGAATCATCTTCAGTACACCATAGGCCTCGTCCATGGTGAGGGCTGCATCGTCGGCCCACGAAATGTTGTAGAGGATACGCTTGGCACCCTTGATGTCGTGCTGATTAAGCAGGGGCGATGCCAAGGCTTGCTGCACCACAGCCTCAATCTTGCCGGCTCCCTTGGCGCGGGCGCATCCCATCACTGCCAGACCACTATCGGTCATGGTGGTCCTTGCATCCTCAATATCGACATTGATGAAGTCCTTGCGAGTAATCAGCTCGGCCATGCCCTTCGCGGCGGTGGCCAATATGTCGTCGGCCTTATGGAAGGCCTCCTTTACGGGCAGCGAACCGTAAATCTTGGCAATATTCTCGTTGTGGATGACAACAATGGAGTCGGAGTTGGCCTTGAGCTCCTCCAGACCTTTCAGTGCCTGACCCATCCTCACGGGGCCCTCCAATACCAAGGGGAGGGTGACGATGGCTACCGTAAGGATGCCCTTGCTCTTGGCAGCCTTGGCCACCACGGGGGCTGCACCTGTGCCGGTACCACCACCCATACCTGCGGTGATGAAAATCATCTTGGCCTCGCTGTTCTCCAGCTCCATCATTATGTCGTTGAGCGACTCGATGGCCAGAGCCTTACCCTTGTCGGGGTTGTTGCCCGCACCATTGCCGTTGCCCAACTTTATGCGTTTCTCCACAGGGCTCAACTCGAGGGCCTGCTCATCGGTGTTGCACACCATGAAGAGCACATCCCTGATGCCTAAGTCGTGCATGTGGTTCACAGCGTTGCTGCCGGCACCACCCACGCCCATCACGAGAATCTTGGCGGTTGGTTTGCGCTTGGCATCAATCGAGGCCAAGCGGCTGAGGTTACTGCTATTCATTGTTGACGAATTGTCTGCTTAGTGTTTTGAAACTTAAGTCCGATTGCGTTTGTAGCTTAGTGGGTACACCCTTTGTGGCTACTCCATGTTCTGGTCGTCCACCACCTCGTTGCCAAAGAAGAAGTCGAACACCTTGCTCCTAAAATTCTTCATGCCGCCAAAAATGCGCTTGCGGGGCTTCTCGGGATTGTTGCCATCTACATCTGTAAGGTTGCCGTTCGTCTCCTGATTGCTACCCTCATTGGACTTGTTGGTATCGGGTGTTGCGGGTGTTGCAGGTGTTGCAGGTGTTGCGGGCGTTACGGGTGTTGTCGCGGCAGGAGTGGTGGGGGTTGCGGGCCTCTCGGGTTGGATAATCACCTCCTCCATCACGCTCCTTGTCTGGGCGCTGGGGGCAATGCCCGCCTCAATCATGCCTAGCTGCAACATACCGATGGCGGTGGTGTTCTCGGGGGCACCCCACTTCTCGATGGAGGGCTCCTCCACGCCATTCTCGGCGCAACCCAAGCGTACATCATAGCCGGTGAGCTCCGAGAAGAGGCTCTCCACGCCAACAAGGCGCGAAGCTCCACCCGTCAGAACAATGCCCGAAGCGAGGCGGTTGTGGTAGCCCGAAGCCTGAATCTCGGCAATGACATACTCGATGATGTCGGTCATCCTCGACTCGATGATGGTCACAAGGTCGTGGTAGCTCACCACATCGCCCTTCTTCTTGCCGGGGGTACGGGAGATGCTGACTCCCTTGGAGCGTTTCTCCTCGGGTATGGAGCTGTGGGATGCGTAGCCGTGGTTCACTTTGAGCACCTCCGCGGTCTTCAGGGGTACTCCAATCGAGAGAATATCCTTGTTGATGTCGGCCGAACCGATGGGAATGGATGCTACATGGCGCACCACCTTATTCTGGATGATGCACAGGTCGGTGGAGGCAGCACCAAGGTCAATGACTATAACGCCCGACTCCTTCTCCTCGTCGGTGGCAGCCACCGTGGCACTTGCTATCGCGCCGGAGGTGTAGTGGATGTTCTCGATGCCGCAGCGTTTGAAGGCTTTGGTTATGCGCTCGAGAGCCTTCTCACCGGCCAGCACAAAACCAAACGAGGTCTCCAAGCGGGTGCCAAATCTGCCCACAGGGGAGCCGATGGTCTCATTGGAGTCGACCTTGTAGCTCTGGGGGATGCGTGCGATGATAACCTTGCCGTCGGGGGCTTGAACATTGGCCATGTTGTCGTGGAGTTTGTCCACATCGCGGGTGGTCACTTCGCCGTCGGCTCCGCCCACATAGACAAAGCCCGAGTTGGTGGCCTTAACCACATGTTTGCCCGAGATGCTTATCCACACCTCCGAGGCCTTCACCTCGTTGCGCACCTCCAGCTGGCTCACAGCCTCACCAATGGCTGTTGTCACCAGCTCGATGTTGGTCACCTCTCCCCTTGTGAAACCCTCCATGGGGCGGGTAACGGCGTCCACCACAACGGTCTCTCCCTCCATGGAGAGCATACCGAGGGCCGCAGTAACTTTGCTGCCGCCCAAATCTACTGAAATCAAATACTGCTCCATAACCTGCAACGCACTTTTTTGCTATTTTTTCTTTATTCTCTTTTTATCGTTTTGTACCCTTGGGGGCCTTGGGGGCTTTCCACACCACCTGACCGTCGTATTCCACGCTCACGCGACCTCCCTCGAGATTCACTGCGCCCGACTCCACAAACCTCCTCCAGCGGTAGAGCTTCTGCTCCACATCCTCCAGATGGCCGAGCTCCACGGTGTAGTTGCCGTGGCGGGGAACGAGCTCCACGCGGGGCTCGGTGGGGCGCTTCGCCGAGGATTTCGCAGATGGCTCAATCACAGCGATTTGCACAAACTGACCCGCATACTCGGGGCTCTCCTCGGTGAAAACTACAAAATTAATCAACTTGCGAAAATATTCGTAACTTTTTGACGATTTTTTTTCCTCGCCGCCAAACCACTCCTCGAGGCTCCCGCGGAACGACGCTCCGAAGGGCAAATCGAGCTCTCCGCTAATCACCGGAAGGTTGAGCGATGCGTGGGGGCGGGTGGGGAGTACATACATATCCTCCGTCACATAGAAGTTGTACCCGCGGGTGCAGACCCTCGCTATAGGTTTACGCTGGGTGAGCTCCACGGTGAGGGTGCCACTGTAGTCGACATAGGTGATGGCCCCTGCGGTGAAGCAGTAGCCCTCCACTGTGCGGTTGATGGCCACCAAGTCGACACTATCAACCCTCTTGCCCACGGGGTCGATACCCTCTTCCACTATAAGCGAACGGATAATCTCGGGGGTCACAAACCTCCTCTGGAGGCTATCCTTCACCACAATCTCCAACCGCTCCACTCGGCGGGCTTGTTCGTTGTCGTGGCGCAGGATGGATGTGGCAACAAAAAATGCCACAAGGCCGCCCCAAAAGAGCACGGCCCCAACCACTCGCCATATTTTCTTCCAATTTGGTCTCATGCTGTAATCATTCTGTTAAGCCTTGGCGCTGAGCACTTCGCACACCGCCATGCACTCGCGGTCGATGTCGCCTGCACCGAAGGTCACCACCACATCGGTGGTCATGGCTCCCAATGTGGCGGCCAGCTCGCTCTTGGCAACCAGCCTCCAAGGGGTGGTAATATTTGCGCCCAGCATCTCGCTTGTAACACCCTCAATGGGGAGCTCCCTCGCGGGGTAGATGGGGAGCAGCACCACGCTATCGGCCATCGACAATGCTCGGCTGAACTCCTCGGCAAAATCCCTCGTACGGGTATAAAGGTGGGGCTGGAAGGCCACGGTGAGGTGGCGCCCCGGGAACATACCCCTGATGGAGCCGATGGCTGCCGAGAGCTCCCTCGGGTGGTGGGCATAGTCGTCGATGTAGACCTGTCGGGGGGTGCGGAGGTAGCACTCAAATCTGCGTTTCACGCCACTGAACTCCTCCAGAGCCTCGCGCAATTTATCCTCGTCGAAATCGCCTCCTGCCCACAAAGCAGCAATGGCGGCAACGGCGTTCTCCACATTAATCTGGCCGCCCACGCCGAGGTGGCACCCCTTGATGGTGCGGTCGGGGCAGACAACATCGAAGCGGAAGGTGCCGTCGCCCACAGGCTCCAAGCCGAGGGTGTGGAAATCGGCTGCGGGGTCCGTAAGGTCGTAGGTATAGGTGGTGATGGTTTTATTTCCATGGTCGATGTTGAGCCCCAAGTGCTCAATCAGCACTCCACCCTCCACGATGCGCTCCACAAACTGCCCAAAAGCTCTCTTCATCTCCTCGTGGGTGCCATAGATATCGAGGTGGTCGGCATCGGTGCTCGTGACCACAGCCACCGTGGGGCTCAGGCGCAGGAACGAGCGGTCGAACTCGTCGGCCTCCACCGCCATACGGTCGCCCGCACCCAGCACAAGGTTGCTACCCACATTCTTCGAAATGCCACCCAAAAAGGCACTGCCGCCACCTGTGGCACGCAGCGTTATCCACGCCGTGAGGGTAGTTGTAGTGGTCTTGCCGTGGGTGCCGGCAATCGCTGTGGTGCGCTTGCCGCGGGTGAGGTGGCCCAGCACCTCCGACCTCTTCACCACCTCGAAGCCATTCTCCCTGAAGTAGCACAGCTCCGTGTGGTCGGCGGGGATGGCAGGGGTGTAGACCACAAGGGTATTCTCCTTGTCGAGCCACTCCTCGCCAATCATCGCCACACTATCCTCATAGTGGATGGCGGCACCCTCGTTCTCCAGCTCGGAGGTGAGGGGCGAGGGGGTGCGGTCGTAGCCGCCTACCTTGCATCCCTCGTGCAAAAAATAGCGGGCAATGGCACTCATTCCAATGCCTCCGATACCTACAAAATATACATTCATACCTTCATTAATCGTCTGAAATGGAAAATACTATGTGGCATTCACACTCAGTGTGTTGCCAATTTGCTAATCAATCTTGCATCCTACAGGCCGAGCTCGTTGAGGGCGATGCGTGCGACCCTCTGGGCCGAGTCGGCTATGGCAAGCCTCTTTATGTTGCGGCTCAACGACTCCAGCAGCTCGCCGTCGCCAATCATCTGTTCCACCACCTCAAAGCCCTTAGCTACGGCCTCCGAGTCCTTGACAATCGCCGCAGCACCCTCCCTCACAAGGGCCATGGCATTGTGGGTCTGGTGGTCTTCGGCAACATTGGGTGAGGGGATGAAGAGTGTGGGTTTGCCCACCAAGCAGAGCTCACTCACCGAGCAGGCACCGCTCCTCGACACCACCATGGTGGCCGCCTCATAGGCGTAGTCCATGCGGTCGATGAAGGCTCCCCTCCACACGCCCGTCATATCCTTGTCGCGGCAGAACTCCTCCATCTCGTGGTCGTAGTATTTTCCGTTCTGCCAGATAACCTCCATCTTGCCTTCGGACACAAGCCTCTCCAAGTGGGCCTTCATCATCTCGTTCATGGTGCGCGACCCCAGCGAGCCGCCAACAATCAGCACCACGGGTTTGGTGCCCGACAGACCAAAGTGGGCGAGGGCCTCGGCGTGGTCCACACTGCCACCAAAGCTACCCCTCAGCGGATTGCCCGTGTGGACAATCTTTTCGGCGGGGAAAAAGCGCTCCATGCCATCGTAGGCCACACATATCTTGCGCGCCCTCTTTGCGAGGAGTTTGTTGGTGACCCCCGCAAAGGAGTTTTGCTCCTGAATAATAGTGGGAATACCCATCCTCTGCGCCTCCTTGAGCACAGGCCCCGAGGCGTAGCCGCCAAAGCCTATGGCAAGGTCGATTCTCTCCCTCTTGAGGGTGCGGCGGGCGAGGAGCATGCTCCTTGCCACCTTGAAGGGAACCAGCAGGTTGCTGAGGGTGAGCCTGCGCTGAAGGCCGGCAACGGGGAGTCCCACAATGCGATAGCCGAGAGCGGGGATTTTCTCCATCTCCATCTTACCCTCGGCACCTACAAAGAGCACCTCCACACGCTCGCCGAGCAGCCCCCTTAAGGCCTCGGCAGTAGCTACGGCGGGGTAGATGTGGCCACCTGTGCCACCGCCGCTCAATATTATCTTCGCCCTCTTCTGTTCCATATCTTTTTGTTCAATTTTGCTCAAATTTAATCTCTATTTCCCTGTTGTTTTAATCCTATCGGCGGGGGTGCTCAGTTTGGCTACTCGCTCCGCCTCCTGCTGCTCCACCTTGGCACTCACACCCATCAATATGCCCAGCATGGTGAGGGTGAGCACCAGCGACGAGCCACCCTTGCTCACAATAGGCAACTGCTGGCCCGTGAGCGGGAAGAGCGACACCGATACCAACATGTGCAGAAAGGCTTGCAACACTATCACCGTACCAATTCCCAGCACCAACAAGCCCGGGAAGGTGGTGCTACACTTGCGGAATATCTCGATGGAGCGGTAGAACATCAGAAGGAATGCAAAGAGCATCACCAAGCCGCCACCCAGTAGACCATGCTCCTCAATCAGGAAGGCATAGGCCATATCTTTGTCGGCCTCGGCCAAGTAGCGATTGGTGCTCTGCCCCGGCCCTTTACCTTTCAGTCCCCCCGTGGCAATCGACATCTTCGCATAGAGGGTTTGGTCGTGTTCGATGGGGTCGCCATTCTCGTCGGTGCGCCTCTTGTAGTACTCCTTGCCGTCGCTCTCCACCTCCACACTCTTCACAGCTACCCAAGGGCTCCATGCCCCCACACGGCTCTTGAGTGTGTCAGCTCGGTTGGCGTGGGTGTTGATGGCACCATAGATGGCGATGGCCGACACCGCCACCACAATGCCCACAAAGGCTATCTTACCGAGGTCCTTCGCCTTGATGCGGCTGAGGTACATCATCGCAAGGCAACTGCCACCGATAATCAGAGTGGTGGAGTTGCTGAACCTTACGGTGATGATGCAGCCGATGGCGATGGGCAGCAGCAGAGGAATGGTTTGCGAGGTGAGAATCTCCAGCTGCTTTGCCTTGTTGCGTCGCCACTCCGAGGGGTGAAAGCTCGGGATAATCTCCAGCTTATCCATAATCTTCTGCCTTGAGGCCAACTGCGACGCAAGGTTCATAACCACCGCAAACTTCAGCAACTCAAAGGGCTGGAACGAAAAACCTCCCAGAGTGAGTGCCCTCGCGGCACCCGAGCCCTTGTGGAGCGCTATCATCAGCACCGTCAGCACCAGCGACAATACATACAGAGGAGCCGAAATCTTACGATAGAAGTTCAGGCCGCACATC
Source organism: Tidjanibacter sp. (assembly GCA_017628305.1). GTDB lineage: Bacteria > Bacteroidota > Bacteroidia > Bacteroidales > Rikenellaceae > Tidjanibacter. Next base: position 28,450 of record JAGBZI010000037.1, read on the forward strand.
TGCATGAAGTAGAAGCCCGTCATGCCGATACAGATGAAGAGCAGCTGCTGAACGAGCTCCTGCGTGGCGTTATCCTTGCCCTCATAAGCTGTGTTGGAGTAGACCAAAAAGAGCGAGTAGACCAGCAGGAGGATTATCACCACCCACATGACCTTGTCGCCCGCAAAAATGCGGTTTACCCATTTGGGACTATTTGGCGCTTTCGGTTGCATTGTCATCTATCGCTTCGTTCTGTTATCGGGTTTGTTATCTCTTTGTGGCAAGTTCCCTCACGCGCTCCTTGAAGAGTCTGCCGCGCTCCTCGTAGTTGCGGAAGAGGTCGAAGCTCGCGCAGGCGGGCGAGAGCAACACGGTGTCGCCACTCTGGGCCACCTGACGGCACACCTCCACAGCCTCGTCGAGCGACGAGGTGTTGTACACGGGCACAATGCCGCTGAAGTTGTCAATAAGTTTGGAGTTGTTCACTCCCATGCAGACCAGCGTCTTCACCTTGCGCCCCACAAACTCCATCAGGGGCTCATAGTCGTTACCCTTATCGGTGCCGCCTGCAATCCACACAGTGGGGCGGGTCATGCTCTCCAGCGCATACCACACCGAGTCGACATTGGTGGCCTTCGAGTCGTTTATCCACTCCACGCCGTCAATCACACACACCTTCTCCAAGCGGTGCTCGACACCCTCGAACGAGTAGAGGGTGGAGAGTATCTGCTCCTCCTCGACGCCTGCTGCAAGTGCTGCCAGCGAGGCTGCCATGGCGTTATAGGCGTTGTGGAGACCCTTGATGTGGAGCTTGTCGAGCTCGATGGCGAGGCTCCTGCCCCCCACCTCCACACGGGCAACTCCCTCCACAATGTTGCCCTTCGCAAAGGGCGAAAGGGTGGCCGCGGGGTGCAATTTTGCAACCTCCCTGCCTACTACCTCGTCGTCGCCGAGGTAGATGAAGTGGTCGTCGGAACTTTGGTTGCGTATGATGCGCATCTTGCTGTCCACATAGTTCTGGAAGTTGTAGCCATAGCGGTCGAGGTGGTCGGGGGTGATGTTCATCAGCACACCAACATCGGCGCGGAAGTCGTGGCAGCCGTCGAGCTGGAAGCTACTCAGCTCCAACACATACCACTCCTTGTCGCCACGAGCCACCGTCAGGGCATAGCTCTCGCCTATGTTGCCGCCCACAGCCACATCCCATCCCGCCTCGGCAAGGATGCGGTGGGTGAGGGTTGTTGTTGTTGTCTTACCATTCGACCCCGTGATGCAGATGGTCTTACCCTTGCTGAAGGGGAAGGCAAACTCTATCTCGCTCACAATGGGTACACCCAGCTCCCTGAGGCGTACAATCATGGGGGCTTTGTCGGGGATGCCGGGGCTCTTAACCACCAAGTCGGCCGAGGTGATGAGCTCCTCGGTGTGGCCCCCCTCCTCGAAGGCGATGCCCTCGGCCAACAACAGCGAGCGATACTTCTCGCTGAGGGTGCCGGCGTCGCTGAGGAATGTGTCAAAACCTTTGCTCTGGGCCAACACGGCCGAGCCATAGCCGCTCTCGCCGCCGCCCAAAATCACCACGCGTTTAACATTGTCGTATTTCATATCTTCCTTTTATCTATTGTTTTTATTTGGGTTATTGTGGAGGGTTGGGTTACCTGATTTTGAGGGTCACAAGTGCGAAGGCTGCAAGCAAAATCTGAATAATCCAGAACCTCACGACAATCCTGTTCTCGGGGATGTCGCTCTTCTGATAGTGGTGGTGCAGAGGAGCCATGCGGAACACCCTGCGTCCCTCGCCAAACTTCCTCTTCGTATACTTGAAATAGAAGGTCTGAATCATCACACTCACCACCTCCATGAGGTAGACGCCACACAGAATGGGGAGCAGCAGCTCCTTGCGAATGGCAAGCGCAAAGACGGCTACAATACCACCAATGGCAAGGCTGCCCGTGTCGCCCATAAATACCTGTGCGGGGTAGCAGTTGTACCACAAAAAGCCAATCAGAGCACCCACAAAGGCTGCTCCAAAGACCGCCAACTCACCGCTGCCGGGAATATACATGATGTTGAGGTAGTCGGCATAGATGACATGGCCCGAAAGGTAGGCAAGGATGGAGAGCACCACTGCAATTATGGCGCTCACACCGGTGTTGAGGCCGTCGAGACCGTCGGTGAGGTTCGAGCCGTTCGATACGGCCGTGATGATGAAGATGGCCAACACAATGTAGAGCAGCCATGTGAGGGCATCGCCCACCTTACCCTCCACGGGTACGAACCAGTGGTAGTCCAGCTCGTTGTTCTTCACAAAGGGGATGGTTGTCTTGGTGCTCTTCTCGCCCACATAGTACTCCTGCGTTTCGAGGGCGTGGTCGCCGCTGGCAGTGGTCACCTCCACCACCTCGCTCACCTTCTCGGAGGTGTTCTTGTCCACCACCACAACCTGCTCCGAAAGGCACATTACTGTGCCGACAATGATGCCGAGGCCCACCTGCCCCACAATCTTAAACTTACCCTTCAGGCCAGCCTTGTTTTTGCGGAACACCTTGATGTAGTCGTCGGCAAAGCCGAGCGCGCCGAGCCACACGGTGCATATAATCATCAGCCACACATAGATGTTTGTGAGGTCGCCCAACAGCAGGATGGGGATGAGCACCGAGATGAGGATGATGATGCCGCCCATGGTGGGGGTACCCTTCTTCTCCATCTGGCCTGCGAGACCGAGGTCGCGGATATCCTCGCCAATCTGTTTGCGACGCAGCGCCTTTATGAGGCGGCCGCCGAAGATGGAGCCAATCAGTAGCGCCAGAATGATGGCGCCAACCGAGCGAAACGACAAATATTGGAACATACCCAAACCGGGAATGTCGAAGTGTTGTTCAAGATATTTTACTAATGAGTATAACATTTAAACAAAAGTTTAATATATGGTTTCTTAAAATTAAAATATTTTATGAACTTGGTTGTGGTTCTTTAAATTATTGAAAAATAGTTGAGGACCTGCTCTTGGTCAGAGAAGTGGCGCTTCTCGGTGCCGATAATCTGGTAGTTCTCATGACCCTTGCCCGCAATGAGCACCACATCGCCCCGCTCCGCCATGCGCAGAGCAGTACGGATAGCCTGCTCACGGTCGGGAATGGTGAGGTAGTTGGTGTGGCCCACAACCCCCTGCTCCATATCCTTCAGGATGGATGCAGGGTCCTCCGTGCGGGGATTGTCGGAGGTGAAGATGGCTGTGTGGGAGTTTTTCACAGCAATGGCAGCCATCTCGGGGCGCTTGGTGCGGTCCCTGTCGCCACCACAGCCACACACGGTTATCAGCCTGCGAGCAGTGCCCACGCCAAGTATGGTGTCAATGACATTCTCCAGCGCATCGGGAGTGTGGGCATAGTCCACAATGGCAACCACTCCACTCCTCGAACGGAAGGTCTGAAACCTGCCACACACGCTCTCCAGCGAGCTGAGTGCCACGAGCACCTCCTCGCTGCTAAAGCCCAACAGGCAGGCAGCACGATAGACCGCCGTGAGGTTGTAGCCATTGAACCTGCCCAATAGGTGCGACCACATCTGCTTGCCGTCAATCTCCAGCAGCATACCCTCCAGCGTGGTCTCGAGAATCTTTGTGTTCGTACCTCCCACGCCGCGCAGCGAATAGGTGTGGCGCTCGGCCTTGCAGTTCTGTACCATCACGGCACCATTCTTATCGTCGGCATTGGTGAGTGCCCAGCTATCCTTGCCGAGTCCGTCGAA
>JAGBZI010000038.1 GCA_017628305.1 Tidjanibacter sp.
GAGGGTGGCGAGCGCAACTTCGAGCGTGGCGAGAGGTCGTTCAACCGCGAGGGCGGCTACAACCGTGAGCGCAATTTCAATCGCGAGGGTGGCTATAACCGCGAGCGCAATTTCAACCGCGAGGGCGGCGAGCGCAACTTCGAGCGCGGCGAGAGGTCATTCAACCGTGAGGGCGGCTACAACCGCGAGCGCAATTTCAATCGCGAGGGTGGCGAGCGCAACTTCGAGCGCGGCGAAAGGTCGTTCAACCGCGAGGGTTCGTTCAACCGCGAGCGCAGTTTCAACCGTGAGGGTGGCGAGCGCAACTTCGAGCGTGGCGAAAGGTCGTTCAACCGCGAGCGCAGCTTCAACCGTGAGCGCAGCTTCGAGCGCAAGCCCTCCAAGTTTGGTGGTCCCAAGGTGCGCAGCGAGCACAAACCCCGTGAGCCCAAGCAGTTTGTGAACACCGCCAACGAGTATACCCTCGACAACTATCCCAGCTACGACACCCCAAAACAGGAGGGTGCAATCCGCCTGAATCGCTACATCTCGATGTCGGGCATCTGCTCGAGGCGCGAAGCCGACGAGTATATCACCTCGGGTACCATCACCGTCAATGGCACAGTGGTCACCGAGCTGGGTAGCAAGGTTATGCCCGGCGATGTGGTATGCTACAATGGCAAGCAGATTGAGAACGAAAAGAAGGTCTACATAGTGATGAACAAGCCCAAAGGCTTCGTCACTACCCTCGACGACCCCCACGCCGACAAAAGCGTGATGGACTTGGTGAAGAACGCCTGCAACGAGCGTATCTATCCCGTGGGGCGTCTGGACAAAAATAGTGTGGGCGTGCTCCTCCTTACCAACGACGGCGACCTCGCAAAACGACTCACACACCCCACCTACGAAAAGAAAAAAATCTATCAGGTGAGCCTCGACAAGCGACTCACCCGTGCCGATATGGAGCAGATGATTCTGGGTATCACCCTCGAGGATGGCGACATCGCCGCCGACGACATCTGCTATGTTGACGACCCCAAGATGAAAAATGCTGTGGGCATCGAGATTCACTCCGGTCGCAACCGTATCGTAAGGCGCATGTTTGAGCACATGGGCTACCATGTAGGCAAGCTCGACAGGGTCTACTTCGCAGGACTCACCAAGCAGAAACTCAAACGCGGCGAGTGGCGTTTCCTCACCGAGAAAGAGGTGGCTATGCTCAAGTCGGGCAGCTACGAATAGCCCACAGGCTACACAGCACGACAACTCCCAAAACCCCAAGTGGCCACTCCTCTACCCTCGCTCGGTAGTCGGGTGGCCCTTTTTGCAACGCCACGCAAACAACCACAAACAACCTACCATACAACAATGAAAGCAATCGTCCGCACCCTGCTCATAGCACTGCTCCTCGGGACAGCTGTGGGTCACACCTATGCACAACAACACAAAATAGACGACCCCGCAGCTCCGGGGCGTAAAAGTGTGGGCCTTGTGCTCAGCGGTGGTGGTGCCAAAGGTGCCGCACAGCTCCGAGTAATCAAGGCCATCGAAGAGGCCGGAATCCCCATCGACTACATCGCCGGCACCTCCATAGGCTCCATCATCGGAGGCCTCTATGCCGTGGGATACACCATCGAAGAGATTGAGGAGCTCTACACCTCCATGAATTGGTTCGACATCTTCACCGACCGCAATGCACGCGACAAGCAGCTGCTGGCCGACAAACAGAAAGATGACGCCTACATGTTCGATGTGATGCTCTCCACCGATGATATCTCGATGCCCAGCGGTATCGTGCGCGGCGACAAGTTTATGGACCAACTCAACGAGCTGCTCCTCGGCTACCAACAAATCGACTCCTTCGACAACCTCCCAATACCCTTCGCATGCGTGGCCTACGACATGAACACCGGCAGTGAGTATGTGGCACGAGGAGGTAGCCTGTCGGCCGCAATCCGCGCAAGCATATCCATCCCCGGGGTATTCAAACCTGTGAAATACAGGGATATGGTGTTGGTCGATGGTGGTGTCTACAACAACTTTCCCGTGGATGTGGTGCGCGACATGGGTGCCGACATTGTGATTGGTGTGGACCTCACAGACGGCATCCGTACCGATGCCGACATCGAAAACATGGTGCTCATCTTCGAACAACTCACAGCATTCCTCGGCAGGGATAACTACGAACGCAATCTGGCCGACTGCGACTACTACATACACCCCGAAGTGGCACCCTACACAGCCGCAAGCTTCAACATCGAAGCCGTCGACTCGCTCCTCCAAAGGGGACAGAGAGAGGCTGACAAACATCGAGAAGGACTCCTCTCTCTGCGCAAAAAAATAGGTCTCCCCGAGGGATACATGCCCCAAAAAAGGGACAAGCACTACTCCACAGAGAGCCTGCTGCGCATCGGCAACATCAACCTCAAAGGGTTCAACAAGCGCGAACGACAAATCATCTCGCGCTACCTCGACCTGAAACCCTACACCACCGTCACTCGACGCGAATTCAACCGCAATATCGAGCAAATACGCAACCTCGGAGGCTTCGACTTTGTGAAGTACTCCCTCTCCAACGAGGCCCCCTATGAGCTCACCATCGGCGTGGACAACAAGCAGAACGCCTCGGTACATGTGGGCTTCCGCTTCGACTCCAACGAGCTCGCATCTCTCCTGCTCGGCACCGAAATGACGCTGCAAGGCAACTACTTCAAGCCCCGCATCGCCCTCACCACACGACTCAACGACAACCCCTATGTGCAACTCGCAGCCTCCACCAACCGTGTGCTCTTCGGCGAGTTAACATTCGGCTACCGCTTCCAACACAACAACTTCACCTACTACAAGGGCAATAAAAGGTCGCACACATCCACCTTCGACCTCCACAAAATGGCCCTCCGATTCTCCAACATCAGCCTCAAAAACTTCGGACTCACAGCCGCCATCGAAACCGACTTCTTCAACTACCACGAAACCTTCCATGAGGGAGGAATGGTCGAGGTAGAGCCCGAGGCATACATCAACTACAAGGTCACAGGACACTACGACAATCTCGATAACTTCTACCTCCCCACACGAGGATGGTCGCTCGACATGAGCTACACACTCCACACCAACAACGGTATCGAGGTGCACAACCATGCACCCTTCGTATCGTTGCAGTACGACCTTCAGGCTGCTGTGTCGCTCAACGACTGGATTGTGGCCATACCCTCGCTATATGGCCGCACGCTGATAGGTATGGAGCCCACCTACCCCTACTACAACTGCTTGGGAGGCATCCTCCCCGGCCGCTATATGCCCCAACAGATGCCCTTCGTAGGTGTGCAACACATCGAGCAGTTCGACAACTCGGTGATGGTGGGAGCCCTCGAAACACGACTCACCATTGCCCGCAACCACTACCTCTCGGGGGTGGTCAATGTGCTGCTCCAGAACGACGACTTCAGGCGTATGTTCCTGCTGAAGGATAGCCTCGTGGGCTTCGGCCTGAAGTATACCTACAACACCTCGCTGGGCCCCATTACAGTGCTTGCAAGCGGCACCAATCTCAACCCCATAGGCGGCATCTACTTCAGCTTCGGCAAGAATTTTTAACCACAAAGGCGCATCCTTGTCGATAATTCACATTACATAAGAGCCGTCCCGACTCGCGCACAAGAAAACCCCTGCCTCGTTTGCAAGAAGCAAACTCTGGCAGGGGTTTATCTCTGCGGGCACCACTATGCCCGCAAGGTGTGTTTCTTCGCTTTTTACATGATGGGAGCACCCATAAGGCCGGTTACAAGGAAGGTAACGGCAACGGTGATAATCGCATAAAGCTCGGGGAATACGGCCAACAGAAGGGTCTTACCCATAACATCGTAGCCACCACCAATCGCTGCAATACCGTTAGCACAAATCTGGCCCTGACGGATAGCCGAGAACAAACATACAAGACCTACGGTCAGACCCAAACCAAAGATGGCAGCAGCCTGCATCAGGCTGATACCTGCGGTCAGGTAGTTCTGCACGAAGAAGAACGCAGCAAAACCATAAAGACCCTGTGTTGCGGGCAGTGCCGAAAGAATCATCGACTGACCAAACGAGTTCATTCGTTTCTTCATAGCGCCAACAGTTGCGTTTGCAGCAATCGAAGTACCATAGGCACTACCAATACCGGAGAGGGCTACCATAAGCACTACACCGATGTAAGCAAGAATAATGTTCATAGTTGTAAAAAAGTTTTTTAGTTTGTTAATTTATTGATTTTTAGTTTGTTTTTTGTTTCCTAAAAGGAGTGTAGAGGCGGGTCGATGCCTCGAAGCCGGCGTTCTTATAGAACTCAATGAAGGTGAGTCGCATGGGGTGAACGAAGGCACCGATGGCAGACATGAAGATGTTGATGCCGTGGCCGAAGGCAAGGATGAGGAACATCACCAACTGACGCACACCGGGAACATCGGGGGCAAGGCTGCCTGCCAAGTCGTTGAACACCACAGCCAGAGCACCGCCCGAAAGGCTGATGGCAAACAGACGAACATAGCTCAGCACATCACCCAGCAGACCAGTGAGGTTGTTGTAGGTGTCCCACAAGCCCGAGCCGAAGTTGACCAAGGGGTTGCGATTGGGGTTATTGAGCAGCAGCATAAACACTGCTCCAACGCCCAAAATACCCAGACACAAAGGCGACGAGAAGCTGAAGCCCTCTACACCAACCATCGGCAGCAGGAATGCCAACAAGCAGTCCACCAAGATGATAAGCCAACCCAATGTGCCAAACGAGTACTTAAACCCATAGGCAATGGTGGTGTTTATCACATTGAGCACAAGGGCAAAGATAATCTGCACAATGCCGCAGCCGAGTGCGATGTAGAAGAGTTGGTCGTTGATGACGGTCATCGCATTGTGGTACCACTCGGGCATACCCAGCGTGCGTAGCGACACACCATAAACATTGCCCACGCAGAGGCCAAAGAGCACCGAAGCAGCTCCCAGCCACATAACCAGCTGCGAAATGAGCCCCATACCCTTCATCTTCTTCAGGTACATGAACAGACCTATCAGGAAGAATGTTGCACCATAGCCCGCATCGCCAATACAGAAGCCGAAGAAGAGCATATAGAAGGGTGCAAAATACTTCGTGAGGTCCATGGTACCATACTTGGGCACAGCATAGAAGTCGCCGATGAACTCAAACGGTTTGGCAAACCAGCCATTTTTGAGCTGCACGGGGGTGTCGTCATCCATGGTGGGTCGCTCCTTGATGTAGAGCACATCGCTCTCAGCCTCGAGCATGGCATCCACCTCGGCACTATTGGCCTCGGGTGCCCAGCCCTGAAGTACAACCAGATGACCCTCCGCCTCGGGATTGCCGCTGCGGCTGACCTGACTCAGCTGCAGAGCGTCTTTCAGTCCACAGGCGTGCTGCTCGATGAGCTCCTCACTTGCCACACAGCGGGCCATAACCCTCTGCCACTCAGCCAAGCGACTCTCCAAAGCCTCAATCTCGCCCCTCTTACCCTCGGCATTGAGTGCGGGGGTTTTGATGGGTTGAGCATCAATCTGTGGAGTGGGCTCTCCCTTGCGGCCAACGACCACAAAGTAGGTGGTGCCGTTGTGCTCCGAGATAGGCTCCACAGTGTAGTTCTCGCCCCACGAGGCTATGCCCTGTGCGTACTCGTTGGAGTAGCAGGAGTAGAAGTGGAGCACGATACCCTCTGCCTCGAGCTTGGCCAGCACTTCGGGCTCGAATGTGCCCCACATGGCCAACTCCTCGGCCTCCTTGGTGGCCTTGGCAATCTGTGCTCCGAGCTGCTCGATGGCGGCCGAAGCACGCTGGTAGTTCTCGTAGGCCTCCTCGCCTGTGGCGAAGGGCTCCCCACCCTGATACTTAGGGTTCTTCTTCAGCGCAGAGAAGTTCTCGCCGGCAGCCTTGTGGGCCTCAATCTCGCCCAGAACCTCGCGCTCTGCCTCGTTGGGCTCCCAACCGGTCGTCGTGATGTCGACAACGCCGAGCTCCTGAAGACGGTTCAGGAACTCCTCCTGTGCCTTGCGGTAGAGCACAAGAGTGTATTTGTTCATCTTAACTATCATAACTCTTCGGCGGGATTTAGTTGTTCGTGTTTGGTCTTAACAATCTTCTGGGCGCTCTTCGAGAGATTCTCCTCGTCCTCCAAGAATCGTTTAATCTTGCGGATAGCGTCCTCATAGCCCGGAATCTGCACTTTTTCGTAGAGGTTAACCTTCTGTGTGGTCTTCTTGCGGGCATGGTCGAGCAGCTCGGTGCGCCTCTGGAACACCTCGAACTCGATGCCCAGCAGCGCAATCTCCTTGAGAACCTCCACGCCGTCGGCATACCACGCAGGCGACGAGAAGAGGTCGTAGGGGCGCTGCTCAAAGACCACATCCTTCAGCGCAGGAATCTTCACGCCGGCAATCTTATTGACCCCCAGCACAACATCCTTCACCTCCAGAAGGTCACTCTCGAACTCGCCCCACAGGGCAGCCATGTAGTCGTACTTGGCCATGAGTGCCTCGATGCGCTGTTGGTAGCCCTCTGCCCTATCTTTGGCAGCCGACACCTCAACCCTCAGGGCCGACTCCTTACTCTTGATGGTAGGAAGAGCCCTTTGGCGCATCTTCAGCTGTTTGCCGAGTTCGCCGAGCGATGTTTTGTTATATTGAAATTTTATTGCCATCTAATTCAATTCGTTAGGATGGTTTTTATTTGCCGTAATTTGTCGGAACAGTTATTTCTGTTGCTGTATCTACTCAACTTGTAACTTCATCAGTTTTTCGAGCCATTCCTCCGCCATCGGCAATGGAGCATAGCGTGGCTACGCCTCCGGGCCAAGAAGAGGAAAGAGCCTCAAAGAGGATGAATTACTTCCAATACTTCTCGACAAGCTCCGACTTAATGGTAACCTCGCTCTTCTTGAAGTACTTGGCAAACAGGCTCCAAGCGGTATCCAACATCTCGGTAATCTCGATGTTTACATCAATGGAGAGGAGTTTGTCCGAATACTCCTTGGCGAACTTCAGCGCACGCTCGTCGTAGTCCGAGAGGTCAAAACCGTTCTCCAACTTGGTCTTGGCACCCGCAGCATCCGAGTACAGACGCACGGCGGCATTCATCACCTGAGGATGGTCCTCGCGGGTCTTCTTACCAATAACCAACTGTTTCAGACGCGACAGCGAGCGGAAGGGGTCGACAATCACCTTACCGGTATCGGTGTCGTTCCTCAGGAAGAGCTGACCCTCGGTGATGTAACCCGTGTTATCGGGAATAGCGTGGGTGATATCGCCGCCCGACAGGGTGGTCACGGCGATGATGGTAATCGAACCGCCGGAGGGCAACTGCACGGCCTTCTCGTAAATCTTCGCGAGGTCCGAGTAGAGCGAACCGGGCATCGAGTCCTTCGAGGGAATCTGGTCCATACGGTTCGACACGATGGCAAGTGCGTCGGCGTAGAGGGTCATGTCGGTGAGCAGCACCAGCACCTTCTCGCCCTTGTCGGCAGCGAAGTACTCGGCGGCGGTCAGCGCCATGTCGGGCACCAGCAGACGCTCCACGGGGGGATTCTCGGTGGTGTTCACAAAGCAGACAATCCTATCCAGCACACCCGCATTCTCAAACAGGTTCTTGAAGTAGAGGAAGTCGTCGTTGGTCATACCCATACCGCCCAGAATAATCTTGTCGGCCTTGGCCCTCAGTGCCACATTGGCCATAACTTGGTTGTAGGGCTGGTCGGGGTCGGCAAAGAAGGGAATCTTCTGGCCCGACACGATGGTATTATTAAGGTCGATACCCGCAATACCGGTGGCAATCAGCTCCGAGGGCTGACGGCGGCGGAAGGGGTTAACGGTGGGGCCACCGATCTCCCTCTCCTCACCCTCAACGGGGGCGCCACCCTCCAAGGGCTCGCCATAGGCGTTGAAGAAGCGACCGGCAAGGCCATCGCCCACCTTCAGCGTGGGGGGTACGCCGTGGAATACCACCTCAGCATCGGTGGAGATACCCTCGGTGCCCTCGAACACCTGCAAGGTCACTTGGTCGCCCATAACCTTCACCACCTGTGCAAGGTGGCCACCAACGGTCGCCAACTCGTCGTTACCCACGCCGGTGGCTCGAAGCGACACAGTCGCCTTGGTGATATTATCAATCTTGGTATAAATCTTCTGGAATGCTTTTGTAGTCATATCTCTCTCCTCCTCAATTATTTGGTGGCAACGAATGCCCTAATCTCCTGCTCATACTTGGCAAACTCCTCGCTCTTCCACTCGGTGTAGTTGAGCTGCTTGAAGAGGTTAATCAGCGTCTTGAAGAAGGCCGAGCACTCCTCGAAGTCCGCAAAGCCATACTGGCGGCGGCATATCTCCATCACAAAGTCAAACATATATTTCTGGCGGTCGATGGGGCAGTTGGCGTCGATGTCGTCGAACGCATCCTGCTGGAGAATCACAAAGTCCACAAGCTCGCTCTTCCAGAACATCTCGTGGTACTCCACGGGTACACCGTCGTCGCCCAAAATGTTAATCTGCTCAGCAGACTCCTTACCACGGCGCACGAGGGTTTTGCCCTCCATAACATTCTTCACCCAGCCCTCCTCGATGTGCTCGTCGAGGTACTCCACAATCTCGGGATACTCCAGATACTTCGAGTAGCTGTCCAGAGGGTCGATTGCGGGGTAGCGTTTCGAGTCGGCACGCTGCTGCGAGAGTGCATAGAAACACCTTGCAGCCTTCTTGGTCGACTCCGTAACGGGCTCCTTCAGGTTACCACCCGCAGGCGACACCGTACCGAGGAATGTTACCGAGCCTGTCTGGCCGTTGCGGAGGTGCACCAAACCTGCCCTCGCATAGAACGAAGCGATGATGGCCGAAAGGTCCATGGGGAATGCGTCCTGACCGGGAAGCTCCTCCAGACGGTTCGACATCTCCCTCAGTGCCTGTGCCCAACGCGAAGTGGAGTCGGCCAGCAGCAGCACCTTCAGACCCATGGCGCGATAGTACTCGGCGATGGTCATACCGGTGTAAACCGATGCCTCACGAGCAGCCACAGGCATATTCGATGTATTGCAAATGATGGTGGTACGCTCCATAAGTTTGTGGCCGGTGCGGGGGTCGTCGAGGTGGGGGAACTCTGCAAAAATCTCCACAACCTCGTTGGCACGCTCGCCGCAGGCTACCATAATAATAAGGTCTGCCTCTGCCTGTTTCGAAATGGCGTGCTGCAACACGGTCTTACCCGCTCCGAAGGGGCCGGGGATGAAGCCCGTACCGCCATCGGCAATGGGGTTGAAGGTGTCGATAGCCCTCACACCCGTCTCCATGATGCGGCTGGGTCGGGGCTTGGCAACATAGCCCTTGATGGCCTTCTTCACGGGCCACTTCTGAACCATGGTCACCTCGTGGTCCTCACCCTTCGAGTCGGTCAGCACGGCCACAACGGTGTTCACATTGTAGCTGCCAGCCTCGGTGAGCGACTTGATGGTGTAGCTCTCCTCCATGGTGAAGGGAACCATAATCTTGTGGTTTACCCACAACTCCTTAACCTCTCCCAGCCAATCGCCGGCAGTCACGGTGTCGCCCACCTGTGCCAGAGGTTTGTAGTCCCAGAGCTTCTCGTAGTCGATGGGGTCGGTCTTCGTACCGCGCTCAATGAAGAGGCTCTCCATCCTCTCGAGGTCGTTCTGCAGACCGTCGTAGTTGCGGGAGATGATACCGGGGGCGAGGGTTGCCTCGAGCATGTGGCCCTCAAACTCCACCTCGGCACCGATTTTCAGTCCACGGGTCGAGTCGAACACCTGAACATAGGCATCCTTACCCGTCACCTTAATTACCTCTGCCATCAGTTTCACGCCGCCCACGGTGATGTAGCAAATCTCGTTCTGCGACACAGCACCCTCCGTGCGTACAATCACGATGTTGGAGATAATACCTTGTACTTTACCAGTAGTTTTCATTTAGTCCTATTAGTGCATTATTGTTTGAAATATTCGTGCATTGTTATGCGCCGCCACGCCTACTCCTCCGTGAAGCGGTGTTCGGCAGCCCTAATCTGCTCCGTGGCGCCCAGCGAACCCACCAAGCGGCGGAACATCTCGCGGCCACGCTCGCCGTCGAGCTGCGCCCAGCGGTGTACCAACCCGAGGCGTACAATGTAGCTCAGCAGCAGATTGATGTTGAAGTAGTCGAAGGTGGCTATCTCCTCCGAGATGGCCCAGCGTATCATGTCGATGCGGTGCTCCTTATCCAGCAGGTTGTCGTTCTCGCCGAGAGCTCCTATCAGGGCGTCGATGTAGCCCACCTCACCCTTCAGGCCGAAGTCGGCAGCCGACGAACGCATAAGTTGGCCCGCAATCTCGCCGCCACCCACCAGCTGGTCGCCCACAGGAAGCCCCTTGGCGCGAGCCGTCAGTGCGGCAGTGATATTCCTCAGGTTGCTGTCGGCCTCGCTCCACTCCCTCAGGAAGCGGCAGTCGCTCGACGAGCAGTAGCGATAGTAGGCAGCATAGAGCTCCGAGCCGAACGAACGGCCCACATCAACCCTCGACAACCTCTCGTCGTCGGGGTCAATCTCGCCCACCTCCGCAGCCGCATAGAGCTCCAGAACCTCGCGCACCTGACGGGGAAGCTCACGCGGCATCGCCAGCTCCTCCCTCAACTCCTCGAGGGTGAAGTTGCCGAGCTGCGAGAAGTTCTCCCTGCCACTGCGCAGCGCAATGATGTTGCCTATGTCGTGGAAGAGCCTCCACCCCCTCAGGGCCTTCGCATCGCGGGGCGACAACTCCGCAGCAATCTCCTCGATTATCTCCAGAGCGTCGAAACCCTTGGCGTCGCCATCGAGAGTGTAGTCCCTCAGACTCGCAACAAGGCAGTAGTAATTTGTAGCCATAGTCTGTCAGCCAAAAATTGTGTTAGTGGATTAGAAGAGCATCTTGGTGATTTTCTCCTTCATATACTCGGCCAACAGGGCATTGAAGTCCTCCTCTGTGAAGCTGATGTAGTAGCCGCCATCCTTGGGAGCCACCTTGAAACCGCTCTTCACCCTCTCCGAGTAGCCCACCTCGATGCCGGCAGCCAGCAGCGCCTTGGCAGCGCCCTCGGCCTCGGCCTCGAACTTAGCTTTCTGCTCGGCAGGGAGGATGGCGCTCAGCTCCACACGCTCGCCATTCCAGCTGCGTGCGATGCCCAGCAGCATCTCCTTCACGAACTCCACATCGACCATAGCAGCCTTCACGGCGGGCTCGGTGGTCTTGGCTACCACGAGGTTAGCAATATTCTCCTTGAGAGCAGCCACAACCTGACGGGTGGCCAACATTACCTCTGTTTCGTTGTTTTTCTTGAGCTCTGCGGCCTTCTGCTCGGCAGCCTTCACGATGGCGGCAGCCTTCTGCTCGGCCTCAGCCACAAGTGCGGCAGCCTTCTGCTCGGCCTCGCTCACAAGGCGCTCGGCCTCCTGCTGGCCCTTCGAAAGGCCCTCCGAATAGAGCTTCTCGGTGAGCTCCTGCAATTTCTTATTCTCCATTTTTAATTTTTTTTAATTATTATGTTTTGTGTACTAATTGTCAGTCTATTGGTGCTCGCGGCGCAGCAGGTCGGTCACCACCTTCACAGGCGAGAATGTCGAGATGGGCACCTCCACAAAGAGGGTGTTCCAATTCGACATCGCTCCGTTCCACAATCCGGGCAACTCCTGTGCAAGAAGCGTGCGTCCGCTCTTCGACTTGCTCGAGATAAAGCCCGTCGCGGGGTCGGTAAACTCCCTGAAGTCATACTTCTCCCCCTTGTGGTTGCGGGTTGCGCAGACCAAATCCACGGGGTTGAAGTGGGTTGCGTCAGCCATGAGGTGCTTCTGCTCGGGGGCAATCTGCGACGACTCGGCAATCTGCAATGCCACGCTGCCATCGGCGCTCTCGGCCCAGAAGGGACCACCACCGGGCTCGCCCTCGTTGCGCACCATGCCACACACCCTCAAGGGGCGGCACAATACCTTCAACAGAGCCTCCCTCAATGCCTCGCCCTCCAGAGCTTTCACATCCGAAGGAAGAGCCACACAGAGCTCACTCTCAACAAACCTCTTCACCTCCTCGAGGTCGGCCTCGCCGCGCTCCATCTGCTCCACATAGCCGAACACCCTCTTCTGCACCGACACAAGCAGACCTGCCAGCACCTCCTTATACTTGATGGTGTCGGCCTTCAGGTGGTCGGGTGCCACATTGTCGATAGTCTTGATAAAGATGATGTCGGCGTCGATATCGTTGAGGTTCTCAATGAGCGCACCGTGGCCTGCAGGGCGGAACAGCAGACGGCCGTCGGCCTCGCGGAAGGGGGTGCAATCCTCGTTCACTGCGATAGTATCCGTGCTACCCTTCTGCACCGACATCGAGATGTGATATTTCACATCGTAGCGACTCTCGTAGCGCTCCCTGACGCTATCGAAGAGCGAACTGAAGCCCTCCACATGCTCGGGCGACACGGTAAAGTGGATGTTCACCACGCCATCGCTTGCGGCATACATCGCACCCTCGGCCAAGTGCTCCTCGAAGGGGGTGCGGGCTCCGGTGTCATACTTATGGAAGAGAAGAAGGCCCTTGGGCTTTGCGCCATACTCGAGCCCCTCGCCAACAATGGCCCTCACAACATCGCGCAGAGGAGCCTCCAGCGAAACCTTCTCGCCCAGCGCATCGGCAAAGGCGAAATCGCCCAAATGCGACGCGAGCCTCTCCACCACGGGGTTCATCTCACCACTCTCCACATAGGAGAAGAGGTCCTTGAACATGCGTGTAGCAGCACCACTTGCGGGGACAAACTTCTCAATCTTGAGCCCCTGCTGTGCCTCGCGATACTCGGCTCTGAGGCGGTCGGCATCAGCCTCTCCGACGGCAATAATGCCGTCACCAACGCGTGCCGAACGAATGATTTTGAGATAGGGAAAACCCTGACGGAAGTTCTCCAACTGGCGCTCGACACTCTCCTGCGAAAGGCCGTGCTGATTGATTTGCAAAAGGTCCTCTTTGGTAAACATAGTTGTGAGTATTTTTAGGTGTATATTAATTTCTTAAATTAATCCGCCAAAGTTAGCAAATAAAATCGAGAATTAAAAATTGAAAATTAAAATTTAGTGGCGTAACAGAAACTATGGGTTTTCTTGCACACAAAAGGGGGCGCAAACCATCAACTTTCAACCCACGACGCTCAACTTTCAACCCTACAATTTTAAATTCTCGATTTATCATCGTATCTTTGTAGATTGATATGGTACGACTCACAAAAAACATAAGCCTCCGTGGCTACAACTCGTTCGGCATTGACGCCACCGCCGACCTCATGGTCGAGTGGAGCGATGCCGCAGCACTGCGCACCTTTCTCGCCGCCGAAGGGGCTCCTCTCATTGCACAAGGTGCTCGATGGAACATCCTCGGTGAGGGGTGCAACACCCTCTTCACCGCCGACTACCACGGCACACTCTTCCACTCCACAGCCAGCCGTCTGGAGGTGGTCGAGGAGAACGACCGCGAGGTGGTAATCCGTGTGGAGTCGGGGCTACTGTGGGACACCGTGGTGGCGTGGAGCTGTGAGCGTGGACTGTGGGGTGCCGAGAATCTCTCGGCCATACCCAGCAGTGTAGGAGCAACGGCTGTGCAGAACATTGGCGCCTATGGCACCGAGGCCAAAGATTTAATCCAAAGGGTGGAGTACATAGAGCTCCCCTCGCTCGAGGAGCGCACCATTGAGGGTTCCGACTGCAAGTTCGGCTACCGCGAAAGCATTTTCAAGAGGGAGCTGGCGGGGCGAGCAATCATTACGGCTGTTCACTATCGCCTCTGGAAACTCCCCTGCCCCAAGCTCGACTACGGCACCCTGCGCCCCGAGGTGGAGCGCATAGGCGAGGTGACCCCCTCTGCAATACGCCGTGCTGTGGAGTCCATCCGCAGCTCAAAGCTCCCCGACCCGAAGGTTACGGGCAATGCCGGCAGCTTTTTTGTGAACCCCATACTGCCCCGCCACCAAGTGGAGGGGCTGAAGGAGCGCTACCCCTCGATGCCCATCTACGAGGTTGCGGGCGACCCCGAACGACTGAAGATTGCCACGGGCTGGATGATAGACACGCTGGGCTGGAAGGGGAAAACCCTCGGCCGTGCGGGTGTCCACACCCACCAAGCTCTTGTGCTCATCAACACCGGAGGGGCCACAGGCGAGGAGGTTGTAGCCTTGGCGGAGCGTATCTGCCGCGAGGTGGAGGAGCACTTCGGCGTGAGGATATCGCCCGAGGTAAACATTTTGTAACAAGTTAGGTTAGAAAATATAGGAAAATTAGGAAAGAGAGGATTTTTACACGATGACACTTTTAGAGAGATTTGAGCGTTACATAGCCGAGCACAAGTTGGCCACCAAGGAGAGCCGAATACTGCTCACAGTGAGTGGCGGTGTGGACTCGATGGTCATGATGCACCTGTTTGTCAGGGCGGGCTACACTGTGGGTATTGCCCACTGCAACTTCTGCCTGCGCGGCACGGAGAGCGAGGAGGACGAACAGCTTGTGGCCACCGAGGCCGAGAAGTTGGGCGTGGCCCACTACAACCGCCGCTTCGACACCAAGGGTGAGATGGCCCTCACGGGCGAGAGCGTACAGATGGCTGCCCGCCGCCTGCGCTACACATGGTTTGCGGAGCTGTGTGCCACCGAGGGTTACGACACCATAGCCGTTGCCCACCACGCCGACGACAGCATCGAGACCTTCTTCATCAACCTGCTGAGGGGTACGGGCCTCAAGGGGCTCACGGGTATCAATGTGCTCAACGGCAAGGTTGTAAGGCCCCTCATCTTTGCCTCGCGCCACGAGATAAAGGAGTATGCCAAGAGCAACCACATCCCTTACCGCGAGGACTCCTCGAACCGCTCGACAAAGTATCTGCGCAACAAGATAAGGCTGGGTATCGTGCCTCGCCTGAGGGAGATTGTGCCACAGTTCACCGCCATCATGAGCAGCAACATCGACCGCCTGACCGAGACACAGCGATTCATCAACCACGCCATCAACAAGATTGCGCGCGACGCTGTGGAGCAGGTGGGCCGCGAGGAGATAATCTACCCCGAGCGTATAGACCCCGGTTTCCCCCTGAATTTCGTCATCTATGAGCTTATGAGCCAGAGCTATGGCTTCCGAGGCGATGTTGTCGATTCGCTCTGCGAGGCCCTCAAGGCGGGGGCTACGGGGCGCCGTTTCTACTCGAAGGATTGGGTGGCCTATGTGGATCGCGGTCGCATAGTCATCTCGCGCATCGAGGCCGACGACGAGTGTGAGGTGGCGGTCAATCTGGCCAAAACTAAGGTACACTGCGGCGGCTATGTGCTCTACCTCGAAAAGCTCGATGTGGACGCTGTGGAGGAGCTGAGGGTACCCGAGCACATCGCACTGCTCGACCTCGACACCCTCACCGAGCCGCTCACCCTGCGTAAGTGGAGGGAGGGCGACAGATTTGTGCCACTGGGCATGACCGACGAGAAGAAGGTGAGCGACTTCCTGATAGACTCCAAGGTGTCGATGGCCGAGAAACAGCATCAATTCGTTCTCACCTCGGGCGAAGAGATTGTGTGGCTCGTGGGCCGCAGGATAGACAATCGCAACAAGATAACCTCGCACACTGAAAATGTGCTGCGCATAACCAAGGAGTGGCTCCAATAGCCCCCCTGACGCACAATTAACCCACACACAAAACCGACCCTACCTCACTGCAAAATATGGCAAAAAGCATACGATTTCGAGACTCCTACGCCCACTACGAAAAGATAGTGGCCGACATACGAGGGCGCAACTTCGCACCCCTCTATCTGCTTATGGGTGAGGAGGGTTACTTCATCGACAGCCTCACACAGCTCCTTGCGGACTCCATCCTCGAGGAGCACGAAAAGGCCTTCAATCAGCTGGTCATCTATGGCAAAGATGTGGAGGACGAGGGTATCATCGTCAACTATGCCCGCCAAGTCCCCATGATGGGTGGCAGGATGGTCATCATCGTGAAGGATGCAGCCTCGCTGCGCAAGCCCGACAAACTCGCCGCCTACACAGCCTCCCCCGTGGCCTCCACCATCCTCATCATCGCCTGCAAGGGTAAGAGCATCGACAAGCGCTCGGCGCTCTACAAACACTGCGCCGCCAAAGGTGTGGTCTTCGAGTCGCCACGCCCCTACGACAACGAACTCGCTCCATGGGTGGCAACCTACCTGCGCTCCACCAAGGGGTGTGCCATCGAGGAGAAGGCTCTGCGCATGGTCACCGACCACATAGGCACCGACATCGCCAAACTCACCGGAGAGATAGACAAACTACTCACACGCCTACCCGAGGGAACGAAAGTTATCACCGCCGACCACATCGAGCAGAACATCGGCATCAGCAAGGAGTTCAACAACTTCGAGCTGGTGGATGCCGTGGCCCACAAGCAGTTTGCCAAGGCCATGATGATTGCCGACAACTTCGCACGCAATCCCAAGGACCACCCCCTTGTGGTGACCACCTCCACCCTCTTCGGCCACTTCCAAAAACTCTTCACACTCAACTATCGCGCATGGCAGACAAGGGTGAAGGGCATGGCCCCGGCAAGCGATGCCGAATTGGCGGGCATGATTAAGGTAAGTCCCTATGTACTTGGTGGTTACAAGCAGGCTGCAGCGCTATACCCCAACCAGAAAATTTTTCAGATACTGGGCATCATCAGGGAGTACGACATGAAGGGGAAGGGCATAAATACGGGAGGCGCCGACCAAGGCGAACTCCTGCGCGAAATGGTCATGAAAATCATGATGTTGTAAGTTGAAAGCCGCTGCACCGCAGGCTAACTTCCAACTCTCAACCAAAAAAAGTTGAAATACGACAAGGTCTCATACAACGGCCGCCTTATCGGCCCCGAGGAGCTCCCTCTCAACCCACTCTCGATGGTGGGTTGCAACCTTGCATACACCGTGGTGAACACCTCCGCACACCAACCTCTCATGCTCGACCGCAAGCTTGAGGTGCTCGCCGAAAGCTACGAGGCAATGTTTGGCACAGCCGTGACACTCAACCCCGAGGAGATTACTCACGAGATAGGCGAACTACTCTACTATGGGCTCTACCCCAAGGTGGGTAACACGCTGACAATCTACCTGTTGCCCAATGGCAACAACGCCCCCGACCGCCTCATTATCCACACCGAGACCACCCCCTACAACGCCTTCACTCTGCTCGATGTGCGACCTCGAGCAAACATCGCACGCTACGAAATACCCTTTGAGCGCCACCACACTACCCTATCGCTGGCCGCCACACGCCACGCCGACCTCATGGCTAAAAGGTATGGCTACGACCTCTCGGTGAGGGCCAACGCTCGTGGCGAAATAAGCACCTCGGGTGACAACACAGTGATGGCCATCAGGGGTAACACGCTCATTGTCCCCACCACCGAGCAGGGAGCGCGCAAAAGTGCCGAGAGGGAGGCCGTCATGGAGGCCGCCCAGAGGGCAAATATGCAGATAATCGAGGGGGTTATAAGGGTTGAGAATATCGAGAGCTACGATGAGATGTGGGTGGTAACCCCTTCGGGCATTGTGGCGCTCTACTCGCTTGGCACCAAGCTACTTATGAACATCTGCGCAAGCCGCATCGCCCGCCACCTTTAGTCCCTCTTCATCAGACTCTCAACGGTGGCAATCACTTGTTCGAGGTCGAAACCGCGCCCCACGCCGAAGCGCACCAACTTACCCTTCAGCTCATAGTCGTTGCGAGCAGTGGTCTTTGCGGCCTTGCGGCGCAGCATCTCCTCCAATCGTTCGAGGTCGGCCTCGGGCTCCATCTGCTCCAATGCGGAGGCAATATTGTCGGGCGATATACGCTTGGCCCTCAGAGCCATAGCAATCTTGCGTGCACCCCATCCGGAGAACTTCATCTTCTCCCTCACATAGGCCGCCGCATAGCGACCGTCGTCGATGAAATGCTCGGCCACAAGTCGTCTCAACACCACTTGGGCATCGCTATCCGAGAGTCCCCAGCGGCGCATGGAACGCAGAGCATCGCTCGAACACCTCTCTGCTCGAGCACACTGACGCATCAGCAGGGCGAGTGCCTGCTCGGGGGTTTTAGTGCGTGGTTTATATGGGCTATCTATTTCCTGCACAGCACAATGCGGGGTTTACCATTAAGGTCGTTCACTATCCTGACACCGCCGAAACCTCTCTCTTCCAGCATGCGTGCCACATGGTCGGCAAGCCTCTCGTGCACCTCGAAGTAGAGCCCTCCGCCCTCCTTCAGCCCCACCTTCGCAACATCTGCTATGCGCTCATAGAAGAGTAGCGGGCTTTGATCGGGCACAAAGAGTGCCATGTGGGGCTCCCACTCGGTGACATTGTGGGCCATCTCGGCACGCTCGGCAAGGGGTATATAAGGGGGATTGCTCACCACCACATCGAGGCTCGCGGGCTCGGGCTCCCAGCGGAAGATGTCGCCCTCGGTAACCACCACATTCACACCAAGTTGGCGGGCATTAATGGCCGCCACCTCGAGTGCTATGGGCGAGAGGTCGAGGGCCTCCACACGCGCACCCTCCAGCTCGGCAGCCAACGACACAGCAATGGCTCCCGACCCCGTGCCCACATCGAGAATTCGGGGAGCACGAGCGTTGCAGCTACTAATAATAAGGTGCACGAGTTCCTCGGTTTCGGGCCTCGGGATGAGCACCCCTTGTTTCAGACGGAAGGTGCGCCCATAGAACTCCGTGCGGCCTGTGATGTACTGCACAGGCTCGCCGCTGCGCAGTCGCTCCATCAGCCCATCGAAGTGTAGGGGGTCGAACCCCTCGACCTCGAGCTCACCTGCCAGCACCACCTCGAAACGCCCGAAGGAGTAGATGTCCTCCGTGAGGCGGTCTGCCACGGCACACCCCTCCTGCTCACCGTAGATTTCCACAGCCACAGCCTGCACTCTGTGATATAATTCTCGTCGTGTCATAGGGCAAAGATACATCCTTTTTCGGCAATGGGGAATAGTGGCGCGAAAAAAGTGGTCGTAGAGGCAAAAATAATGCATTGCACTATATCTTTGATTTGCAAACGATTAGTTGTTTGAGTGAAAAAATAATCAAAAAAAGTTGCATTTTTTTGCGCGAAAAATTTGCAGATATGAAAATTTGCGCTACCTTTGCATCGCAATTCAGAAATGAAACGCAGTTCTAACGGACTTTTGGGAGTTTAGCTCAGCTGGTTTAGAGCATCTGCCTTACAAGCAGAGGGTCGGCGGTTCGAATCCGTCAACTCCCACACTCCACCCAAGCCACTCACAAGAGTGGCTTTTGTTTTATACCCACACTTGATATGCTTGCGTAATCAAGTGTGGGTATAAACATAAGCGGCCGTGCGCAGCGCTGCTTGGCCAAAGTGCCTACCACCTCGGCAACCCCATCGCCGAACAGACGCCCCGCCACTCCGAGGCTCTCAACGATACAGATTAACGGTTATCCCCCCCTATCGCCCTTGGAATTCGATGATGCGGCGGTCGAGAATCTCCCCTCGCTCGATGCACTTGGCTGCACGCAGCACCTCGTTCTCCTCGCCCGAGGAGAGCAGATCGAGGTACTTCACAACCTCCCTACTGAGGCTCTCGCTCGAGGTCTTATAGAAGAGCGAAGGGGTGTGGTCCACAACATAGTGGCGCACACCGTGGGCAAAATAGGTGGGGTTCTCGATGGTTGTTGGCACCGACGACTCGATGGCACCCGCCAAGTCGCACGAGATGTCGATAATCATCGCTCCACGCTTCATCCTCGCGAGATCCTCCACAGAGATTATATGGTCGCGCCTGCGGGTATCCCACAGCACAGCATTTACCACCACATCATACTGTGGCAACTCCTCCCTCACAAGTCGCTCGCTGTGTCGGTCGTAGACGGTGACATCTGCCCCCATTGAGGAGAGCATCTTCACAGCACCTCGCGCCGTATTACCACGACCGATGACCGCCACCTTGGTGTTGTAGGGGAAGACCCCATGTATCATGTAGGCGTGGGCCACAGCGGCCTCGCCGGCAATCTCGTTGTTGCGCCAGAAGGAGTGTCGTCCATTCTCGTTCATATCCTCCCATGCGTAGGCAGTGAGCCCTCCCTCTATAAGGCTGTCGGCAATCTCGCGGTTGCGCACAGCGTGGAGCCATCCGAAGACTGTCTGGCCGTGGAGCTCTGCGAGGTAGTCGCCATCGCCCAGCTTCGGGTCGCAGATAACCTCCATGCGTAGCACCTCCTCGCGGCTCACCACACCCACGCCCCAGCGGGCATAATCCTCGTCGTTGTACCCCAACACCTCTCCGTAGCCCCTCTCGATGAAGAGCCTCTCGGGGTGTTCGACCATAGCGAGATGTTCGGGCACGAGTGCTCGGCGTCGCTCATTCTCCTTGTGACTTATGGGAAAACCAATGCGTTTCATACTATTTTTTTACCTTTCGGCCATAGCCTTCAGCTTTCAGCCTGTTTTTTTTAGTTCTCAGTTGTTGGTGGTTAGATATTTATGATCAGCGGTCAGCAGTTGAGATTTCACCCAATGACTCTATTTTACCAGCTCATCGTATCGGTCCTTTAGTCCGCCATAGACCTGATGGAGCGAAATGGCCCAGTTGTCGTTAGCCTCTATAAGACATGGGCCATTGGGGGTGATTGCCACATCCCAACCGATGGAGGAGAGCACATCGAGCTTGCTGTGGAACCTGCGACACATAGCCACCGCCTGTTCATAGCAGGGCACACGGAACTCCCTGAATACCACTCCCGTATCGGGGTGCACGGTGGTACGCAGTCCGAAGGGTGGTTTATAGTATCCCTCCTCGACAAGTCGTCCATCGGGGTCGATGCCCACACAGACGCCTCCCTGCGACCAATTGTCGACCACATTGCCGCCCGCGCCTATGCGCAACAGTGCGTGGAAGAGTTCAATCTCACCCGTGTGTTCGTTGCGAATGGTCACAATGCGGATGGTGTTTATCGACTTGGGGTAGATAACATCCATCTCGGGGTGCTGCACCAATCGGCTCTGCACAAGGTAACCACCACGAGTAGCCTTCACACGGGCCTCCACAGCTTCGCGTGTTGCAGGGCAGTCGTTGATGCTATACTCGCCATCCCTCCACCCGAGGCAGAAGATGCCCTCGCCACACTCGGCATTTATGGGCTTGCAGAAGATGTCGTGCTCCCTCTCGAGCAGGTGAAAGAGCTCCTCGACGGTGTCGTTGAATGAGCTCACGGTCATTGTCTCCCTATCGAGCATACCCAAATCTCTCACACAAGGGATACCATAGTACTCGCAAAGGATGGCAAACAGCCTTTTGTCCCTCAATATGCAAATGTAGTTAAAAGGGCTGGAGGGGCGATTGCGCAGGTTGCGCCAATCCATAAACTCCTTGTAGGCCACGAGGTTATTCCTCTTAAAGTTGGCCCCCTTGACATCCATACCGTAGAGGTAGTAGTATTGGTTGAGCTCGCCGTAACGGAAGATGTGTACACACTGCTCCAAGAAAATCCTCACCTTCACCTTGTGGGGCAACTCGGGGAAGTAGCTCTCCTTCGAGGTCATGCGCTCGGCCCCAACGAGGTAGCGGAAGAAGAGTTTTATGCGGCGTGTAAGGTGTCGCTTGGGCGCTGCTTTGCATGCCATAATATGATGGGTGTTAGATGGTTTTGTGATTGGGAAGAGTTATGCGGCTACCGAAGAGCAGGTCGGTTTCGCGGAGCAGGTTACTGTCGCACCCACTACGCGGGAAGAAGGTGAGTTCGCCGAAGTAGATATGCCCACGGATGTTATAGAGGTCGACCCTCAGGTAGGGCACCCCCTCCGAAAGGCGCGCGGCGATGCGGAACATCTGCTCCATATTTTCGGGCTTGGGCACGGTGAAACCCTCGGGGGCCTCCTTTCCTCGACGATTGTAGCGCAGGAGCCTCCACTCGGGGTCGAAGAAGTAGAACTTGGTGTCACCCGAGGCCCTGTCAAAGCAGAGCATTACATCGGTGGCTGTGCCGTTGTAGCATGAGAATTTGTAGTCCTTCAGCTCGGTGCCGCTCTCGTCGACCATATACTCCTCGGCCAGAATGCGTGGGCGGATATTTTTATAGGGCCACTCGCGGTACTTGAGGTAGTAGCTGCGGCGAAGCGAGGCCGTCAGCCTTTTGCCCGCCTCCACACGATTGAAGGAGCTCTTGTCGGTGCAGATGACCACACTCTTACTGTCGTGCGTGGTTTTGAGCACAAACTGCTCGGGGAGCGAGTCGAAATCAATCTCCTCGAAACTATCCCACACCCCCAGCGTGGGGATGATATACTCGGGGCCGAGAATCTTGGCCACATACTCCTTAGCCGCCACCTTATCGACCATGGCGGTGTACTCCGGGCGATGGTTATAGACCTTGAGCCACTGGAGTTTTTCGTTGAATGTCTGTGGGTTATCCAGGTCGAGCGGATAGCCCATGTCGCGGTAGAACATCATCCTCACATAGTCCTCGTCCGACACAGGGAGGAGTGGGTGAAGACGCATGCGCACCTTGTAGAGAAAGCGCAGGATGGTATGTCCGAGGGGTCTTTTCATTGTTTTGTGGTTGGGTTGGGCATCAAACATCTCAACAAAGATAGCCATATTTTGCCATACTTCAAAAAAAAATAGATACCTTTGTAGCACTAATATCAACCCTTTAAAGTGCAAAAATGTATGATTGAGATTGGAACCAGACACATAAGCACCACCGTTGTGGACCACACCAATGTTGCCAGCGCCGTAGGTTCTGGCGGCCTCGATGTATTCGCCACCCCCTCGATGGTGGCCCTCATGGAGCACGCCGCGATGACAGCCGTTGCCCCCTACCTTGCCGAGGGCGACACCACCGTAGGCGGCCACATCTCCACCTCCCACCTTGCCCCCTCCCCCATTGGTGCCACCATCGAGGCGGAGGCCGTTGTGACAGCCGTGGAGGGTAAGAAGATTGAGTTTGAGGTGGAGGCACGCTGTGGCGGTCAGGTTATCGGTCGTGGCACCCACCTGAGGTTTGTGGTGAACGCCGCGAAGTTTATGGCCAAACTGCTGTAAACCCGCGAATTAACCGCTGACACATTTATGGCGTTTAGTACTATTTAGGGCCAAGGGAGTCTATCTACATTCAAATTTCACCCCTCGGCCCTTAGTCAACAAAATGCCCTGCTCTTCCGTAGAGCAGGGCATTATTTATTTAGAACCTCCAGCCCACCGAGAGTTGGAGCATGCCCGAGTAGACATCCTGCGACTTGGGGGAGAGGGGTGTGAGTCCATAGCGGTAGCGACCCTCGAGAATCATGCCGAAATCGAAATCGTAGGCAAGGCCCGCAAGGAACTGGATGTTGAACTTGTTGAACGAGCCATCCATATCCACCTTCACATCGTCCACCTTGGCACCCGTGTGGACAAGGTAGTCGAACGAGGCACCCATCTGGAGGTTGAGTCCGTCGATTACATAGTACTTGCCGAGGATGGGCATCGAGATGTAGTTGAGCCTCACGGAGGAGGTGTTGTCGCCGTCGTCGGTCTTGAAGCCCTGCATCGAGAAGAGCAGGTCGCTCTCAATCACAAACCAGTTGCAGGCGACGCTCTCAAAGAACAAGCCTGCCGACACACCGGGAAGCATCTTGGTGTCGGCGATGCCATTGACGGTGGAGAAGGTGGCGCCCACCTTGGGGCCCCAAGCCCAACCCTGAGCCGAGAGAGTACCGAGCGACAGAAGCGCTGCAGCACCCATGAGAAGAAGTTTTTTCATGATACATTTTAATTTGTTATTGGTTCAACTTAGTTGCCGGGCGTCCAATGGCTGTTGCTGCTAAAGGGCTACTCGACAACCTTTCATGCCCCCACTCTCGCAAAACAAGTGCCACACCGAGAGCAGGAACGGCATTTTTGTGAGGGGTTGTCAACTCAAATAGCTGACCGCCGAATGACGAAAGCTGAATATTTCATCGTATCTTTGTGGGAAATTATAACCACACATCTATGGAAGAGAACAAAACTATCGAACAACTCCATCGCGAGCGCACGATGAAGGTTCTGCGACTCATGCTCTATTGGGTGGCAGCCATCTGCTCGCTGTGGACCTCGCCCGCCGTGGCACTTTTCATGGGCATCGCCTTGGCCCTGACCATTGGAGCCCCCTACACCAAGAGTAATAAGAGGGTGTCGAAATACCTTCTTCAGGCCTCGGTTGTGGGCCTTGGTTTTGGCATGAACCTCCATGCGTCGCTCGCTGCGGGCAGGGAGGGCATGTTGTTCACCATTGTGTCGGTGGCGAGTGTGATGGTGGTGGGCGTAGCGCTCGGCAAGATGCTGAAGGTCAACCGCAAAGGAGCCTATCTCATCTCCTCGGGAACGGCCATCTGCGGTGGCTCGGCGATTGCTGCCGTGGCCCCCATTATTGATGCCGACGACAACGACACCTCGCTGGCTCTGGCCACCATCTTTCTGCTCAATGCGGTGGCACTATTCATCTTTCCTCCCATAGGAGAGGCTCTGGGGCTCAGCCAACAGCAGTTTGGCACATGGGCTGCCATCGCCATCCACGACACCAGCTCAGTTGTTGGTGCGGGAGCTGCCTATGGCGAGGAGGCTTTGCAGGTGGCCACAACCATTAAGCTCACCCGCGCTTTGTGGATTTTCCCCTTGGCGCTGGTGTCGACCGTTGTTTTCCGCTCGAAGGGTAAGAGGGTTGCCATCCCATGGTTCATCCTCCTCTATGTAGTTGCCATGCTGGCCAACACCTATCTCTCCATCCCTGCTGAGGTGTCGGGCGCCATTGTAACGATTGCCAAGAGGGCGCTGTGTGTCACCCTGTTCCTCATTGGCTGTGGCCTTTCGCTGGGTGCCATCCGCAAGGTGGGAGCCAAACCGCTCATTCTGGGCGTATTGCTGTGGGCTATCATCTCGGTGGTGACCCTGCTGGTAGTGATGTAGCCGCCCCCAATGGTTCTAATGGCCCCAACGGCTTTAATTTTCAAGTTTCAACTTTCAATTCTCGATTTCTCATCGTATCTTTGCACCAAATGTGAATTAACGAAAACAATAGATAGACAACAATGGCAGACGAAAAAATTATTTTCTCAATGGTGGGTGTGAGCAAGGTGCTCACCAACAACCGCAAAATCCTCAACAACATCTACTTATCCTTCTTTTATGGTGCCAAAATCGGTATCGTAGGTCTTAACGGCTCGGGTAAATCGACGCTGATGAAGATTATTGCCGGCATCGACAAGAGCTTCCAAGGCGAGGTGGTATTCTCCCCCGGCTACTCCGTGGGCTACCTCGAGCAGGAGCCCCAACTCGACGACACCAAGACTGTAAGGGAGATTGTCGAGGAGGGATGCGCCGCCACCGTAGCCATGCTCAAGGAGTATGAGGAGATTAACCTGAAGTTCTGCGAGCCCATGAGCGACGAGGAGATGGCCAAGCTCATTGAGCGTCAGGGCGAGCTGACCGAGGCTATCGACCATGTGAACGGATGGGAGATTGACAGCATGCTGGAGAGGGCCATGGATGCTCTGCGCTGTCCCGAGCAGGATAGGCTTGTAGGCACCCTGTCGGGAGGTGAGCGCAGGCGTGTAGCGTTGTGTCGCCTGCTGCTTCAGGAGCCCGATGTGCTCCTGCTCGATGAGCCCACCAACCACCTCGACGCCGAGAGTATCGATTGGCTCGAGCAGCACCTCAATCAGTATAAGGGTACGGTGATTGCCGTCACCCACGACCGCTACTTCCTCGACAATGTTGCGGGATGGATTTTGGAGCTCGACCGCGGAGAGGGTATTCCTTGGAAGGGCAACTACTCCAGCTGGCTCGACCAAAAGACCACCCGTCTTGCCATGGAGGAGAAGCAGGAGAGCAAGCGCCGCAAGGCTCTCGAGAGGGAGCTCGAGTGGGTGAGGATGAGCCCCAAGGCCCGCCATGCCAAGAGCAAAGCTCGTCTGGGTGCCTACGATAAGATGCTCAACGAGGATGCAAAGCAGAAGGAGGAGAAGCTCGAGATATATATCCCCAACGGTCCCCGTTTGGGCAATGTGGTCATCGAGGCCCACGATGTGTCGAAGGCCTTTGGCGACCGTGTGCTCTACGATGGGCTCAACTTTGTGTTGCCTCCCGCAGGTATTGTGGGTGTCATCGGCCCCAACGGTACGGGTAAAACCACCCTGTTCCGCATGATTATGGGCCTCGAGGAGCCCACCAGCGGTTCGTTCAAGATTGGCGAGACAGTGAAGCTCGCTTATGTGGACCAGCAGCACAAGAGTATCGACCCCGAGAAGAGCGTCTTTGAGGTCATCTCGCAGAACAGCGAGCTCATAACCCTCGGCAACCGCCAGATTAATGCACGCGCCTATGTGGGCCGCTTCAACTTCAGCGGTGCCGATCAGGAGAAGAAGTGCGGCGTGCTGTCGGGCGGTGAGCGCAACCGCCTCCACTTGGCTTTGGCACTCAAGGAGGAGGGCAATGTGCTGCTGCTCGATGAGCCCACCAACGACATCGATGTAAACACTCTGCGTGCGCTGGAGGAGGGTCTGGAGAACTTTGCCGGCTGTGCCGTGGTCATCTCCCATGACAGGTGGTTCCTCGACAGGGTTGCCACCCACATTCTCTCGTTTGAGGACGAGGGCAAGGTGGTATTCTTTGAGGGTACCTACTCGGAGTACGAGGAGCACAAGAGGGCACAAGGCATCGACACCACACCCCACAGGGTGAAATACCGCAAACTCGTAGAAAACTAAACAAAACGAACTGAGCAGCAAAGATATATGGCACAGAAACCAAGCATACCAAAGGGCACAAGGGACTTCTCCCCCGTGGAGATGACCCGCCGCAACTATATGTTCGACACCATCAAAGAGGTGTTCCGCAATTTCGGCTACGCACCCCTCGAGACCCCCGCGATGGAGAACCTCTCCACCCTTATGGGTAAGTATGGCGAGGAGGGCGACAAACTCCTCTTCAAGATTCTCAACTCGGGCGACTTCATGGACAAGGTGACCCCCGAGCAGATTGCAGGCTCCTCGGCGGCCCTCGCCACCAAGATTTGCGAGAAGGGCCTCCGCTATGACCTCACCGTACCCTTCGCACGATTCGTTGTGCAACACCAGAGCGAGATAGCCTTCCCCTTCAAGCGCTATCAGGTGCAGCCCGTATGGAGGGCAGACCGCCCCCAGAAGGGTCGTTACAGGGAGTTCTACCAGTGCGATGTGGACGCCATCGGCAGCCGCTCGTTGCTCTATGAGGCCGAGCTGGTGGAGATTGTGGAGAGCGTCTTCGGCAAGCTGGGCATCAATGTGGTGCTGAAGCTCAACAACCGCAAGATACTCTTCGGCATCGCCGAGGCTATCGGCCACGCCGACAAGATGATAGACATCACCGTAGCTATCGACAAACTGGACAAGATAGGGCTCGAGAATGTGGAGAAGGAGCTCCTCGAGAGGGGCATCGACCAGCCCGCAATCGAGAAGCTGAAACCCATTCTGCTGCTGGAGGGCACCACCGAGGAGAAGCTCGCAACCCTCCGTACCACCCTCGCCGAGAGCGCCACAGGCCTCAAAGGTGTCGAGGAGATGGAGGAGCTCTTTGGCCTCATCGCCGACAACGGCACCGAGCTGGAGATTGAACTCGACCTCTCGTTGGCACGCGGTCTGAACTACTACACTGGAGCCATTTTTGAGGTGAAAGCCAAAGACTATCAGATAGGTAGCATCTGCGGTGGCGGTAGGTACGACGACCTCACCGGCATCTTCGGTCTGCCCGACACAAGCGGTGTGGGCATTTCGTTTGGTGCCGACCGCATCTACGATGTCATGTTGGGCCTCGGCCTCTTCCCCGAGGAGGCGCAGATGACCACCAAGGTGCTCTTCATCAACTTCGGCGGCGCCGAGCGCACCGCATCGCTCCGACTGCTCAAGCAGTTGCGCAAGGCGGGCATCTCGAGCGACATCTACCCCGACAGCGCAAAGATGAAAAAACAGATGGAGTATGCCAATAAAAGGGCCATACCTTTCGTTATCATCGTAGGCGAGAGCGAGGCAGCCGAGTGTGTGGCCACCGTGAAGAATATGGCCGAGGGTACACAGGAGAAGGTGGCCTTCGACCGCTTGGTGGAGTACTTCGCATAGCTGTCGACACCACTCGTCGGCACCCCGCGCCCACGCCGCCAATAGAGGTACACCCGCGCAATGAGGTAGACCAACCCGTTGGGCCACGCGCCCATAGGTGGAAATATCGGGCGCAACACAAAGCGATGAGTATGAAGAGATTGTGGACCATAGCAGTGGCACTTGTGGTGGCAACCACCACCCTCTGTGCCCAGAACTTTAGGAACGAGCTGGATAAATTCAGCTCGTTCTACTACTATCTGAACTCGCTCTATGTCGACGAGCCCGACAACAAGGAGCTCATTGGCGAGGCCATCCGAGGAGTGCTCGCCGCCCTCGACCCACACTCCTCCTACTCCACCCCCGAGGAGATGAAGCGCGAGATGGAGATGACCGAAGGGGCCTTTGGCGGCATCGGTGTGCAGTTTACCATTGTGGGCGACACGGTAAGGGTGATATCGACCTACCCCGGTGCTCCCGCCGAGCAGGCAGGGCTCCGTGTGGGCGACATGATTACAGCCATCAACGGCGAGAGCGTTGTGGGCATCGGCCACGAGGAGATAGGCAATCTGGTGAGGGGCAAGGAGGGCTCCGAGATTGTGCTCACCA
>JAGBZI010000005.1 GCA_017628305.1 Tidjanibacter sp.
CGCTATATGTGCGTCTGCGCCGAGAATACTTTTCACCCCCAAAACGCCAGCGCACTCGTGCGACACTGCGAGGCCTTCGGTGTGCAGGAGCTCCACGCCATTGAGTTCCTCTGTGGCTTTCAGGCCAACACCCACATAGTGAGGGGCACCGACAAGTGGGTCGATATCTTCCGCCACGAAAATACACCCGACACCATCGCCCAACTCAAGGAGAGGGGTTACCGCATTGTGGCAGCCACACCCCACAGCGACGACTGCACCCCCGACAGCTTTGATGTCACCCGAGGCCCCTTCTGTCTTGTGTTTGGCACCGAGAAGCAGGGCATATCACCTGAGGTGATGGCCGCGGCCGACGACTTCATAAAGATACCCATGTACGGATTTGTGGAGAGCCTCAATGTGTCGGCTTGTGCGGCTATCCTCATTCAGGGGCTCAAGGAGCGACTCCATCGCAGCAGCGTCGATTGGCGCCTCTCGCCCGAGGAGCAGAGCGAACTTCTCTACCGTTGGATGAGGGAGAGTATCAAGGACGACGAAGGCATCCTCCGCAAAGGATTTGGCGACGATTTTTAACACCCAGAGTCCGCCTCGGCCCCCTTTATCTCCGCTGTCTGTCAATAATTTTGGGATTTGAATTTTGAATTCTGAAATTTCTTTGTATCTTTGCGGGCTGTTTAACCAATTAAATTTTATCGAAATGCCAAAAATGAAAACTAACGCCGGCGCGAAGAAACGCTTTGACTTCACCGGCACCGGTAAGATTAAGAGGAAACACGCTTACCACAGCCACATCCTCACCAAAAAATCTACCAAACGCAAACGCAACTTGGACTACTCGGCAATCGTTACTCCCGCCGACGCAGCCAAACTTCGTAAGCTCCTCGTTAAGTAATTAACCCGTAGAGCAAAATTGTTTAACCAAAGAGAGAATTAGCCCCGAAGAGTGGGAGAGAAACCCGCCGCTAATCTTTCGATTAAAACTTTAAGATTTTATGCCTAGATCAGTAAATGCTGTAGCATCGAGAGCTCGCAGGAAAAAAGTTTTAAAACTTGCCAAAGGTAACTTTGGTTCAAGGGGAAATGTCTGGACAGTAGCCAAGAATACTGTCGAGAAAGGTTTGCAGTTCGCCTATCGCAACCGCAAAGAGAAGAAGAGGAACTACCGTAGCTTGTGGATTCAGCGTATCAACGCTGCCGCTCGCATGCACGGTTTGACCTATTCCGAGTTTATGGGTAAGTGCCACGCTAAGGGTATTGAGATGAACCGCAAGGTTCTCGCTGACCTCGCGATGAACCACCCCCAGGCTTTCGAGAAAATTGTGAACACGGTTAAATAGTTTGCACATTGTGCGAACTGACGGAGGAGCTTCCATTGGGAGCTCCTCTTTTTTTGCTGTTTGGGTCGAGGGGGGGGTAAACCCATCCGGCGTCCACTCGGCCATCAGCCACAAAAAAGGGAATATACCCGAGTGGCATACTCCCTTTTTGACTCTCTATTTTATTAACTGTCTGGCTTGTTCGAGTGCTGCGGGGGTTACATCTGTGCCCGACAGCATGGCTGCAACCTCCTCGATGCGCTCCTCGTGGGTGAGCAGTCGCAGTCTGGTGTGGCCACTCTCGCCATCCTTGTAGACCTTAAAGTGGGTGTCGCCCTTGGATGCCACCTGTGGCAGGTGGGTGATGTTGACCACCTGACGGCCGGCCGAAAGCTCGGCAATAATCTGGCCCGTAACATCGGCTATGCGGCCCGAGATGCCGGTATCTATCTCGTCGAACACCACGGTGGGCATCTCTGTCTTGCCCGCCACAAGGGCCTTCAGGCAGAGCATGACACGCGAAATCTCGCCACCCGACGCAACCCTCTCGAGCGGCTGGGGCTGGAACTTGGGGTTCGACGAAAAGCGGAACTCCACGCCGTCGCCACCTGTGGCCGACAGCTCCACGGGGGTCACTGCACACACAAAGCTGCTATGCTCCATGCCGAGCCTCGAGAGCATGGCTACCACCTCGCGGGCCAACTGCCCGCCCGCGCGTGTGCGCGACTCGGTGAGGCGTGCGGCTACAGCATCGGCCTCCCTACGGCGACTCTCAACCTCGGCGGTGAGCTCTGCCAAGCGGCTGTCGCCCTCCACAATCACCCCTAAGCGCTCGCCATACTCCCTCTCGAGCGATATCAGCTCCTCGACACTCTGCACCCCATGTTTGCGCATCAGGGTGTAGATGGCGTCGATGCGTTCCACCACAATAGCGGCCCTCTCGGGGTTGTAGTCTACACGCTCGCGCTCGTCGGAGAGAAGTGCAGATATATCCTTGAGCTCCAGAAGAGCAGCCCTCACGCGCTCGGCAATCTCGGCGGCAGGGGTGTAGACATCGCCACACCTCTGAAACAGGTTCTCAACCTGCTTAAGCCTTGCGAGTACGCCGTTTTCCTCCTCATCGAGCAGTTGTCCGCCACCGCCCAGAGCCTCGCCTATGCGCTCCACATTGTCGAGCATCAGCTGTTCGCTCTCGAGCTCCTCGAGCTCCCCGGGGCGCAGTTTGAGTGCGGCCAGCTGGTTGTATTGGTGCTCAATGTAGTCCCTATCTCGTCGTGCAGCCTCCACCCTCTCGCGAAGCTCGGTGAGCTCGCGGCGGCTGTGGCGCAGGGCCTCGTAGCACACGCCATACTCCTCCCTCAAAGCCCCATTGTCGGCCATGGCATCCACGATGGCCATCCTGAAGCCCTCGTCGGCCACACGCAATGAGTGGTGCTGCGAGTGGATATCTATGAGCCTGCTGCCCAACTCCTTGAGCACCGAGAGTTGTACGGGTAGGTCGTTGATGTAGCTGCGCGACTTGCCCGCAGGAGTTATCACTCGGCGGAGGATTGTCTCACACTCATAATCGAGGTCGTTCGCCTCGAAGAAACCCTCCAGCCCGTAGGCTCCGATGTCGAAGGTGGCCTCCACCACACATCCGCGACCGCTCTCCTTGAGAGTGGCAATGTCGGCACGCTCGCCCAGCACGAGGCCGAGGGCCCCGAGCAGGATACTCTTGCCCGCACCTGTCTCACCGGTGATGATGTTCAGGTGGGGGCTGAGCGTCATGTCCAGACGCTCGATGAGTGCATAGTTCTCTACCGTGAGGTGGTGTAACATTCTTTTCGACAGGGGTGTGGGTTCTACGATTTGTGCCTTGGGGATATTTAACCGACAAAGCGGGTGGAGAGCAGAGCTACTCTCCGACCCGCCTTAGGTCCGTGTTCCCCATCTGTTTGAGAGGTTGCTCCTCGCTACTTCTTCTCCTTGAAGACCACCTCACCATCGAGGAACTCCTCGGTAGCGATGAGGGTGGGCTTGGGAATACGCTCGTAGTACTTCGAAATCTCAATCTGCTCGCGGTTCTCGAAGGTCTCCTCGAGGGAGTCGGTCGAGCTGGAGAAGTCGGCCAGCTTGCGGTTGAGCTCCTGTTTGAGCTCGGTGGCAATCTGGTTTGCTCGCTTAGCGATGATGGTTACCGACTCATAGACATTGCCGGTGGGGCCGTCGATGTCGGTGAGTTTGCGGGTTACAGTGTTGTTGGGGACATTCTTTTTGATTTCCATATTATTCCTCCTATTGTTGGTGTTTGATTAATTCGTTTGATTGTCGCCGTTGTTCTCCTCTGTGCTCTCGCCACCGGCGTTGTGCTTGGCGAGGAATCGCTTGGAGGTGCGGTGCATACGCTCGGCAGCCCTTGCGTGTTTCGACTCGGGGAACTCCGAGATGAAGTTATAGTAGGCATCCATGGCGTCGAGGTGGCGGTCCACCTGCAACGATGCGATGGAGTTGTCGGCCAGGCGGAAGCTCGCATCGAGGGTGAGGAAGAGTATCTCCTCGCGGTGGGGGCTCTCGGGGAACTCCTCGAGGGCGTTGCGCAGAGCGATGATGGCTGCTTTGTAGCGCCCTGTCTTGTAGTAGGTGCGTGCGTTGATGAAGGCTTTGTCGTAGAGCTTGCCTTTGAGCTCCTCAATCCTCATCTCACACACCCCCATCTTGGGCGATTCGGGGTAGCGCTCGATGTACTCGCTGATGCTCTTGATTGCCTGCAAGGTTTTTGTTTGGTCCCTCGAGGGCTCGGGCGAGGCGAAGTAGTAGCCCATGGCATACATATACTCCACATCCTCCAGCAGCGGGCTGCGGCCATAGGTGCGGCGATACTCGTCGAAAATCATACCGCTCGACTCGAAGTCACCCTGCTTATAGAGGCAGCAGCCGGTGTAGTACATGATGGTGTCGGCTCTGAGGGTGGAGGCGTAGCGGGGACCAATCTCTTGGAAGAGTTGGAGCGCGTGCTGGTAGTCGCCCTCGTTGTAGTAGTTGACGGCGGCATGGAACATCTGGTCGGAGTCGTTGAGTTTGAGCAACTTGTTGAAAGGGCTGCAACCCACAACTCCCACAAAGGTCGCCACAACGACCATCCTTACCACATCTATTCTCTTCATAATTCCTGTTTATCTGTCTGCCACAAGGGCATTTAGCGTGCAAAGTTAATACATTTTTAACGACTAACGCAAAAATATATTATATTTTTCGGTGGCTTTTGTGCAAGAAATTTGCTATCTTTGGAGTGTGCGAACCGCTATTGACTGCTATTATGACCAACTATCTCTCACTTTTTGGCGACTACTTGCGCTCCGAGCGACGCTTGGCGGAGGGCACCGTGCACAACTACTTGCGTGATTGCGAGGAGTTTGTGGTGTGGTGTGGGGCGCAGCCCGAGAGTTTCGACCCCGAGCAGGCGACTCTCGACGATGTGAAGGGGTGGGTGGTGTCGCTCGCGGAGCAGAAAAAGGAGGTTGTTGTGGGCGGTCGCCGCAAGCAGGTGGCCCTCTACAATCCCGCCTCCATCAACACCAAGACGGCCTCCGTGAGGGCCTTGTTCAAGTGGCTCCACATTGCAGGGCACACAACCCACAATCCTGCCGAGCAGTGCCGTTCGCAAAAGACCCCATCGAAGCTCCCAACCTTCATTCCCGAGGAGCAGATGATGGATATTCTCGAGAGGCTCGAGGAGAGGTTGCAGAGCGACGACTACGAGGTGCGACGCAACGCGTTGATTGTGATGATGTTCTACTGTACGGGGTTGCGCCTGTCGGAGCTCACGGCGCTCACCCGCAACAGCTTCACCCCCTCGTGGGAGTCGGTGCGAGTGGTGGGTAAGGGTGGCAAAGAGCGCATCGTGCCCATTGTGAGCACTTTACGGCACCACTTGGAGGATTACTACACATTTACCCTCCAAAAAATTTGTCCGTCTCGAGAAAATTTACTAATTTTAACATCAGAAGGGAGCCCCATGAGCCGTTATCAGATTGAGCGTGCGGTGCAACGGGTGCTCGCCGAGTGTGGAGTGGTGGGCAAGCACAGCCCCCATGTGTTGCGCCACACCTTTGCCACCTTACTGCTGGAGAGGGGGGCGGATATTAGGGAGATACAGGAGTTGTTGGGGCACTCATCGTTGGCAACAACGCAGATTTACACCCACAACAGCATCGCCCGCCTCAAGGAGGTTTACCGCACGGCCCACCCGAGGGGTAAGTGACGGGGGCAGCGGCCGACTACACGCAACGCTTTTTGGCGACTTTCTCACGAAAAGGCGCCCGATACAGAGGAAAATTACGCCTGAGAAGGCATATTATAAACACAATTAAAAAAGGAGGATATTATGAATGTTAAGATCCAATCCGTAAAGTTCGATGCAGACAAGAAGCTCATCGACTTCATTGAGGCCAAGATGGACAAACTCGACCGCTTTGTAGAGCGAGCAGTCTCGGCAGAGGTTATCCTCAAGCTTGACAAAGACCCCGAGCAGGGCAACAAGGTTGCGACAATCAAAATCGAGGTCCCCACAGACACCATCATCGCCGAACACCAGAGCAAATCCTTCGAGGAGTCGGTGGATGGTGCAATCGACGCAATCAAGAAGCAGCTCGAAAAACACAAAGATAAGTTTGCTAAATAGTATAGCTCTACACAACCCATCGGCAACCCTCGCAACTCGGGGGTTGCCGTTTTATTACCACACACAATCGACTCTGTAATCATGGCTTTCACACCTCTTGCCGACCTTTTCCACCTCTTCGTTCCTCGCCGTTGTGGCGTGTGCGGAGCTACGCTTGTGGAGGGCGAGCACCACTTTTGTGTCCGCTGCCTCATGGGAGCCCCCTTTACCGACCACCCTTCGGCGCCCTATAACCGACTTCTCGAACACCTGCGCGAGTCGGTGCCTGTGGAACATGCGGCGGCACTCCTGATGTTTCCCAAGGGGAGTGCGTGGCGCAGGGCTGTCCATGACTTCAAGTATAGGGGCCATTGGCGTGTGGCTCGCCACTGTGGCGAGTGGTTGGGAGGAGCTCTTGCCGAGGGAGGCGGGTTCTACGATGTGGATGTGGTGGTACCCATCCCTCTCCACCCGCGCAAGGTGCTCCATAGGGGTTACAATCAGGCCGATTATGTAGCGCGCGGTGTGGCAGCCATGCTCTCGCGTCCCTGCGTGAGCGGCAATCTGCGGAGGGTGAAGAACAACCCCAGTCAAACCCATAAGCGCACCTCCGAGAGGTGGGAAAATGTGGCGGGAATATTTGCTGTGAGTCGCCCCGAGGAGTTCGCCGGCAAACACATTCTGCTGATTGACGATGTGGTGACCTCGGGGGCCACCATAACCTCGGCTGCGGAGGCCATCCTTCGTGCGTGCCCCGGGGCGAGGGTGAGTGTTGCAGCCTTTGCGACTGCGCGGTATTCTTGAGCTGCAATCAACAACATTTTTCACAGCTGTTACCCCCACCAAAAAAACAACCGCCCGCATGATTCTGCGGGCGGCTTTTTTGTGTTACGACTTGGGGTGGAGAACAATGTAGGGAACAATCATCTCCTCCATCGATATGCCGCCATGTTGGAAGGTGCCTTTGTAGTAGCGTATGTATTGGTTGGCATTGTTGGGGTAGGTGAGGAAATCCCTGCCCAGCGCAAATATGTAGCTGCTCGTAAGGTTGCCTTGTGGGAGCTGGGCCTCCACGGGGCGGGTGATTTCGAACACCTCCTTGGGGTTGTAGGCGAGGTTGCGCCCCGTTTTGTAGCGCAGATTGGGCGAGGTCTCCCTGTCGCCCTGCACCTTCACAGGGTTCTCCACGCGGGTAGTGCCATGGTCGGAGGTGATGATAACCGTGTGGCCGGCCTCGGAGAGCAGGCGTAGCATCTCCAGTAACTCCGAGTGCTCAAACCATGTGCGGGTGAGCGAGCGGAAGGCAGCCTCATCCTCGGTGAGCTCGCGGATAATCTCCGTTTCGGTACGAGCATGGGAGAGGATGTCGAGGAAGTTGTAGACAATCACCGAGAAGTCTGCATCCTTCACCCTCTGAAAATTGTCAATAAGCCTTCGCCCCGACTCGGGCTTTATGAGCTTGTCGAAGCTCACGCTCCAGCTCTTGCCCGCACGGGTGAGCTGGCGGCGCAGAAACTCCTCCTCATACTTGTTTTTAGCCCCCTCCTCGTTGTCGTTGAGCCACTTGTCGGGCATCATCTTGTCGATGGCCAGCGGCATGAGGCCCGCAAAGAGGGCGTTGCGTGCATATTGGGTGGCGGTGGGGAGTATGCTGCAATAGAACTCCTCGCTGTGGAGGTCGAACATGGGGAGCAGCAGTGGCCAGATGGTGCGCCACTGGTCGTAGCGGAAGTTGTCGATAACCAGCAGAGTCACCTTCCTTTGGCTGCTCTCCACGGTGGGTATTATTCGGTTGCGGAAGAGGGTGTGCGACATGGTAGGTCGCTCCTCGTCGCGGGCGTTCACCCAGTTGAGATAGTTGCGGCGAACGAACTTGCCAAACTCGGTGCCGGCCTCGTTTTTCTGGTAGGCAAGCACATCGCGTATACTGCGGTCGGTGGAGTCGGTGAGCTCCATTTCCCAACTCACAATCTTACGGTAGATGGCGGCCCAATCTGCAAAGTCGCGAGCCTCGCCGAGAGAGCTGCTTATCTGTCCGAATTCGGCCCTGTAGTCGGCTGTGGTCTGCTCCGTAACAAGCTGACGAGCAAGTACATTCTTCTTTATTGAGAGCAATACCTGATTGGGATTGATGGGCTTTATGAGGTAGTCGGCAATCTTGGAGCCTATGGCCTTGTCCATGATGTTCTCCTCCTCGCTTTTGGTCACCATGATGACGGGTGTGGAGGGCCTCACCTCCTTGATTTTGGGAAGCGTCTCGAGCCCCGTCATGCCGGGCATCATCTCGTCGAGGATGATGAGGTCATAGGGGGTGGTACGGGCCATGTCTACTGCGTCGAAACCGTTGTTGCAGCTATCCACCTCGTAGCCCTTGGCTTTGAGGAAGAGTATGTGGGGCTTGAGGAGCTCCACTTCGTCGTCCACCCAGAGTATGTTTATCTCGTTGTTCATAGTAATCTGTCGATTGCGTAGGTCAAAAATGCAAAAAGACCTCTCGCAAATATAATGCACAAAGAGGTCTTTTTATTGTGTTTGAGAGGCCCTTTTTGTGGGGGTACTAATTCTTTTTCTCGTCGTTGGTGTTCTGCTCCTGCTGGTGTTCGGTGCGCTCAACGCGGCGAGTGCGCTCGGTGCGACGGCGGCGCAGTGCCACCTTCACACTCGATGCTGCACGACCCGTCACCACATTGTCAATGACTATCATCGTGTTGTCGAAGAGCTTGCGCAGGGGGCGTACGCCACGCTCCAAACCGCGGGTGTGGCGCTCGGTTTTGTGGGGATACATGTCGGGGATGGTAATCATGATACCCGTCTCCTCCACCTCGCCGAAGTCGGGATTGATAACCGTCGAAAAGACCATCATTGTGGGCGACACACTCATGTAGGAACTAATCATAGGGGGCACAAACTCGCCACGCTCCTTGAGCTCGCGCAGCAGAATTTTGTGGTCCTCTGCATAGTCCTCGCCCACAAAAAGACGCTCCATCGACTCCTCGTTGATGTTGAGCTCCAAAGGGTGGATGGGCTCCAATAGTTTATCCCTCTCGGGGAAGTGCTTGTGGAGGAAATACATCAGCATGTTGCGGGCCTCCACATTGTAGTGGCCATACATGGTCACCTTGCCAAAGAAGTACTTTTTGTCGGGATTGTTGACCATGATGGCTCCCAAACCATCCCAGATGTTGTCCATAACATAGAGGCTCTTGGCGTTGGCCCTTGTGCTCTGGTAGTTGGGGTGGACATAGCTGCGACCCAGCTCGATGGCATAGGGGAGGTACTCCTTGCGGAAGGTGTCGGTGAAGCGGAAGTAGTGTTCCGTGGATAGGTGTTTCTGCTCGGGGCTGTCGCAGATGATAAAGCGGTAGCCGCCCACAATCTCCTTGGCCACAGGGTCCCACACCACCAACTGCTTGTAGCCGTCGGGTGCGAGGTCCTCCTCGTCGATGTCGTAGGGCTCGCCTGTGCCGCCGCCCGCACTGCGGAAGGCCCACTCGCGCAGTCGACCAATCTCCTTCATCACATTGGGACACTCGGCTGCCGTAACCACATAAATCTCGTTGCCGGCACGGTTGGTCTCGCGCAGGAAGTACTCCTCCTTGAGCTCCTTCATCAGGAGGGTTCTCGAAACAGGTTTTATGATAGGTTTCATACTTCTCTTCTGGATTTAATTGTTATACATTGAGAGGGTGGGCTATTTGACCTTGGCGGGGGCCATGGCGTAGACCTTGCTCCTCACATACTCGGTGGCTTTCATGGGGTTGCCTATCTCTGCCAACTGCTCCCACGCGATGGGGGTGCCGATGTGGATGACGATGTGTTTGCCTTTCTGCTTGAACATCTCGTCCACAAGGTATAGCATCTCGATGTTGGCCTTGATTTTGAGCCTCTTGCGCCAGTTTGCAAGGTTGTAGAAACGGTTGGAGAGCTGACCCTCCACATAGACGGGCACCACTGTTCGGTGGTGCTGAATAGCCTTCTTGACAAAGCTGGGTCTCCATTCGAGGTCGGTCACCTCACCCTTTATGCGGCGCGAGCAGAGTCCTGCGGGGAAGGTCTGGATGGGGATGTCGCCCGCGAAGGTCTCCTCGAAGATGCGCGCAGCCTCTTTGGACTGTCGGCCGTGCTTGTTCACGGGGAGGAATAAGGGCCTGAGGGGCTCCACGAAGAGCAGCAGGTCGTTGCTGATGCTCCTCACATCTCCCCCGAGATGTGCCGCAATCTCCTGTGCGAGAATTACGCCATCCATGCCACCGAAGGGGTGGTTGGAGGCAAACAGATAGCGCTCCTCTCGGGGTATGCGCTCCATGCCTTCCACCCTCCATGTTACCCCCATGTCGCCGAGGGCGGAGCGTATGAACTCCATGGGTGGGAGGTCGCCGTGTTTGTCGAGAATTTGGTTGATTTCCTCCTGATGGATAATTTTTTTCAGGTAGCGGATGATGAAGCGGGGCAACCTTTTTGCGAGTTTGGGTGCCTTGCTTGCCAACACTTTTTCTACATCTATCTGCATGGTTTTGTAGCTTTTGTGTGTTCCTATAAATTTGCGGTGCCTTGTTTGGTGGATACCGTTTTGCTTGCCGCAAAATCCGAATAATAGACAAAAGTAGTGTATTATTCCTGAAAAACCAAATGCATAAATCCGTCTGGCGGGTGTTTTCTGCGTTTCTCTCGCCCTCGGATTGCTCATTTACCCCGAGTAAACTCCGCATCCTCGGTCATCGAGGGCCTTGAAACCACCTCGCCATACGAATTTATGGGTGTGGGGTGGTGGTTCTTGGGGGGTAAATCCGTCTGGCGGGTGTTTTCTGCGTTTCTCTCGCCCTCGGATTGCTCATTTACCTCGAGTAAACTCCGCATCCTCGGTCATCGAGGGCCTTGAAACCACCTCGCCACACGAAATTTATAGGTGGGGGAGGTTGGTAGTTGAGGGATGGTGGTTGGTGAGGTGGCTTCAGTCCGAGAATATAACAAGGCGTTCGGCGAGCGGAAGGTGTTGCTCTCGTGGCTCGGGGTGGCCGAGAGGGGTGCCAAAGGGCATTTGTGCCACAAGTCGCCAAGAGGCGGGGATGCTCCATCGCTCGGCCACACGCCTATCAATAAGCGGATTATAGTGTTGCAGTGAGGCCCCAAACCCCATCTCCTCCAGCTGGCACCACACGGCAAATTGGTGCATGGCAGAGGTGTGTTGGCTGTAGGTGGGCATCACCTCGGCGTAGGTAGCAAAATCCTTCGCCTGCTGTTCCACAATTTTTTGATCCTCGAAAAAGAGCACCGTGCCACAGCCCGACTGAAAGCTGCGGTCGATTTTATCCCTTGTTTTGGCCATCGCTTCCGAGGGGATAAGTGCTGCGAGGGTGTGCTTTACAATCTCCCACAGCTCATAGTGGTGGCTGCCCATAAGTAGCACAAG
Organism: Tidjanibacter sp.; assembly: GCA_017628305.1. Lineage (GTDB taxonomy): Bacteria > Bacteroidota > Bacteroidia > Bacteroidales > Rikenellaceae > Tidjanibacter. The sequence continues at coordinate 11,369 of JAGBZI010000005.1, forward strand.
GCGAGTTGTTTGGCCATTGAATGCCGAGGGTACGGCGAGGAGGGTGCGTTGGAGCATGTCGATAATCTGCTCCTCTGTGGCGGCACACTCGTGGCCGAGGTGGTAGATGGAGCGGCGCTGCTCCATGGTTTGCAAAAATGTTCTTTCCATAGTCGTCTGTTGGCTGAAAACTATGGAGGGGGGTGCAAAATGGGTGCCAGAGAGGGGGCGTCAGGCTCTCAGGGCACCCGAGTTTACTATGGCCTCGGCTATGAGCCTGTGACCCTCGCCGTTGGGGTGGATGCCGTCGGAGCAGAGGAGCGAGTCGAACCCCTCGGTGTGGGTGTAGAAGGGGCGTGTGGCGTCGATTACGGGGGTGTTCGTATCCCTACCCACCTCAAACACAACCTCGTTGTAGGTGTCGTGCCAGCGACCTATGGCCTCCACATCGCCACCCATCCAGCGGAGTATGTTGGAGCGGTTGTCGTCGGAGAG
>JAGBZI010000039.1 GCA_017628305.1 Tidjanibacter sp.
CGACCCTTCTCGTTTCTACTATAGCCGTGCCGACGACTACATCAGCCGCTTTATGAGCCCCCAGAGTCGATAGGGCATGTAGCGGAATGGGAGGTCGAGATGACGGGGTGTGGTGAGCACCGCGCGCCGATGGGAGAAGCAGAGGAAACTCTCGTAACCGTGATAGCGTCCCATCCCCGAATTGCCCACACCGCCGAAAGGCATATCCTCATTTGCGATGTGCATTATGGTGTCGTTGATGCAGGCGCCACCCGAGATGAGGCGAGGAAGTAGTTTTTTGCCCTCGCGTGGGTGGCCGAAGTAGTAGAGCGCAAGTGGGCGAGGGCGCTCGGTGATGAACTCCACCACCTCTTCTATGTCGTCATACGATAGCAACGGCAATATGGGGCCGAATATCTCCTCCTGCATCACTCGGCCATAGCCATTGGCCACCTCCATCAGGGTGGGTTCTATGTACCTCGAGGAGGCATCGGTGTGACCTCCCGAGAGTATCTTGCCCTCGGCGAGATAGCCGGCCACCCGCTCGAAAGCCTTGGTGCTAACCATGCGGCCATAGTGCTCGCTTTGAGCCACATCGCTCCCATGGAGCTCCTCGATGGCTTTGGTGAATGCCGTGGTAAATCTCTCCTTCTGCGATGAGTGGATAAGGAGGTAGTCCGGCGCTATGCAGGTTTGACCTGCATTGATGCTCTTACCCCACGCAATGCGCTTGGCCGCCACCTCGATGTCGGCACCGCGGTCTACGATGGTGGGGCTTTTGCCTCCCAACTCCAGCACCACGGGGGTGAGATGTTGGGCTGCTGCCTCCATGACAGTGTGGCCGAGGGTGGGGGAGCCGGTGAAGAATATGAGGTCGTAGTGCTGCTCCAGAAGAGCGGTGTTCATGTCGCGGTGGCCGTTGAAGAGGGTGATGTAGTTCTCGGGGAAGGTGCAGCCAATCATTTGCACCAACACCTGTGCTACATTGGGCACGGCGGGCGATGTTTTGAGCACAGCTGTGCAACCGGCAGAGATGGCTCCTACCAAGGGGTTGAGCAACAACTGCACGGGGTAGTTCCATGGCGCGATGATGAGGGCTGTACCCAGCGGCTGGGTGATGACCCTGCTACGCGAGGGCGTGAGCTTCAGGGGGGTAGCCACTCGCTTGGGGCGTGCCCATTGTTGCAGATGCCTGAGGTGGTTGCGGATTTCGGCTTGTACGATGCTTATCTCGGTGAGCATGGCCTCTTGGTAGGACTTGTTGAGGTCTTTTTTGAGGGCATTGCACAGGGGTGCTTCCCACTCGTGCAGTGCATCGGCGAGTTTGCGTAGTTGCTCCATGCGGAAAGCGATGGGGAGTGTTGCTCCGGAAGCGAAGAACACCTTTTGGGCCTCCACTTTGGCCCCCACGAATTGAGATAGTTGATCCATGGCTGCTGTAAGAATTATTCTGTGAGGTCAAAGATAGTGCCAAAAAACGAGGTCCGCAACCCCCGAGGAGTATAAATATCCGTTTGTGGAGGGTGAAAGTTCAAATTAAATTTGTATCTTTGCGGCCGTTAATAAACCGTTCTATACTATGTTCAGCAGAAGATTTTTGAGAATCAAGGTAGTCAAAGCTATCTACGCACACATTAATTGTCCCGACGACCCCATTGCCGCCAAGGAGCGTGCATTGCTTCAGGGTATTGACAAGGCCTATGATCTCTATCCTCTTATTCTTTCGCTGATTGTGGAGGTTAAGCGCTACGCCGAGGAGCGTCAGGAGATTGCCATGCGCAAACACCTTCCCACTGAGGCCGATCTCAATCCCAATCGCAAGTTTGTAAACAACGCTCTTGTGGCCCAGATGGAGGCTGACGAGGCGCTTGATGATATGCTCACCAGCCGTCGTTTGGGCTGGGGTTCCTATCCCGAACTTATCCGCCACCTCTACCAGAAGATGACCGCTTCGGAGTACTACACCGACTATATGGCCTCCGAGCGCAAGAGCTATGCGGAGGATAGGCGCATGGTGGAGGAGTTTTTCTTGCAGACGGTTCAGGACGACGCGATGTTGCTGGACATTTTGGAGGACTCGAGCATCATGTGGAGTGACGACATCGACTACATCATGATTATGGTGATGCGCACCTTGGGTAGCTGCAAGGCGAGTCAGGAGGTATTTCCCCTGCTGCCTCAGTATAAGAGCGAGGAGGATGCTGCATTTGTGCGTCGCTTGTTTGGATTGGCGGCTGCCGGCTATGGCGACCACTTGTCGATTTTGGAGAGCTACACCCGCAATTGGGATGTGGAGCGTATCGCTGTGATGGACAATGTAATCCTCACCACGGCTCTTGCGGAGCTCATGGGCTTCGAGAGCATTCCCGTGAAGGTTACCCTCGACGAGTATATCGAGATTGCCAAGTATTATAGCACACTGGGTAGCAGCAACTTCATCAACGGCATTTTGGATAAGATTACCACCGATTTCACTGCCAATGGCCGTATTAATAAGCAGGGCAGGGGTCTTGTGGAGTTTTAGCGAGTTGTGAGAGCGTTGCGCGCCATACCGAATATTGCGAAATGCTGCCTTCTGTTGTGGACGGCGGCATTTGCATTTTGTGCCACTTCGTGTGTGGGTCGTAGCGAGCGGAGGGGTGTTGACACCACCCACCTCCAGCGCGTGGACATTGCTGCGGCCACCACCGACACTCTCCACTTTGGTCGTGTTCGCACGGGCGAGATTGTCGAGCGTCAGTTTGTTGTGCGCAACTCGGGGTCGCAACCTGTGTTGCTGCTTGGCACCGACACTTCGTGCAGCTGTTTGGAGTTGGATTACCCCCGCGAGCCTATTGGTGCGGGCGAGGAGAGGGTTGTGACGATGCAATTTTTCTCTTCGGGATATACTTATTTTGTGCCTCGTGCGTTTTATGTGCGCACATCGTTGCCAATGGGTTCCAAATGTTTGTTTGTGACGGCGTCGATGGAGTAGGCTTGTGGTAGAACCAAAAATTTTTATTATTCAATTTATAAAACGCAATTAGTTATGAACTTTTCGATTGTACTGCTTCAGGCTGCCGGTGCGGCGCCTGCTGCTGCGGGTCAGGGCTCGATGATGAGCTCGCTGCTTATGATTGTTATGCTGTTTGTGGTGATGTACTTTTTCATGATTCGTCCCCAGCGCAAGCAGCAGAAGGAGCTTGATAATTTCCGCAACGCGCTGGCTAAGGGCCAGAAGGTTGTCACTGCCGGTGGCATCTATGGTGTTGTTAAGGAGGTTAACGAGCGCGACATTCTGATGGAGGTTGACGGCAATGTTACCCTTCGTGTTGACAAGAGTGCCATTATGCGCGACCCCCGCCAGTAGAGAGCTTTTTTAGTGGTGCCTTTTGCACCCAACCGCAGAGAGCGGGCTCCTCACCTACGCATTGTAGGCTGCGAGCCCGCTCATTTGTTTTTGGTGTGGAGGGTGAATGCCACACCCCACCGCCCGCTCCTCCTATTCCTCCTATTCCTCTTATTCCTCTTATTCCTCTTATTCCTCTTATTCCTCCTATTCCTCCTATTCTCCACCCCAAATAGGAGCTATGGGAATTGTAGGAGTTATAAGAATAATAGGAACTTTCCCTAACCTCCCTAAATTCCCTAATGGCCACACTGCCGGCTCCTGCCCGTAACTTTCTGTTATAATGAAAAAACCTCGACCCATTGCGGGTCGAGGTTTTTCTCGTTTTTACTCGTCGAGCGATTTATGCGGGCCTACGCCCACTCTCGCCGAATGAGTCTTATTGGGCGTAACCGGTCCATACTACATCCCAGATTGCAGTACGGTCCTTGTTGCTTGTGCTATTCGAGGGCGACAAGTTGGTGAATACAATCTGGAAGTCACCTGCTACATTAATCTCTTTCTCCTCGTGCGAGTATTTTGTAACTTTAGACGCAGAGGGTTTGTCAATGGTGAAAGTTTTAACTACTGCACCGTTCTGCATGATGTCTACTCGGAATTTAATCTTGGTGTCACTGAAGGGAAGACCATAGTTAAAGGTAAGAGTGCCGCAACCACCTTTGAGAGTGGGCGAGGTGATAGTACCTTTTGCGCTTGTTTTACCATTCATACAGAGTGCGCGGTTGGATGCATCGCCAATCATTTTGAAGGCGGGGCTGCTGTCGCTTGTGCCGCCTTTGAAGATAGCGCAGTTTTTATAATTCCAACCTGCGGTGGTCGTACCACTAACATACGAAGTGTTAGTCGACTTGATAGTAGCAAAGTCGTCTTCGCCACCACCAACAACAACCTCACCTTCACCCTCACCCTCAGCAGGTTTTGCGCTCTGTTTAACAGTTACGGTCTTGCTGTCGTCACCAAAAGTAACGGTGATGGTAGCCTCACGCTCCTCCTCATCCTCATTAAGCGCAACAGCGATGGTGATGGTGTTGCCATTGATGGTAGCGTTAGCCCAAGTTGTGTTCGAGGTGGCAGTGAGCTCTGCGATACCCGAGGTAGTTACGGTTACATCTTTACTCTGAGCCTCATACGAGAAGGAGAGGGAGGTAGCCGAAATGCTCTCGAAGATGGGAGTGTTGTCAACCTCTACCAACTCATAGAGTGCAGGTTTGGTACCCTTAACAGTGTTGTACGAACCATAAGTGCCATATTGCGAATCAAGCTGAATATATTTCGACACAGCGCTGTTTGTAATGGTGGCAACGCCATCCTCAGCAATGCTTACAGTCCAAATGTGGCCTCCTGCAGTTGTGTTAGTTGCCACATTGAAGCTGTTGTAAGTGCCGGTCTGGTAGAGGTACTTGTCGTCATACTGCTGCATGGTGTAGCCACCTCCATTGGTCAAGAAACCAAATGCGCACGATGCGGGAAGCGAAGTGGTGTTGTCGGCATTAACAGTGGCAGGCACCACCTGACCATAGCCGTAGTTGCTAGTAAGAGCGGTCATTGCTTTACCATTTGCAATAATAGCATACCACTTGCCACCCTTCATCTCAGTTACCTTCTTGAAGATATAGCGCTGAGTCTTGTCAATTGCCATAAGCTCCTCAACAATCACACCATTCTGGTTGATATTGAACTCGCGAATGATATCCTCCTCGCCCTCCAAAGAGGCGGTGATGCGAACCTTTGCGTAGCGGGCCTCACCAGTGTTCTCCTCTGCGGTGTAGTAGATAGCGGCATCGTCGTACCAAACATCGAGCCACAAAGCCTCCTCATCAGCGGTCACATCGATGCTCCACTCGCCAATGTTGCTGAAGGTGATCTCCTCAATCTTGGTGTCGGCATTGGTGCCCTCCTTCTCGATGGTGATATTGTCTGCCTTGATGGACACGGGAATTACACCCTTGCCGCTCAGATATTTGTAGATGCAGATGTCTTTCTGGCCAGTAGTGTAGCAGCTGAAGAGCAAACCACTGTCTTGGAAGTTGGCGTCATTAAACCTCATCCAGTTGTGAGTGAAGGTGCCCTGAGCCTTAACGGTGGCAACGCCGGTGTTGGCAATGGTGATTGCCCACGAACCATTGTCGTCAATTGTATTCTGACTCTTCAAGTGGTTGGAGGAAGACGAAGCAGCGTAGAGGTACCCCTTGAGGCCACGGTCGTAGAATGCGAAGGTGTTCTCCTTGGTACCGTTTACGAGGGTGAACTGCTGAACAGTTGCGCTGGGCTCTGCAAGGAAGTCACCAACTTTGTTGATGTCGGCAGCGCCACGGTTGTTGTTCTTCTGGTCAGTGCTCATTGCAGAGTTGGCACCCTTGGCAGCGATGATAACGATGTCGCCGGCCTCGAGCTCCTCTGCATTCTTAACGAGCTGCCACTCACTCTTGGTTGCGTCGGTCATGTTAGCCTTGAAACCGGTTACATCGCCGGCCTTGAACTCAAGTGCCTTTGTGATGGTGCCGGTCTTGATGTAAGCACCCTTGTCGGTGGTAACGATGATGGTGTATTCGGTCTCGGGCTTAAGGGTAGCGGGCATACAGGTGAAGTATACCTCGTTGGAGGTTGCGTTGGTGGTGTTAACAACCACGCTGTTGCTCGAAGTCTTAGCCTCGCCAATCTCGGCGTTAACAAGGTCAACAACAACGCTACCTGCAAGGGTTACACCCTCGGCAGCAAACTCAACGCTCTTCATAACCTCGCCAGCAGGAATGCCGTTAACGGTAATCTTACCAACAGCCACGAGGCGCTGGAACTCCATCTCGAAAGCCTCGTTGGAGGGCTGAATATCGAGAGTAAGCAGCTTCGAAATCATGAGGTCGGCAGCAGGGTCATACGATGCAGCAGCCATAGTCTGCTCGGCAGGGATGATAAGCTCAGCCTCAGTGAGGGTGGTGTTGCTCTCTGCCCAAGCGGTAGCGGGATAAACAGCTACATAGTCGTACTCGAGGCCATCAAAGTTCTCCTCGAAAGTGGCGGAAATCTCGGCCAAGCCGTCAACATTCTCAAAATCAACGCTCAAAGCCTGAGTGGGAGCAGCACCGTCGATGCTCTCGAGAACTACAAAGCTCTCCTCCTCGTCCCAAGCAAAAGTAACATTCTTGTCATCGTCGATCGATACCGAAGTACGGGTAGCATCGGCCGAGTTGGCAATGAAAGTAACAGTAACCTCGCCCTTAGCGGCGTTCACCTGCTCATTAATGTCGTTCTGGCAGGCAGTGAGGCCCATTGCAGCTACTGCAACGAGCATCAAAGATTTCATAAATTTCTTCATCGTCGCAGCAGTCAATTAAAGTTCGTCCTCATAATCATAGTAGTCACCCGACTGACCGGGCTCACCAACATTGCCCCATACACTGGCAGCAATTCCATTCTCCACAACTACATTCTCGATGTAGATTGCAGGCTCCATGTAAGTTTTTTTCATTTGTTAATTAATTGAGTGTTTGATATTTGGTTTGTTTATATATATAGGTACGCGTAAATCGGGCGCAAAATTACCATATTAAATCCAAAATTCAAAATCCAAAATGCAAATTTGAGCCGCCACAACCTCTTTTTGCCTTCGCTACCCCAACAAAAAAAGCCTTGCTAAAAGCAAGGCTCTCTGTCCATAAATGGAGCGGGCTGAAATCCGTTCGCCTCGGGCGGCGTCTAAATCTCGTCGCGGAGGTTGTCGATATCCTCGTCCTCCTCGCTGTCGGCAAACTCGTCAGCACCCTTCAGGTCGTCGGTGTAGTAGTCCTTATCCTCCTCATCCTCGATGTGGTCGTCAATCTTCACCGCTACCTTCACCATATAGCTCACCTCCTCGGTCTCGAAGGGAACAACATAGAAAAACTCACCATTGGGTTTCTCAATTCGCATCATTACATCGCCAAAACCGGCGGGGTAGAGGCGTTTAAGCTCCTCCTGCAACTCGGGTGCAAGGTTGGCATAGCTCACTACGGAGCGCTTTTTGTTGTCTGTGCTCATATCCTTTTTTTGTTTTATCGTCGAAAAATTTTTGCAATTATAAGGCAAATTTCCTTATTCGGTGCGGTTGTTAATAACTTTTTTGTTTTTGACCGAAAATTCCTCCACGCAATGACCATTTTTCTCCGCCAAAATACCTATCTTTACATTGTCGAAATGGCCCATTTTATGAAACAACGAATAGAACAACTGCGAAACATAATCAACCACTACAACTACCTCTACTATGTCGAGGCAGCACCCGTGGTGAGCGACTACGAGTTCGATGCGCTACTCCGCGAACTCGCCGACCTCGAGGCGCAATATCCCCAATTCTTCGACCCCAACTCGCCCACTCAGCGCGTGGGTAGCGACCTCAAACTCAACACTTTCGACTCCGTGGCCCACCGCTATCCCATGCTCTCGCTCGGCAACACCTACTCACTCGACGAACTGCGCGAGTTCGTGGGTCGTGTGGAGCGCGAAGAGGGGCCCACAGAGTTCGTATGCGAGCTGAAATTTGACGGCAC
>JAGBZI010000040.1 GCA_017628305.1 Tidjanibacter sp.
CGCCATGGCGGCTGTTTTGCGCCCCCTTTGGAGCTCTTGACGAGGCCTATTTCGACACCACAGCCGCACCCTTTATGCTGCTGCTCAATGGTGATGGCACCGTGGAGGTGGATATCACTCGCAGCATCGACGAGGTGGCAACTGCGCTGAAAAACAAGGAATAGGGTATTGCAATAACGGTGGCGGTGGGGAGAGTCCCGACGCTACGCAACGAACCGACGATACAATTTCACAGAATGCCCTATTGCTCGGCCTTGACGCCGAGCAACCAAGTCCCGCCTTTTGCAAAGGAGGGATTTAGGGAGGAATGTGAAAGTTTGATTGGTGGCGGTGGGGAATATTCCAACGCTACGCAACGAACCGACGATACAATTTCACAGAAAGCCATATTGCTCGGCCTTGGCGCCGAGCAACCAAGTCCCGCCTTTTGCAAAGGAGGGATTTAGGGAGGAATGTGAAGGTTTGATTGGTGGCGGTGGGGAGAGTCACAACGCTACACAACGAACATAAGGTACAATTTCACAGAAAGCTTTTGTTTAGTGGTGAAAGGGGAGTGGGGTCCTAACCGAGAGGTGGACCCCACTCATTTTTTGGGGCAACTCTTACTATCTCCACACACCCCTCGTTGGGGTGGAGTAATGGCCCCATGGGCAAACCGTTAAATAGTTTTCGGGCGAAATTCGCAAAAATCGGGTTAAATCCATATCTTTGCACTATGGAGACGCTTTTAGGAAAAAATATGGAGGAGCTCCGAGAGGTGGCCCTCTCGGTGGGGTTGCCTAAGTTTGCAGCCACCCAGCTCGCCGAATGGATATACAAAAAGGGGGCGAGGTCGTTCGATGAGATGACCAACCTCTCCAAGGCGGGCCGTGCAGCCCTCGCCGAACGCTACACACTGGGGCTCAGCGACCCTGTGAGTGTGGCCGAGAGCAGCGACGGCACCAAGAAGTATATCTTTGTGGTGGGTGGTGGCCTCCGTATCGAGAGCGCCTACATACCCGACGGCGAGCGTGCGACACTCTGCATCTCCTCTCAGGCGGGATGTAAGATGGGTTGCAAGTTCTGTTTCACGGGTCGTGGCGGCTACCACGGCGACCTCACAGTGGCCGAAATCCTCAACCAGATATGCTCGCTCCCCGAGCGCGAGAAGATTACCAATGTGGTGCTGATGGGCATGGGCGAGCCACTCGACAACCCCGACAATGTTATGCGTGCGCTGGAGGTGATGACCTCGGCGTGGGGTTTCGGCTGGAGCCCCACAAGGATTACCCTCTCCACGGTGGGCGTCATCCCCAACCTGCGCCGCTTCCTCGAAGAGTCACAGGTCCACCTTGCTGTATCGCTCCACAACCCCTTCAGCGACCAGCGCAGGGAGATTATGCCTGTGGAGAAGGCGTTCCCCATCAGGGATGTGGTGGCACTGCTCAAGGAGTATGACTTCAGCCACCAGCGCAGGGTGAGTTTTGAGTACATCGTGCTGAAGGATACCAACGACTCGCCCGAGCACATCAAGGAGCTGTGCCGACTGCTCGACGGCCTGAAGTGCCGCATCAACCTCATACGCTTCCACGCCATCCCCGACTCACCCTATGTGAGCCCCGATGGCGAGAAGATGATACGCTTCCGCGACACCCTCACCCACAAGGGTATAATGACCACCATCCGCGCATCGCGAGGAGAGGATATCAAGGCTGCATGCGGCCTACTCTCGGGCGAGGCGGGTCGCAAATAAGAGCCCAACACCACAACAAACACAATGGCCGCAAACCTCTCGAAACTCGCAGGACAAGTAGCAATCTACGGCATCAGCAGCGTCGTCGCACGCCTGCTGAACTACCTCTTGGTGCCCTACTACACCCGCATTATGAGCCCCGCCGAGTATGGTGTCATCACCGACATCTATGCCCTCATACCCTTTGCCCTCGTGGTGCTGACGCTCGGCATGGAGAGCGGCTACTTCCGCTTTGCTGCCAAGGCCTCCACAACGGAGGAGAGGTCCAAGGTGTATGGCTCCACTTGGGGTGCAGTACTTCTTGCCGCCTCGTTGTTTCTGGTGGGCATGGTCGCCTTCAACGGCCCAATCTCGGCCGCCATGGGATATAGCGGCACCCCCTATGTGGCCACCACAGCCCTCATAATATTCTTCGATGTGGCAGGAGCCATCCCCTTTGCACGCCTTCGTCAGGAGGGGCGAGCACTCCAATATGTGGCCGTGAGGTTGTTCTCGGTGGTGGTAAACATCGCCCTCTGCCTGTGGTTCTACAATGGTCAGCCCCAATGGTTTAGGCTTTTCGACAACCCCACCAACCCGGGTTATGCCATTGTGGCCAACCTTGTGGCCAGCGCCCTCAGCTTTGTGGCCCTGCTGTGGCTTTCTAAGGGTGGTAAGCCCCGCTTCAGTGGCAGGGTGCTCCGCACCATCTTCCTCTACTCGTTACCCCTGCTTGTGAGCGGCATCGCCGGCACCGCCAACGAGTTTATCGACCGCCAGATGATTAAATTCCTGATGCCTGCCGAGGAGAGCCTCGCCGCACTCGGCATCTATGGCGCAGTGGTGAAAATCGGCGTCGTGATGTTGCTCTTCACCCAGATGTACCGCTTGGCGGCCGAGCCCTTCTTCCTCGCTGAGTTCAAGAAAGATGAGTTCAAAAACTCCAATGCCGAGGTGATGAAATACTTCGTCATCGTGAGCCTCCTCATCTTCCTCTTCATCACCCTCTTTGCCGACCTCTTTGCACTCATTGTGGGCCCCGACTTCAGGGAGGGTATGTACATCCTGCCGATGGTGCTCGTGGGCAACGCCCTCAGTGGTGTGGTGCTCAACCTCTCCTTCTGGTACAAGCAGTCGGGAGCCACCAAATATGCCATCTGGATTACGGGTACAGGCTTGCTCTTCACCGTGGTCTTCAACATACTGCTGGTGCCCACGCTCGGCTATGCCGGTGCCGCCCTTGCAAGGCTCATCTGCGAGTGCGCCATGGTTGTTGTGAGCTACCGACTGGGGCAACGCCACTCCCCCACCCCCTATGACCTCCGCCGCATCTTCTCCTATGTGGTTGTGGCGGCTGCCATGTGGGGGCTCTCACTCCTCACAGCCCACCTCCCCGCCGTACCCCACTATGTGGCCAACACCCTGCTTGTGGGCGGCTTCGCGCTGTGGGCCATCAGGCGCGAAGGGATACGCATTGGCGCACTCGTTCGCAGCGTTCTCCGCAGGAAATAATTGTCATACAACGATAAACTTTTCACACCCCCTAAAACCATGAATGTCAAAGTCATAAACCGTTCGCACCACGACCTGCCACGCTACGAAACGCCCCTCTCGGCAGGCATGGATGTGAGAGCCAACCTCACTGAACCCATCACCCTCGGCCCCCTCGAGCGCGCACTTGTGCCCACGGGGCTCTTTGTGGAGCTCCCCGCAGGCTTCGAGATGCAGGTGAGGCCCCGCAGTGGTCTGGCTGCCAAACACGGACTCACGGTCCTCAACGCCCCCGGCACCATTGATGCCGACTACCGCGGCGAGGTGAAGGTAATCCTCGTGAACCTCTCGAATGAGCCCTTCACCATCAACGATGGCGAGAGGATAGCCCAGCTGGTGGTGGCGGCCCACGCACAGGTGAAGTGGGAGCCCACGGAGGAGCTCTCCGACACGAGCCGTGGAGCCGGTGGTTTCGGTAGCACCGGAAAGTAGAGAACAGAGCCCAAGGGTGTCGCCTTGGGCTTTTTTAGTGGCTTGTGATTGGTGGTTGAAATCGTTGGAGATGGGAGGGATTAGTGGTCGGGGGGCTCAATTTTCAACTCCCAATTTTCAATTCTCGATTTTCGATTGTATATTTGTAGGTTAATACCTTAGCAAATTTTGGGAAGGAATGAAATTTAGTGATGTCATAGGGCACAAAGAGCTCCTCGGCAGGCTGCGCGACAACATCGACCGCGGCCGAGTGAGCCACGCTCAACTCTTTGTGGGTGAGTGTGGTTGGGGCACCTTGCAGGTGGCCTTGGCCTATGTGCAGTATCTCCACTGCCCCCACAAGGAGGGTGGCGATGCCTGTGGCAAGTGCCCCTCGTGTGTGCAAATCGAGGCCCTCGCCCACCCCGATGTCCACTTCACCTTCCCCATAATCAACCCCACAAAGACCCCCACCTCCGACTCCTACATCACCGAATGGAGAGAGATGGTGGCCTCCAGCGACGCACTCTTCAACGAGCACGACTGGTATGGCGCAATAGATGTGAGCAACCAACAGGGCATAATCCCCAAAAAGGAGGCAGACAACATCATCCGCAAACTCTCGTTCAAAGCCTTCGAAGGGGAGAACAAGAGCGTTATCATCTGGCTCCCCGAGAGGATGAACCGCGAGTCGGCCAACACCCTCCTGAAGATTTTGGAGGAGCCTTGGGAGAAGACCCTCTTTGTGCTCATCTCGGAACACCCCGAGGATTTGCTCGACACCATCATCTCGCGCACACAGACGGTGAGCGTGGGTCGCATCGAGCCCGAGGAGTTGGCCCGCTATGCTGTGGAGAGGTTGGGAGCCACCCCCGAGGCTGCGGCTCAAGCGGCAAGGGTTGCGGGTGGTTCGGTGGTGGCCCTCAGGCGAGCCCTCGGTGAGGGAGGAGGTGCCTCGGCCGACAATTTCGAGCTCTTCACCCACCTCATGAGGCTCTCCTTCAGCAACCGCCACTTGGAGCTTTTCGAGTGGGCCGAGCAGGTGGCAGCCCTCGGCAGGGAGGGGCAAAAGAACCTCTTGGAGTACTCGTTGGGACTCATACGCGAGAGCTACATGCTCACAGCGGGGCTGGAGGGTGTGAGCCACCTATGGGGAGCCGAAAGGGAGTTCTGCCTGAAGTTTGCACCCTATGTTGGCAACCACAATGTGGAGGCTCTGGTGGCCGAGATGGAGCGAGCCCTGAGGGATGTCGGGCAAAACGGCAACCCAAGGATGGTCTTCAGCCACTTTGCCCTCGCAGTGAGCAAGCTCATAGCACAAAGGGCACACTAAACAGAAAAAACCTAAAACATAAAAACCATAAAAACAACAATAAAAACTATGGCAAAAGCGATAATAATAACCGGAGGTAATGTGGGCGATGTGAAGGATACTTTGCGCCGCGCACAGCAGGCTATCAACAAGGAGTTGGGCATCATTCTGCGCTGTTCACACAGCTACGAGAGCAAGGCGTGGGGCTTCACCTCCTCGGAAAACTTCTACAATCAGGCTATCATCCTCGACACCGACTTCACCCCCGAAGAGCTGCTGGACAAGGTGATGGAGATTGAGCAGCAGCTCGGCCGCAACCGCGAGGAGGAGGCCGCCATCAAGGCACAGACGGGCGAGAGGTTTGCACCTCGCAAGATTGATATCGACATCCTCTTCTACGAAGATGAGGTTATCGACACCCCCACCCTCAAAATCCCCCACCCCCTCATTCAGGACCGCGACTTTGTGTTGCGCCCCCTCAATGAGATTGCCCCCGAGAAGGTTCACCCCATTCTGCGCAAAACCATCCACACCCTCTTTGAAGAGATGGAGGCCAAGGGAGAGATTTAGGGTTTGAGAGTAAGGAACAAAGAGAACGGAAAGCAAAATAGACGGATGACACAGCTGAAGGGAAAAATATTGATTAAAAGGATGTTGCAGGTGGCAATGGTGGCTCTGTTCGGCAGCAGTCTGCTGTGGCGTTGTGCCAACATTTCGGCGCCTCAGGGAGGCCCCAAAGACTCGCTCCCCCCAATCATCGTAAGCGCCGCACCCGCATTCAACACAACCAACTTCACCGGCAATGTCATCTACATCGGCTTCGATGAGTATGTGCAGCTGAAAGACCTCCAAAAAGAGTTTTTCACCTCACCCATGATGAAGAAAACCCCCAAGGTGACCACCAATGGCCGAGGAATACGCATCGAAATCCTCGACACCCTCGACGCCAACCAAACCTATGCTCTCAACTTTGGCGGCGCAATTGCCGACAACAACGAGGGCAACAAGCTCAACGACTTCCGCTATGTACTCTCCACCGGCTCCACCATCGACTCGATGGTGATGAGTGGCTACACGGTGAGCGCCAGCAAGGGTGATAGTGTGAGCAAATCGCTCATATTCTTCTACCCCGCCGAGGTGGACTCCATCCCCGAGTACGACTCGATACTGCTGAAGTACAAGCCCGCAGCGGTGGCCCGCGCCGCCTCCAACGGCATCTTCGTCGCCCAGAACCTCAAGCCTATCGACTATAAAATCTACGCCATCGAGGACAAAAACAACAACTTCACCTACGACCCCGAGACCGACATGGTCGGCTTCCTCGACTCGGTACACAACCCCCTCTATGAGCACGACTTCCGCGTGTGGCACGACACCACGCGCCACTACCTCACAGGCGAGCCTCAGCTCTACTTCAAGATGTTTACCGACACTCGGTTTAAGCGCCAAACGCTGGCCGAGTCGAAACGCGACCAACAACATAGGGTGACCCTCTACTTCGGAGCCCCCAACCCCGAAATTCTCGACTTCTCGATTGACAGCATCGCCGCCGAGGAGATTGTCACCGAGTATGTGACCCGTGGAAAAGACACGGTGAACTTCTGGCTCAATGTGCCCGCCGAGAGGTTGGCCGACACCCTCCGAGGACGAGTTGTCTACATGAAGCACGACTCGGTGAACAACCTCGTACCCGACACCGCCAAACTTGAGCTCTTCTGGAAATACATCGAGAGCAAGGAGGAGAAGAAGGCGCGCGAAGAGGAGGAGAAGAAGATGGAGCAGGCACTCAAGGATAGTGTGGAGTATGTTCCTCCCGTGAAGCCCAACCCCTTCTCGGTGACCATGACCAAGGGGGAGTTCAACCCCGAGCGCACCCTCACCTTCACCTTTGCGATGCCTCTGGTGGCTGTCGACACCACCGCCATAGACCTCCGAGTGGCGGGCGACGCACTATCGGCCGAGGAGGAGAAGAAGATTGCCGACGCCAAGGCCAAGGAGGCTCAAAAGAGGGGTGTGGAGCAGATTGCCGAGGATGTCTCGGAGTTCCCCACGGTGCCCTATGAGCTCTTCAGGGATAGTGTCGACATGAAGGTTTGGCACCTGAAGGCAGACTGGAGCCCCAAGAAGAAGTATAAGCTGATGATTCCCGCCGGCACCTTCCGCAATGTGGCAGGCGAGGCCAACGACACCCTCCGCTCGGACTACACCACCATGGACCCCGAAAAGTTTGGCAAGGTGATAGTGAACCTCACGGGCGGTAGAGATGGTGCCCACTATGTCATCTACCTGAAGAACGAGAGCGGCAAGACTATCGACGAGATAAAGGGTGCCACCCGCGGTCGCCACACCTTCAACTATGTAGCCCCGGGCAAGGTGCGCATCAGCATGCTCGAGGACCTCAATGCCAACGGCCGCTGGGATACCGGCAACCTCATCGAACGCCGCCAGCCCGAACGCACAGAGCCCTATGTGGACGACAAGGGCGAGGAGATATTGGAGGTGAAGGCCAACTGGGAGATAGAGATTGCGGCAAGTGCCGACAACATCTTCAAGCCGATAACCTTCGAGAGCATCAACGAGCAGTTGCGCAAGACCGAGGCTGTAAGGCTCAAGAAGATTTTGGAGGATAGGGAGAAGAAGCGTCAGGAGGCCCTCAAGCGCGAGCAGGAGCAGAAGGGTGGCTTGGGCGGCTTCGCCTCGGGCATGAGCTCCATGAAGGGGGCCGTAAACTCCATAGGTGGCGCCTCGGGCAACACCAACAGGTGGTAGCACACGCTCGGGAAAGAGAACAAACAAAGAGAACGAAAAGCATGAGAAAGATTGCAAACATATTGGTAGCATTGGCCCTTGTGACCCTTGCAGCCACAGGCACCCTCTCTGCCCAGAGGCAATACTTTGGCGTGAAGGGCGGTTGGGGCGAAGGCGATGTGAGGCTCTATCCCCACTGGACCTCACCCCCCGTATGGGGCAAGATGAACGGCGGTTTCTACTGGGTCTACTACGGTGGCGGCGAGGAGAGCGCCTACCTCTACGACAGGTACACGGGAGGCGTCTGTGTGGAGCTGGAGCTGCTCCAGAGAGGTTTCCAGTATGCTGCGCTCGACAGGAACACCAAGCGCTTCACCTATGGTCGCCACATGAACTCCATCGTTGTCCCCGTGATGTGGCAGCCCCACATGTTCCTCTTCGAGGAGAGGCTGAGGCTCTTCCTCAATGCGGGCGCCACCCTCTCCTACAACCTCGATGCGGGCTCCATAGAGTACTACATCGACAATGTTACGGGTGAGCGTGAGAATATCGACTATGAGTGGCAGACCGTGAGGGACAACCGCTGGGGCTACGGCCTTGTGGTGGGCCTCGGTGGCGGCTGGAACTTCGAGAGGATAGAGGTGATGCTGGAGGCGAGGTACTACTTCGGCTACTCCGACATCGTGAAGCGCAAAACCATCTACCTCGGAACCCAATTCCTGCGCTCGCCACTCGACAACATCAACCTCAGCCTCGGTGTGGCCTACCGCTTTGACCACTCCGGATGGATTGCCATGAGCCCCGCACAGCGCAGAGCAGCACGAGAGGCGCGCAGGGAGCTGCTCCCCAGCGGCACCATACTCTCCGAGGGAGGCTCCACTATCGAGGTGAAATAATGGACACAAACACAAAGAGTTACACACATATAGAGAATACACAAAAATATGGAGAACACATTTGGTGAGTCGACAAGGCAGCTGAAGGTTGCCCGACAGATTCAGAAAGACATAAGCGAGCTCTTCCTGAGGGAGTGTGCCGAGATGGTGAGGGGCGTCATTGTGTCGGTGACAACCGTGAGGGTTAGTCCCGACTTGGAGAATGCACGCATCTACCTGAGCATCTTCCCCTTTGCGAAGCACGAGGAGGTGATGGCACGCATCGAGGCCGACAAGTGGAAAATACGCCGACTGCTGGGCGAAAGGATGCGCAACCAGCTGAGGGTGGTGCCCGAAATCAACTTCTTCCTCGACGACTCGCTGGAGTATATCGAGAATATCGACAACCTGCTCAAGAAGTAGTAGCTCGCGCCCAGACGGTCGGTAGCACACACACCGCAATCGACACCCCACGCACCATGAAAAACCTCGCGCTACTCTTCGCCCGCCGCTATCTACGCTCGGCAAGGTCGCTCTCGGTGATTAACACCACGGCGACTGTGAGCTCTGTGGCCATAGGGGTAGCTGTGGCAGCCATGGTGATACTCATGTCGGTCTACAACGGCTTCGACGGGTTGCTGCAACAGATAACCAACACCACCGAGCCCGATTTGGTGGTGGCACCCGCCCGAGGAAAGAGCTTTGAGGCGGAGTCGCTCAACATGGAGGGCATAGTGGCTGTGGAGGGCGTTGTGGCTGCCTCGCCCTATGTGGAGGAGAGTGTGATGGCTGAATACAGAGGGCGACAGATGGTGGCCACGCTGAGGGGTGTGGGAGGCAACTACACCGATGTTGTGCCCCTCTCATCACCCGAGGTGATGTGGTATGGCGAGTGGAAGCTCACCCACGGCGACTTCCGAAGAGCTGTGGTGGGCAGGGATATCGACAACATCTTCGGCGACGGCTACTCGGCCAAGAACCCCTCGGCCCACGACATGCTCACACTCCATGCACTCAGGAGGGAGAACATCTCGCCCCTCGTGCCCATGGCCGCCATAAAGAGCAAGCGTGTGCGCCATGCCGGAACCCTCGGCGAGGGCACAACCTCGCTCGGGAGCCACATCTTCACCTCGCTCGACTGGGCACAAGAGCTACTCTCGCTCGAGGGTCGCCTCTCGGGGGTGGTGGTGGATGCCGAGGAGGGGGCCAAACTCTCCCGTGTGAAGCGCAATCTGCAGGCCGCGGTGGGCGACGACTTCAGTGTGAAGAGTCGCTACGAGCTCAACGAGGCGGTCTACAAGGCCACTAAGGCCGAAAAGTGGGCCATATTCTTCATCCTGCTGCTGGTGACCATCATCGCTGCTGCCACCATCGTGGGGTCGCTGGTGATGCTCGTCGGCGAGAAGCAGAACGACATCGCCACACTCTACTCCATGGGGGCTCGCAGGAGCTTTGTGGCCCGCGTCTTCACCCTTGCCGGCCTCTTTATCGGTGGTCGCGGAGTGGTGGGCGGCGTACTTGGCGGCGTGGTCGTATGCTTGGTGCAGATATGCTTTGGCGTGGTGAAGATGCCCGGCTCGACCTTCCTTGTGGAGAACTACCCTGTGGAGATTGCCGCAGGTGACATCATAGGTATTGTGGTGGCTGTGATGGCTGTCACATGGTTGTTAACAAATTTCACAATCTCTCGGATGGTGCCGAGAGTAAGCAAACCCAATGAAGCACGCATTTAGACATATACTCCTGCTGCTCTGTGGCGCACTCCTCGCTGTGGGATGCTCCAAGAAGACCATCATCCCCGACGACGACCTCGAGCGTATCACTCGCGAGATGTTCCTCGCCAACGCCTATGCCGCAACCGAAAAGGTGGCAACCGACAGCCTCGACATCTACACCCCCATCTTGGTTCGCTATGGCTACTCGCAGGACGACTTCTTCAACACCCTCGCCAACTTCCAAAAACGCAAGAGCGCACGCTACAGCGACATCGTGGAGGCAGCCATCAAAAACCTCGAAGGACTCTCCTCGGGCTACGAACGCAAACTCCGCGAGTTGCGCTATGTGGACTCGCTTGCCAAGTCGATGCTCCGCAAGGAGGTGCTCTTTGTGGAGCGGGTGAAGGTTACGAGGTTCAAGGATACAACACGCCTGAAGCTCACCATCCCCGTGCGCGACGAGGGTGAATACATTGTGAGCTACAACTACCTCATCGACTCGCTCGACAAAAACCTGCGCCTTCAGTCTAACCACGCCGTATATGACGCCCAAGGCGAGCGCAACTACATCATGCGCAACAACCTCACACGCTATGTGCGCAAGAGCTACACCACAACCATCTTCCCCAAGAAGGGCTCCACAACCTATGTGCTCTCGCTGGCCGACTATGCCAAACGCGAGGATGAGCCCTACATCATCTTCGACTCCATCCGTGTGGTCTACCTCCCACCCGTCGATGAGGCCCTCGCACACATGGACTCCCTCATGAGGTTCCGCCCCGGCATCATGGACAACGACACTATACGAGCCCGCGGCTACCTCGACGCCAAGCCCCCGCGACTGCCCCACGACACCGTGTGGGTGGCTATCGACTCGCTCGACTTGGCCGAAGCAACCCTGCTCAAAGGGAGGGCAGATAGCCTCACCGGCAGGGCTGATGAGGTGGCCAAAGAGGTGAAAAAGCTGCTTGCCAAGAGCGAGAAACTCCACACGGCAGCCGCCAAGAAATGGTATCGCAACGACTCGCTGCGAGCTGTGGCCCACGCCAAAAACCTTGCGGAGGCCGAAAAGCTCACACGAAAGGCCGACAGCCTGACCCTCGTGGGCGACACCCTCCGCCAAAGAGCCGAGGTGCTCACTCTCCGTGGCGACTCGCTCGAAACGGTGGTGCTCGGTGCCCCCAGAGAGAAAACTACAACTAAGTAACCACACAAAAACTACTACGAGATATGTACAAAAGAGAAGAGATATACGACCCCGAGGTGACCGCCAAGCTCATGGAGCACTACCACGCAATCCTCGAACTGCTGGGCGAGGATGTGGAGCGCGAAGGACTCCTGAAAACCCCCGAGAGGGTGGCCAAATGTATGCAGTTTCTCACCAAGGGCTACGCCGAGGAGCCCGCAGAGATTCTGCGTAGCGCCATATTCAAGGAGGACTACCGCCAGATGGTTATCGTGAAGGATATTGAGCTCTACTCGCTCTGCGAGCACCACATGCTTCCCTTCTATGGCAAGGCACACATCGCCTACATTCCCAATGGGCAGATTGTTGGTCTGTCGAAGATTCCCCGCTGTGTGGAGAGCTTTGCGCGCCGCCTGCAGGTGCAGGAGCGCCTGACCATGGAAATTAGGGATTGCATACAGGAGACCCTCAATCCATTGGGTGTTGCTGTGGTCATCGAGGCTGCCCACATGTGTATGCAGATGAGGGGTGTGCAGAAGCAAAACTCCATTACCACCACCTCGGCCTTCAGTGGCGCCTTCCTCAACCACCACGAAACTCGTCAGGAGTTTCTGGAGCTGATAGGGGCCAAACTCCATTAGGGGCAACGGGCAAGGAGTGGGGATATGCAGGCGTGGAGCCTGTTTTGTCGAGCAACATCCATGTGTGGTAGAGAGTCGAATTACGGGGATAAAACGAGGCTTCTGCCCGTAATTTTGAGCTTTGGATTTTGAATTATGAATTTTCTTTGTATCTTTGTGCGCTCATTGAGAGCAAAGGCCAAGCCCAGATGGCGGAATCGGTAGACGCGTTGGTCTCAAACACCAATAGGTTAACCCCTGTGCCGGTTCGACCCCGGCTCTGGGTACTGAAAAAGGAGAAGCAAATTGCTTCTCCTTTTTTTGTTTGCTCTTTTTTTGTAACTTTACACCAAATTACCGCGCGCAAAGCAAAACTAAAACTAAATACCTTACACAACATGTTTGCAAAACAGACCTACATCGAGCGACGCAACGAACTGCGACGCCGCATGCCCAAGGGTGGCATTGTTGTCCTCCCCGGCAACAGCGAGGCTCCTCGCAACTATTTCGACAACGCCTACGCTTTCCGTCAGGACAGCACATTCCTCTACTTCTTCGGCCTCCAGAATGCCGACTTGGTGGGTGTCATCGACCTCGACAACGAGCAGGATTGGCTCTTCGGCAACGACTACACTGTGGACGACATCATCTGGATGGGTCCCCAGCCCTCGGTGAGCGAGTTGGGTGCCTCGGTGGGTGTGGCAAACACCGCCCCCTTTGCTGCAGCACGCGACCACATTCAGGCTGCCATTCGCAGCGGTCGCAAGGTGCACTACCTTGTGCCCTACCGCGGCGAGGGCGTCTTGCTCATGAGCCAGCTGACAGGCATCAAGACCACCGAGCACTATGCACACTGCTCGGCCGACCTGATTATCAATGTGGCAGCCATGCGCGAGGAGAAGAGTGCCGAGGAGATTGAGGAGCTCCAGAGGGCCTTCCAGATTGGCTACGACATGCACACCACCGCCATGCGCCTCACCCGTGAGGGTGTGTCGGAGCGCGTGATTGCGGGTGCCATGGAGGGTGTTACCCACCAGTATGGCGAGGGCGTGTCGTTCCACTCCATCGTGTCGCAGCACGGCGAGACTCTCCACAACCACTCGCACGACGGTATCTGCACCAATGGCCGACTGCTCTTGGTGGATGCCGGTGGCGAGAGTGTCAACAACTACTGTTCGGACCACACCCGCACCTTCCCTGTGAGTGGCAAGTTCACCCCCGAGCAGAGGGATATCTACAACATCGTGCTTTCGGCTCACGACGAGGTGCTGAAGGTTGCCCGCCCCGGCCAGTATATGAACCTCCACAATGTGGCCCTGAAGAGTTTGGCGGAGGGTCTTATTGGTGTGGGCCTCATGAAGGGCAATGCCGACGAGGCTGTAGCAGCGGGTGCTGTGGGCCTCTTCATGCCCCACGGTTTGGGCCACGGCCTTGGTATGGATGTTCACGACTGCGAGGCCATGGGCGAGAGGGGCATGAGGGACTTCTCGAAGATTGTGGCCCGTGCGGAGGAGGTTGACACCTGCATTATGCGTAGTCGCTGGCGTTTGCGCCCCGGCACAGTGCTGACCGACGAGCCCGGCATCTACTTCATTCCTGCGCTCATCGAGCAGTGGAAGGGCGAGGGTAAGTGCAAGGAGTTCATCAACTACGACAAGCTGGGTCGCTTCTATGAGTTTGGCGGCATCCGCTTGGAGGACGACCTGCTGATTACCGAGGATGGCAACATGATGCTCGGCGAGGGCAAACACATCCCCATCACTGTGGAGGAGGTGGAGGCCTTCATGGCAGAGAGGTAGGCTGATACCTATATTTATAATAGAGGGCCCCACATTGGGACCCTCTATTGTTTTATCCGAGTTTCTTCGCGCTGTTTGTTTACCTGTGGTCTTCGGGTGAAGGTTCTTCGTGCCATAGGCTGTCGTGGGTGATGATGAGCGAGTAGGTGTAGTACTTTCCGGGCTCCCAGAAGATTTTTATCTGGTCGGTTACGAACTCCTGATTGGGGTAGTACATACCTGCGCGGAGCACATCGGCCACCACGACGAGTCGTGTTGCGCCACTCTGGGGCATCACAAGTCGTGCGGACTCCTCCATTGTGGTGTCGTTATTAGCGGGGAGCGACCACCCGCCCTCGTCCTCGTAGAGTGTCACATCCTTGCGGCCGGAGGTTGTCACCCACTCGGGTGTTGGGTGGCTGAAGAATGTGCCCTCTGTGTGAATCTGCTCGAGGTAGATTTTCTTCACCACCACAGCGTTGTCGTTGGTGAGCACGGTTCTGATTTTCACATCCACCTTGCTGAGTGCGTGGTAGAAGGGGAGGGTTACTCCCGCGCGGTTGAGCTCGACCCTTTGGTCGGCCACGAAGTCGGTGTAGAGGAGTGGGGTGTTGGGGCTCTCCTCGGTGTCGTAGATGTCGAAGACGATGCCGTGCAGCGGGGAGTAGGAGGCCTGCACCTCAAAGGGCGAGTAGGCTATGAGGGTGAGCTGCTTGTCATAGTCCCACAAGAGGGGTGTTTGTGGCACCCAGAGGGCTTCGTTGTGCTCCATGCGGATGTTTGCGGCGAGTTTTTCTGCATCGGGCTGGAAAATCTCCCACTCTTTTTCTCTTGGGAGAGCGAAGGCCCACACACCGAGGTCGGCATCGACGGGGAAACTCTTGTCGAAGGCTTGGGCTCGTGTATTGAGGCTCATGATAGCACGGCAACGGAGCTCCACGGGCTCGTCGGTCTGTTGGTTATGACCGAGCACACAGCCTGTGAGGAGCGCCGCGGAGGCGACCACTGCCCAAAGAGTATGTAGCGCTTTCTTCACTCTGATTGGATGTTGTTAGTTGTGTTGCTCTTCGCAACAACCATAGTGCTTGGGGGAGGTATCACCCTCCCCTAAGCTAAACGCATGAAAAAATGTTGTCAAACAATGTGGCAAAAACTACTGCCTCTCGTCATAGATTTCGTGGGTCTGAACGGTCCACTCCTCAACGGTAGGTACGAAGTGGATCTCATAGTCCTCGCCGGGATCATTAGTGTCACCATCACCATTGTCATCGTGAGCCTTGAAGTAGAAGGTGAGGTTGTAGTGGTAGTCGTTGTTAGCAATCCATTTGTTTGCCTCAGTTGCCCAAGCGGTGTCGGTGGGATTGATTACATAGGTACCGGTGTACTTGAAGTTGTTGTTGTCAACAACGGTGTACTTGATGGTGATAACGGTCTCTGCCTGGGGGAAGAGCTCTACCTGAGCAGCTGCTTTAGTTGTACCAGCAACAATCGACTCGTCAGTAACAATATAGTTAGCTGCGAGAATCTGTTTGTCCTCGGGAGTGTTTGCAGTCCACTTGTCAGTCTCGTTGTAGTTAGCAAACTTGTTGAGCTGGTCAACCTCGATGCTATTGATGGTCAGGTGGAAACTGTTGGCACCGTTTACATTAGCATTTGCAAAGTAGAAACCAAGGCGCGAGGTGGTGTGGCGGAAGATGATGGGCACATCGTTCCTATCGAGGTCTTTTGCGGGGTCAGCGATGAGAAGACCCTGAGCCTCGTCGATAGTGAGGTTAGCAATGGTCATACCCAGAGCCTCGGTGGTGTTACCTACGATTTTGCTGTGGATGTCCTTGTCAGTGTAGTAAGCATAGAAATCGAGGTTACCATCTTTGGGCCAATAGTACTTACCCTCTACATTTGCCCAATTAGTACCATCGTACGCAATGGTCTCTGCAGCACCGCTTGCCCAGAAGTGACGACGGCTACCGTCCTCGCCCTCGTAGATAGCAAAGCACTCAAAGGTTTTGTCAGTGGAGAAAGCCTCTGCACGGGTGTTCTCGCTAAGAGCAAAGTTCTTGAAAGTGATCTCGCCGGCGGGCTCGATAACCTCGTTCTTCACACAGCTGGTGAGCGCAACGGCTACCACGGCTGCAATTGCAAATAATTTTTTCATAGTAGTAAATGTTTAAAAAAGTTTGTTGTTTGTTGTTTATGTGTTGTTTTGAATTGTTTTAGCCAATCGCAATA
>JAGBZI010000041.1 GCA_017628305.1 Tidjanibacter sp.
AAAATAGGGTGACATCCTCAGCATCGAAGGTGTCGGTGTAACTCACATAGTCGCGGTGGTCGAAACGGTTGATGACGATGAAGGCGGCTACAGCCACCGAAAATAATATGCAAATATAGGCTCCCAATCTTTTCATAGAAGTGATGATTTATCTCCTCACAGTTATGGATTTGCGGCGATAAATGCAAATTCGGAGTGCGATATGCCGCTATTCTCTACCCCAACTCAAAGGTGCGAGTTCGTCCGTCGCGAGTTCGAGAACTTCACCCACGGACATAAAACAAAAACGGATACCTGATTAGGTATCCGTTTCTTGTTTTGCGGTATGGACGAGACTCGAGCCCGCACTGCGTGCGGGCCATTACTCGCAGCAAGTTTACATTCCTCCCCAAACCCCTCCTTTGGGAAAGGAGGGGCTTAGTCGGTCGCGAGTTCTCACCTCTCATGGCCGATACAATAAAACCACAAAAGGAGTCCTTTCGGACTCCTTTTGTGGTTTGCGGTATGGACGAGACTCGAACTCGCGACCTCCTGCGTGACAGGCAGGCATTCTAACCAGCTGAACTACCACACCGTGTTTCTGATTGCGGTACAAAAGTAGTACAAATTTTTGTATCTGCAAATTCTTAGACTACTTTTTTTGCATTTTTTTACACTTTTTTGAAGAACGAAAACTGCACACTACCGTAACTGCGTGATTGCCAGAAGTTAGGGTGGGTTTCAAATTTCTTGTCCTTCGAGTGCTCAAAAATCAAAAAACCATCCTCCTTGAGCAAATCCCTCGACAACACCAGCTCGATGACCTCCTCGCTACCCTCCAAATCGTAGGGCGCATCCGAAAATATCACATCAAACTGCTTGCCACAGCTCTTCAGATAGAGAAATACATTCGCGTGGGTGGCATAGAGGTTCGCAAAGCCCAGCTCCTTGGCGGTCTTGCGGATGAAGGCATTGTGCACAGGGTTTACCTCCACGCTGGTCACACTATGGGCGCCCCTCGAGCAAAACTCATAGCTGATGGAGCCGGTGCCGGAAAAGAGGTCCAACACATCAATCTCCTCGAAATCCACAAGGTTGCCCAAGACATTAAAGAGGTTCTCCTTGGCGAAATCGGTTGTAGGGCGAGCCCTCAGGTTTTTGGGAGGCACGATGGTCCTACCACGATATTTACCGCTAATAATACGCATATTCGCTTTTTATCTTTCTTCTCCCTCCGACTCTCGGCGCGCCTACTTTTGGCACTCCACGCGTCGGAAGTATCGTTTCACAATCTTGGCATATCTCTTGGCCTCCGCACCCCTCAGGGAGAATTGTGCCTTCAGGAGGTCGAAATCCTTGTTCAGCAGCGCCAGAAGGTTCACAAACTCCTCGTCGCTGCCGATGGGTAAGCTCTCGGCGTAGAGCAGGCGGTGGCGTTCGGCATAGGCCACGGCAACGCATCCTCCCTCGGGCTCGAGGATAACATTTTTATCCCTTTTGCGGGCAACAATGGCCGCCATCGCAACACCCTCCAGTGGGGTGGTTATGCTCACCTCCAACCCCTCTCTTCGCCACTGTTCGATAAGTTCGGCATCCTCCCTATCTAACACGATGGCATAGGCCACAGCCCCCTCGGGATGGGTGGTGATTACCTTGCGCCCTTCGCCCACGGCCACTCCATGGGTTGCCACCATCTCCTCCATGCAGAGCACTCCCTCGGCCTCCGCAGGGTAGGGCACAACCACGGGGCCACAGTAGACCACCTCCACACTGTCATGCTCCTCTGTGTTGGGGATGGTACCCGCACAATGCAAAGATTGTCCACTCGGGATGCGAATGGACAATCTTGTTTTGCGGTTTTGTTTATGCCTACTCCCAGTTACCTGCATCGTTGGTTGCCTGATTCAGGTCGCCCACTTTGATACCGGGGTAACGGTAGAGGACATTCTTCTGCTCGTCGATAAGGTTGATAAGCAGCTGCTCGTCCTGATCGAGGAGGAAGCTCTTGTAGGGAGCCTTAGCCTCAAATACGGGCACGCTCACATTACCTACCATTACGCTGCCTGCGCCCATGATGAACTCCTTTGGAGTACCCTCGTTGCTGGCTGCCGAGTTGGGGATGAAGCGGAGCTGCTCAACCTGCTCGGGGGTCAGTTTCTTTGCGCCGAATACGGTATCAATAGCCTTAACGGTGAATTTCTCGATATTTTTCTTGCGAGCCTTTTTAAGTTTTGCCAGACCTACGGAGTCGTCCGACGAAACGAGCTGACGCTCAAACTCCATCTCTGCGGTGAGCACAAAGTTGATGAGGGTGTCAAACGAGCCGGTGTAGCGGCCGTTCACCTGTTTGAAACCACGCTGTGCCGAACGGATGTCGGTGATACGCTCGATTACTGCTTTCTCGCGTGCGATACGGGTTTTGTCGAAGCGCACGGGCGACATGATGCTGTCGTAGAGCAGGTAGGCCATAGCCACCATTACAACTGCGAGAAGGATTTGGATAATAGTCTTTTTCATTTCTATTTTTGTTATTAAGTTTGTAGCATCAAAAAAGTACAATTATGCTTAAGGAGCACATTGCGTCCCAAATTTACGACAAATTTGCGTTTACTCCAACTCTGGGGCAGAAAAAAATTATAGATTCTCTTGCGGAGTGGATTTCCGACGACGATTTTGAGCGTATCTACATTCTCAATGGCTACGCCGGAACCGGAAAAACAACTCTTATCGCAGCCTTCGTGAAGGTGCTCAAGGAGCTGAAAATCAAACCTATATTGCTCGCTCCCACGGGTAGGGCCGCAAAGGTTATGACCCTCATCGCCGAGGATACTCCGGCACACACCATCCACAAGCGCATTTATCGAGAGCGCACCGCAGGTGGTTTCGATTCCAAGTTCGACCTCAATTTCAATCGCGAGAAGGATGCAGTTTTCATCATCGACGAGGCCTCCATGATTGCAGATTTTTCCGATGAAGGGTCGCTCTTTGGCTCGGGCTCGTTGCTCGACGACCTCTTTGAGTATGTGCGTTCGGGTCAGCGTTGTCGCCTGATGTTTGTGGGCGACTCGGCGCAGCTACCTCCTGTGGGCCACGAGTTGTCGCCGGCCCTCGACCCACGCAAAATCTCCTACTATGGCTCGGTGAGCTACAACACCCTTGATGAGGTGGTGCGTCAGGAGGAGCAGAGCGGCATTCTCTACAACGCCACCATGGTGCGCGAGATGATTGAGAACCGCATCTACGACACCCCGCTGCTCGACCTGAGTTTCCCCGATTTCAAGGCCATCTCCGGGGCCGATTTTCTGGAGAAGGTGGAGGAGTGTTATAGCCGCTATGGTAAAGACGATGTGATAGTTATTACCCGCAGCAACAAGCGTGCGGTCCATTTCAATCAGGGCATTCGCGGGCGTGTGCTCTTTGCCGAGGAGGAGATTGAGTCGGGCGACATGTTGATGGTTGTGAAGAACAACTACCACTACACCGAGCGCGACGAAGAGGCCAAGGCGAGCTTCATTGCCAATGGTGATGTGGCCTGCCTGCGTCGCATACGCCGCTTCAAGGAGCTCTATGGTTTTCGCTTTGCGGAGGCCACGCTCCGTTTCCCCGACTACGACGACTACGAGGTTGAGTGCAACATACTGCTCGACGCTCTGGGTTCATTCTCCCCCTCGCTCACGCGCGACCAGATGAAGGAGCTCTTCTATGCTGTGGAGGCCGACTATTCGGATGTAAAGTGTAAGGCCAAGAGGATGAAGGAGGTGAGAGAGAACGAGTACTACAACGCCATGCAGGTGAAGTTTGCCTATGCTGTCACCTGCCACAAGGCGCAGGGTGGTCAGTGGAGTGCGGTATTTATCGACCGCTTGCTCTTTGGCGAGGAGCGCATGACTCGCGAGTTTTTGCGTTGGCTCTACACTGCCATATCGCGTGCCACCTCGGAGGTCTACCTTGTCAATTTCGACGAGAGTTTTTTTGACCCGACCACCTATGAAAAAGAGGATTAGCCAATGCTAATCCTCTTCTTTTCATTTCACAGTCCTTTTTCTATTGCACCACTACCACATGGTGGCTACCGTCGGGGCCGATGACAACCTTATGTGCTCCGTGGTCCACAATCGTCGTGGTGTTCCCCTCGGAGTCGGTCATAATCTTGTGTGCTCCGTGGTCGGCGATGGTTGCTGTAGTGCCGTCGGATTTATGCACA
>JAGBZI010000042.1 GCA_017628305.1 Tidjanibacter sp.
CAAAATCTTTTGTTCTGTCGCAAATTTACGAAAAAGAAGTGGAAAACAAAAAGGCCGCAGCAAAATTTGCTGCGGCCTTTCGAGTAGTTGTGCCCAGGACAAGAGTCGAACTTGCACGGCCAAAACGGCCACTACCCCCTCAAAGTAGCGTGTCTACCAATTCCACCACCTGGGCTTAAAATAAGGAAAAAAGGGTGCGGTGCGTACCGCTGAACTCCCTCGTTTCCTTCACTAACCTAAAACTACTAACCTAAATGAACCTTAAAACTTATCCGCTCTGCGGAAAAGCGTGACAAAGGTACTCATAATTTTTGAACATGCAAATTTTTTCCAATTTTTTTTGCAAAAACCCCCAAAAAAAGCGGGCAACCCTCTCTCTGCCACACAAAATCACTCGCCAAAAGCCAAGCGGCGAGCGAGGGGGCCTTGTGGGCGAGCCCACAGCCATTAACAAAAACACCCCCTCAAGGCCGAGGGGGTGTTTCTGGTGTTTACTTCACCACAACATCGGTGTCGCTGTTGAGCAGCAGCTGGTATTTCATGAAACCGCCGCCCGACGAACAGTACTTACACAGGATGGCCGTCATATCCACAATGGCACCATCCGCAGGGATGGGGTTGAGCGCAAACCTCGAGTAGCCGCTGGTGCGAACAATGAAGGGGTAGGCGTCGCCATAGGTGAACAGCGCCGAGCCATAGTAGGACTGGCTGGCACCCTTGTCGTCGTAGTAGCTGTAGGCCCAAGTTGCGGGCAGACCCTCGGGGTAGTCGGGGTTCAGCTTATAGTCGCCAAAGAGGTAGGTGGTGTAGGTTCCGTTGATGTTCTCGAGGAATGAGGGGAACTTGTCGCTCGCCGAGTAGCTGTCGTGATCCACGGTGCCCCACACACTCTCGATGCCCTCGAAGCGGCAGAGTGTACCCAGCCACTGCTTGTCGTTGGCAATAATCTCCGCCACATTCGATGAGTTTACAACCAGCGTGTCGGCCGAGGTGAGACCCACAATCTCGCCCGCAAGCAGTTTCTCGTCAATGATGGTCTGGATGTCGATGTAGCCGTTGGAGTAGTTGGCCTCGCTCGACTTGCCGCCCAGCGAGAGCATCCAACGGTAGTTGCCCAGCTCCAGCTCGTCGCACTTCACATAGACAATCTGGCCGGGTTTGTAGATGGTGTAGAGCGAGCCCTTGCCCACCTTAATCTCGATGCCGCCGGCTGCGGGGCCCGAGGCGTCCTGAAGGTAGATGGAGCGGTAGGTGTTGCCCAGCTCGTCGGAGCTGATAACCTTGGTCTTGAGAGCCACCTTGTCGGCGATGGTCACCGACTTAACTGTGGCCTGAGGCTCGGCCAGCTCGTTGTAGAAATAGCGCTGTTTGAAATCGTTGACGGTCATAAAGGTGTAGCCGTCGGCCACAACCTGCTCCTCGGTGGCGGGCTCATACATGGGGGCGTTGTCCCACTGTTTCTCGCACGAGCTGAGAGCCACGAGCGCGAGTGTTGCTATGATGATATACTTTTTCATATCTCTCTTTTTCGGTTTTTAGTTGGTTTAGAAACGGAAGTAGATATTCAGATAGTAGTTGGTGCCATAGAGGTAGAAGTACTTGGAGTCGAAACGGCTGTAACGAGTACCGGTGGTGGTCTCATACTCGTCGTCCGAGAAGAGCCTCATCTGCTCAAAACCACCCGTCTTGCAGATGGTGTTGGTGAGGTTCTTAATCTCGAAACTGAAGCCGAGCTGGTTGCCTCCCACATACCAAGTCTTGCCGATGCTGGCATTCACAACCACTGCGGGCTCAAACTTCTCCTGACCGGCCAATGCCATAATCTGGCTACCCTCACCCTCGTAGGCGGCATACTTCACGATCTCCTCCACGGTGCCGTCGAAGTAGCTGTCAATCAGCTTGGGGTCGATACGACCACCCATGGCGCCCAAGGTGCGGTAGAGGGGGTTCATCGAGAGGTACATGTTGTCGAAGTACTCTGCGTCCACCGAGAGATAGATGTTGTTGCTGGTGCGGTAGTTGAGGCCCACATTGATGGCGGTCTGAGGGGTGCTCTCAACCTTCATACCCTTCCAATATACCCTCTCGTTCTCCACCAGCGTGGCGGCGGTGTTGTCGCGGGTCTGGGTGAAGAAGGGGTTGGAGGTGTAGGTGTAGTCGCCGATGCTGGCGGCTGCCGAGAAACTGAGGTCGGCAGTCAAGGGGATGCGCAGACCCAGCTCCACACCATAGTAGCGGCTGTCAATGCCACTGAGCGACATGTTGCTGAAGGCGGCCCACACATCGTCGTAGAAGCTGATGAGCTTCGACTGGTCCTTGATGGTGGTGTAGTAGGCCGAGGCGCGCAGCTGCATCCACGAAGCCTTGAAGTTGTAGGCCACATCGAAGCTCAACACCTTCTCGGTGTCGAGGCCGGGGGCCACGGTGTTGCGGGTGCGGGGCGATACGAAGGCATCTTGGAAGTAGGGTGCGTTCTGCTGTGCCACAGCCGACAGCTGCATGCTGTTTGCGCCATTGAACTCATAGGTGAAGTTACCCTTCAGGTTGTAGCCGAAGAAGTTCAAGTGTTCGCTCTCGCCGAAGGAGTTGTCGGCAAAGAGTCCCTTCTGGTAGAGACCCTCGCGGTAGAAGTTGGTGTAGCTCACCTCACCTGCCAGAGCCAAGCGGTAGTGGGGAAGGGTGAGGTTATAGACACCCCATGCCTTGCCTACGGTGGAGTGGGCATAGTAGTCGTAGCCATACTTGTCGCCCTTGCGAACGATGTAGTTGTCGCTGCGGCGGAGGTCGTTGAGGGTAATCTGGCGCTCCTCGCTGTTGTGGACATCCCTCTCGGCGAAGTTATCCACATTCACCCAGTAGTCGCCTCCCAGAAGGTCCTTCACCGAGGTGTAGTACTCGGTGCGGTTGCGGCGGAAGTCCACGCCGCCCACCACCTGATGGCGTTTGTTGAAGGTGTGCTCCAGCTGGAACTTCAGGCGAAGGTCGCGCTGGTCGGTGTGGCGCTCCGAGATGATATACCTCGAGCGGTTCTGCCCGAGCACGCTCTCCTCCAGACCGGTGCCCTCATAGTTGAGGGTGGGGCGGTCGCCACCTGCGGCGTTGGAGTTGTAGTTCACATTGTAGAGTTTGTCGAAGTCGATATACATCATCTTCTCCCTGTTCTCCCTCCAAGCCTGCGAGAGGAGTGCCTGATGACCGGGGTCGCCCTTGGCATACCAATAGCTGGGCAGGTTGCGGTAGTAGTCGGGACGGGGGTCGGCTGCGCCGTTCCAGTCGAGTGCCGAGTAGCCGTTCTGGCCGAAGCGGAACGAGGCGGCGGCAGTAATTCGGGTCTTGTCGTTGGGGTTGAAGAACCAGTTGGCCATAGCCACGGGCTCGTGGTAGCTCCTCACGCGGGCGTTGCGCAGCTTACCATCCTGCATACCCACATTGGGGTTGTACCAATAGCTGCCGGCAAGATTGTAGGCCTCCTGAGTGGCGGCCATCTGTGCGCCCCTCTGGGTGGGCACGCCGAAGAAGGTGAAGGAGAGTTGGTGGCGGTCGTTGAAGCGTTTCTCGGCCGAGAGGAAGTAGGCCCAAGCGTTGTAGGTCACACCCTCCACGAAGTCGTTACCACCCAAGCGGGCCGACACACTCGCCGCATAGGCCCAACCGTTGTCCTGCATACCGCTGGTGTAGGTGGCCATCACGCGGTGGCGATAGCTGCCGCTTGAGGTTACAAAACCGGTGCGGAAGCCCTGACGCATCTGCGAGGCGCGAGCCAGAATGTTGGTGGTGCCGTTGATGCCGCCCACGCCGCTGGTACCCACCGAGGTGGCGTAGGTCGACTCTTGGTTGCGGGTGGCCTCGTTCAGACCGCTCCACAGCGACCATGTGCCGTTGCCGCTGTTGGCATCGGTCATCTCCACACCGTTGAGGTAGATAATCTCGGTGTTCTGGTCGTAACCGCGGGTGCGGAACCTCAGTGCGCCAAACTTGTAGCCGGCGATATTGTTGAAGACATCCTTCGAGGCGCTCAGCGATACGGGGGTCGACTGCGAGTCGTTGGACATGTCGCTATCGAACTCCACAAAGGCGCCGTCGTCGAGCAGAAAGTCGTTAGCAGCCTGTGCGTCGGGTGCCAAAGTGATGTAGTTGAGGTCTTTGAAATCCCTGTCGACCTTCACATTGATGGTCGAGCTCTGGAAACCGATGGCCTCCACCTCGAGGGTGGCCTGACCATAGGGGATGTTGCTGAAGGTGAAGTGGCCCCCCTTGTCGGTGGTCACGCTCTCGGTGGGGATACCCTCGCCGTCGAGAGTCACCTTTGCGAACTCCACGGGCTGGCGGCCCTGACGCGACACCACCTTACCGGTGATGCTACCCACGCTCACCTGTGCCCATGTGCCACACAGGGTGCCGAGGGCAAAGAGGATTGTAAGAATCAGTTTTTTCATACTCTTGTGTTTGCAGTTATTTTTTTGTTCGTATTTCTTCGGTTTGGCTCCTTTGCGGGGCTATTTCACGAGGTAGATGAAGACGGGGAGGTGGTCCGACCATCCGTTTTGGAAGTTGTTGCCCACATAGGTGCGCAGGGGGTAGCCCTTGTATTGGCCTTCGCGTTGGAAGAGGAAGTCGGCCTTGAAGATGTTGCCGTAGTACTCCGACTTGTTGGACTTCCACAACTCCAGAGTACCCTCAGGGGCGTTGGCGAGGTTGCTGCTCACCACGATGTTGTCGAAGAGGTTCCACAGGTCGTTGTAGACGAGGGTTCCGTAGCCATCCTTATGCATCTGCCAGAAGGGGTTGAAGAGGTCCATCTCCTCGAGCTTGTTCTTCTTGAGCTTGGCGCCGAGATCTTTTGATACGCTCTTGTCGCCGGGGTCGTCGTTGAAGTCGCCCATCACCACCACTTTGGTTGCGGGGTTGGCTCTGCGTACCGAGTCGCAGATGCCCTTAATCTGGGCTGCCAGACCCTCCCTCAGGAAGGCCGACGAGCTCTGACCGCCCCTGCGGCTGGGCCAGTGGCTCACGAGAAAGAAGAAGTCCTCGCCGTCAATCTTGCCCCACATGGTCAGCAGGTCGCGGGTGCGGAAGTTCTCCCTTGCGCCGGGGATGTTGGCCTTGATGGACTCGCTACCCTCATACTCAAATTGGTCGGGACGGTAGAAAAAGGCTACATCCACACCGCGGGCATCGGGGCCGTCGTAGTGGCAAATCTGGTAGTTTGCGGGGAGCAACTTGGGCATCGAGGCAATATCCTCGAGCACATTGCGATTCTCCACCTCGCTCACACCTATCACGGTGGGGTACGACTTGTTGTTCTGAGCCACCGAGTAGAAGAGGCGCTCGAGGTTGTCGAGTTTTTTGTAGTACTTGGCAGAGTTCCACTCCTTCACGCCTGTGGGGATGAACTCTGTGTCGTAGATTGTGGGGTCCTGAATGGTGTCAAAGAGGTTCTCCACATTGTAGAACAAGACGGAGTAGTGCTTGCTCTGTGCCGAGGCCGAGCCGATGGAGAGCACCATCGCTGCCACGAGGGTTAGTACAAAGATGTTACGCTTCATATAGTTGTGCATTTTGAATTTTGCGTTGTGGATTTTCTACAATCCCCACTCGCTGGGGTTGTAGGAGTTCTTGGGTGCGTTCTTTACATTGGGGAAGAAGGTGTGGCCCGTCATCTCCTCGAGCTCTGCCACGCTCATCATCATTCCTCGGTGGGGCTCCACGCGGTGTTGGTCGGAGTTGTGCTCCACCATGAAGACCACACATTTCAGCTCACTCTCCGAGCAGTTCACAACCCACTTGCCGGTGTTGCCGCTCTTGGTGCGCAGGAGGACTTTGTAGTAGTGGGTGGGGATAACGGTGCCGCTCGAGGTTGTGCGCTTGTTCTCCCAGTAGCAACCATTCACCATGTAGAGGGTGTCGGCGCAGAGCTGACCGTCGCAATACGCCTCGAGGTTGTTCCACACGCCGCCGCCGGTGTTGAAGCCCTCGGAGAGCTGGGGGGCGATGTTGGAGTAGTAGAAAGCCTGCACATTGGCTCCGCGGCTCACCAGACGGTCGCTACTGCCGAGCATGTGGCCTCGGGTGTAGCCACTGCGCTTGTGCACCTGAATGGAGGTGGGAATTTCGGGGTCGGGGCCGTAGGCGTCGCTGCGCGAGGTGTTTTTAGCGGTGTAGTAGGAGTGCATGGGCGAGGCTACCCACACGGGGCAACCGAGATCCTCCGAGTAGCACACCGCAAAGTTGCGCACCTTGCCGTTGCCTTTGTCGGGAATCATGTGGTAGGCGTAGTAGTAGTCGCTGTTGTTCTCCTCTGCGGGGAGCTCGGCCCAGCCGGCATATTTGGCACCGCTGTTGGTCACCATGCCACCATCATCGTTGCCACCGTCATCGTTGCCACCGTCGTCGTTGCCACCGTCATTGTTGCCGCCACCGTCGTTTCCGTCGTCATCGTTGCCACCGTCGTCATTGCCGCCGCCGGTGTTGCCCGAGTTCGAGCCACTCTGGGTGACGAGCAGCGAGTGGGTTGCAGCCGCGCCCACCTTCTTGGGAGCTATGGTGAGCTTGGCGGTGCGGCTCTTGGTGGAGTTGTTGGCTGTGTAGCTACACAGAACACCTGCCGAGCCCGAAAACTCGGAGGCGTTGGTGGTGAGCCACTCGGCGGAGGAGCTGATGCTCCACTCCACATTACTCTTCACATTGAGTACAAAGGTGCCCTTCGAGGCCTCCAGACTCTTGGAGCCATAGGGTACATTGAGCACCGACTCCTCGGGGGTGTCGATGGGTTTCTCCTCGCAGCCACTCAGCACAGCAAGCACCATGGCGGCCATAATAAACAAAAATCTCTTCATATCGTTGCAATCGGCGTTCAGCAATCGGCTGTCGGCCATTTTTCGTGTTTTTCGTTATCGGTGGTTAGTCGTTTTGGCCCACTCCTAAAGTCCCCAGAAGCGGTTGTCGATGGTGCTCTCCACCGAGGCCTCCGTTGAGGGGTCGAGGTTGGGGAAGAAGTCGTAGCCCGTGAGCTCCTCGAGGCGGTCGATGGTGATGGCATCATCCATGGTGGCCGCTCCGCTTGCGGGGGTGTGGGGCACCCAGAGGGCTATGGCTTGGTAGCTCTTCACGCCGCCGCGGATTTGCAGCTGCAGCAGAGCCTTGTAGTAGTAGTTGGGGATGGCCACACTCTTCGAGCTGTCGCTCTTGCAGTAAGTGTACTTCACGCTCTCGCCGCCGCCCACCGTCTGCATCACGGCACCTGTTACCACATAGAGAGTGTCGCAACCCTCTGCCCAGTCGCGCACCTGACCCTCGATGGTGGCCCACTTCTTCTGGTTGAGGCCGCCGAGCTGAGGGGTCATATTTGTGGGGTAGAATGTTTGGCGGTTGTCGTCGTTCGAGCCGAGGCGCGATGCCGAGGGGAGCATGTGGCCGCGGTCGTAGCTGCCGTTATATGAGTATTTCATGTAGAGCTGCTTGTCGGCGGGGATGTTGGGGTCGAGAATGCCCCAATCGTTCACACGGTTGCCACTGCCATACATATTGCCTTTGCATAGGGGGTAGGCCACCCACAGGGGGAGGTAGTTGTCGGTGTCGTAGAGCACCGAGAAACTGCGCTGGCGATTGCCGGTGGAGGGCAACATGTGGGGCGAGAAATAGATGTGGTTGCCGTCGGCCTCGAAGGTGGGGAGCTCCATCCAGCCGCTCAGGTCGGCGGGCTCGGAGGTGCTTTGTGCGGAGCGCTGGGTGAAGGTGAAGCTCTGCACCTCGTTGTAGAAGGTGAAGTGGAGTGTTGCTACGCGCTCCTCTGCGAGGGTGTTCTCGCCGAAGGTCATCATTACATTGGCATTGCCACTCCCCTCGGTGCGGTTCAGCGAGCACCAATTACCCTCGCCCTCGGGGGCTACATAGTCGATGGTGATGCTCCACGCGAGGTCGGTGGCGATGGAGATAAACTGCTGTTTGGTGGTGTGGGCCACGGTTTCGCCCACGCCAAAGTGGACAATATTGGGGTTGTGAACCACGGGGGTGCAGCCGCTCTGTGCCACTGCTACGAGGGTAGCCACCACCACGAGTATCCACTTGGTCGATATGTTCTGCAACTTCATCATTCTCCTTCTCTTTTTTCTCTTTTGTGTTCAGTTGGGGATATTGGGGCGTAAAGTTAAACATTTTTATGGAACTCGTGCGCGCGCACGCATAAAACAAGTGGTAGGTAACAAAAAAATAACACAAAAAGGGCCCTCGCACCTCTGCGAGAGCCCTTTGTGTGTTATTTCTGCTGAGTGCGGAGGCTATCCGATTACTCGGTGTAGCCGGTCCACATTACATCCCAAACCGATACACGGTCTTTGTTGCCGGCCAAGTTCGAGGGGCAGTTGTTGGTGAAGAGAATCTGGAACTCACCTGCAACATTCACCTCCTCCTCGAAAGTCTGAATCTCATATTTCGAGCAAGCGGTCTTAACATTGAAGGTCTTCACAGCCTCACCATTCTGCATAATGGTAACATCGATATCCACACCATTCTTGTCGGTGAAGGCAAGAGCGTAGGTGAATTTGAGTTTACCGCAACCGGTGGTCAGCACGGGCGAGGTAATCGAACCCTTCTTATCGGTACCACCAGCGAAGCAGAATGCGCGGGTGTTGGGGTCGGTGCCAAGCAGGTCGGGAAGTACGGGGTTAGCGGAGGTGGGGCCACCCGACTGAACTGCGGTGAAAGTTGCAGTCCAACCGGCAGTGGTCTGACGGTCAATGTACGAACCGTTGTGAGCAACGGTTGCGAAGTCGTCACGACCTGCCCACTCACCCAAATCGGGCTCGGG
>JAGBZI010000043.1 GCA_017628305.1 Tidjanibacter sp.
GAAAGCTAAAAAAACGCAGAGAACTCATCTGTTCTCTGCGTTTTTTGTAGTCCCACCGGGAATCGAACCCAGATTTACAGTTTAGGAAACTGTCGTTCTATCCGTTGAACTATGGAACCAAGCGGTCTTCTCTTCCAAGACCTCGTGCCCTACTCGGCAGTGGTGTTTCTCTTCGCAAAAGTGTCGCGAATATCCTTCGCATAACCCGACTTGATGCTGAGCTCCGTCTGGTGAACCATATTCCTCAGCGCCAGCACAGTGCTGCTGCCGTGGCCTACAATCACCACATCGTTCACTCCCAACGCAGGGGTACCTCCCTTAATCTCGTAGTTGAGATTGTCGAGGAACTCATCGTCAATCTTGCGAGCCTTGGCAATGAAGCGCAAACTCTCGGAGAGTTTCAGCAACACATTACCCATGAAGCCGTCGCAAACAATGACATCTGCCTTGCCAAGGTAGAACTCCTTGCCCTCAATGTTGCCCACGAAGTTAATATCCTTCTCCTCGGCCAACATCTTATAGGCAGCTTTGGCAGCGGCATTACCCTTGCTCTCCTCCTCACCAATGTTGAGCAGGCCGACCCTTGGAGCCTCCAGACCCCACAAGTCCTTGGCGTAGATGCTACCCATGATGCCATACTGGTGGAGCACCTCGGGTTTGCAGTCCACATTCAGACCCACATCAAGCAGGAGTGTATAACCACCCCTCACATTGGCAATGGCAGCCGACACTGCAGGACGAATAACGCCCTCGGTGGTGCCCACGGTGAACATTGCACCTGCCATCATTGCACCGGTGGAACCGGCACTTGCAATACCGTCGATTTTGCCTGCCTTGAGGTACTCAAAGCCTTTGCGGATGCTACTGTCGGGCTTCGATTGGAAAGCCTTTGCGGGGTGGTCGTGCATTGTAATCACCTCGGTGGTGGCCACAATCTCCACGCGCTCACCCTTGTAGCCCTCGGCCTGCAAGCATCGTTCAATAGCCTCTTTGTCACCAAAAAGAACTACTCTTGTGGTGGCATCCAACAGAGGCAAAGCCTCCACAACGCCCTTCACAACTGCCTCGGGGGCATAATCGCCACCCATGGCATCAACACCTATGCGCAAGCCGGAAATCAACTACTTTTGCGAACTTAAATCGTTTGCTTACTCAGCTTTTTTCTCGATAGCCAACTTACCACGGTAGAAACCACACTCGGGGCATACACGGTGGTACTGAACGGGCGAACCGCAGTTGGAGCATACAGCTACGGTGGGAACAGCTGCTACATAGTGAGTTCTGCGTTTGTCTCTTCTGGTGGACGAAACCTTGTGTTTAGGATGTGCCATAGTTGTTTGTAAAATTTATAAGTTTATCTCTTGTTTCTAATTCTCTTTCTCCTCCAGCGCTCTCTTGAGGGCTGCAAGCGCCTCGCCATTCTCGCCACCGAAGGCCGCCTCCTTGGGCTCGGTAATCTCCTCGAACTCCTCCTCACTCACGATGCTGAAGCGTGCAATCATCTCGGGGTTGCACTCCTCGATATTCTCGTGAACCCTCTGGTAGGGCAACGCCAAGAGCAAGGTCTCGTAGATGTAGTCCGCAAGGTTAATCTCGTCATCCGAAGGATTGAGCCACATAACCTCGCCATCGAACTCATACTCCTCCTCGCTGAACTTGACATAGAGTGTATCCTCCACATCAATAGGATACTCGAGCTCGTCGAGACAACGGTCACACTCCACAAGTGCTGTGCCACTCAATGCCACCTCGAAGGTGAGCATCGACGCCGCCTTGGTCATCACCACCTCAGCAACCACATCTGCATCAACGAGTTCCTCGTCGCCAACAGCCTCCAAAAAAGCCTTGTCCAACTTAAACCGAAACTCGTGTTCGCCCGACTTGTAGCCCTTGAACGGAATACTAAATTCTTTCAGTGCGTCCATAAATGCCTCAAATTAGCCCGCAAATATACTAATAAAATTCAATATGCAAAATTCAAAATGCAAAATTATTCACTTTCAGCAGCAAACTCCCTCCGTACACCACCTCTACTTGGCGGCAAAGCCGGGAGCCGTAAGTGGCAGCTCGCCACCCTCGGGAGTCACCAACACTGCCCCCCTCTCGGTCATGTGGCCAATGACATCCACACCACCAAACCTCAACACCTTTTCCTGCATCTCCAGAGGTACGGTGAACATCAACTCATAGTCGTCACCACCATTGAGCATAGCCACAATGGGGTCGGCATTGAGCTCCTCAGCCATAGCCCTCGTCTCGGCAGCAATGGGAATGCGCTCCAGATAGAGCCTTATGCCACAGCCCGAAGCCTTGCAAAGTTGCAGCGCGTCGGAGGCAAGACCGTCAGTAATATCAATCATCGATGTAGGGACAATACCCTCAGCCTCAAGCGCTTTGATAACATCCAACCTCAGGTCGGGCTTGAGCCAACGGCGCAGGATATACTCGTGCCCCTCGAAGTCGGGCGTTGGATTGGGATGGCCATCGAGCGCAATGCGCTCACGCTCCAGCAGATGGAGACCCATGTAGGCAGCGCCGAGGTCGCTGGTGATGCACACGAGGTCGTTTTTCTTAGCCCCCGAGCGGCGCACAAGCCTCTCCTTGGCCACCTCGCCCACAGCTGTCACACCAATCGTGAGGCCATTGATGGAGGCCGATGTATCACCCCCCACGAGGTCGATGCCATACTCCTTGCAAGCGAACTTCACACCCTCGTAGAGCTCCTCAAGGTGCTCGACGGCAAAGCGAGCCGACACGCCAAGCGACACTGTGAGCTGGCGAGGAGTACCATTCATGGCAATAATATCACTCATGGCAGCCACCACAACCTTATAGCCCAAGTGTTTGAGTGGAAAGTAAGTAAGGTCGAAGTGGACACCCTCCATAAAAAGCTCGGTGGAGAGCAACATGTATTTGTCGCCCGCGTCAATCACTGCTGCGTCGTCGCCCACAC
>JAGBZI010000044.1 GCA_017628305.1 Tidjanibacter sp.
AATGACATTCTCCAGCGCATCGGGAGTGTGGGCATAGTCCACAATGGCAACCACTCCACTCCTCGAACGGAAGGTCTGAAACCTGCCACACACGCTCTCCAGCGAGCTGAGTGCCACAAGCACCTCCTCGCTGCTAAAGCCCAACAGGCATGCAGCACGATAGACCGCCGTGAGGTTGTAGCCATTGAACCTGCCCAATAGGTGCGACCACATCTGCTTGCCGTCAATCTCCAGCAGCATACCCTCCAGCGTGGTCTCCAAAATCTTGGTGTTCGTGCCTCCCACGCCGCGCAGCGAATAGGTGTGGCGCTCGGCCTTGCAGTTCTGTACCATCACGGCACCATTCTTATCGTCGGCATTGGTGAGTGCCCAGCTATCCTTGCCGAGTCCGTCGAAGAGCCTCTTTTTTGCCTTCAGATACTCGGCAAAGCTCTTGTGGTAGTCGAGGTGGTCGTGAGTGAGGTTGCTGAACATGGCGCCCGCAAACCTCAGGCCCGCCGTGCGGTGTTGCACAAGGCTGTGCGACGACACCTCCATAAAGCAGTAGCCACACCCCGCATCCACCATCCTTCGCAGCAGGCGGTTGAGGGTGATGGCATCGGGGGTGGTGTGGGTCGAAGGCTCCTCCTCGCTCCCCACCTTATATATCACCGTGGAGATGAGGCCCGCCTTATAGCCGAGCTTCTCGGTGAGGTTGTAGAGTAGGGTGGCGGTGGTGGTCTTGCCGTTGGTGCCCGTCACACCCACAAGGGCAAGTTGCTCCGAGGGGCGACCGTAGAAATTGGAGGCTACAAGGCCTATGGCAACACTGCTATCCTCCACGACTACATAGGTGGCCGCGGGGCTTACATTCTCGGGCAGGTGCTCACACACCACGGCGGCAGTGCCCCTCTCCACAGCCCCCTCCACAAAGCGGTGACCATCGACAGCGGTGCCCACAATGGCGGCAAAGAGCGCACCCTCGGCGGCCTGTCGGGAGTCCATCGTGAGGGTGGTCACCTCGCGCTCGGTGGTGCCCACAATCTCCCTCACCTCCACTCCTTTGAGTAGTTCTTTGAGTTTCATTGTTCTCTATTTCGTTTTCTTTGTAATTATCGAGTTGTTACTGTTTGCGTCGTCTGATGACTCTCCTGATTACGGCCCAGAGGGTCATCAGTATCATTGCG
Organism: Tidjanibacter sp.; assembly: GCA_017628305.1. GTDB lineage: Bacteria > Bacteroidota > Bacteroidia > Bacteroidales > Rikenellaceae > Tidjanibacter. Next base: position 1,167 of record JAGBZI010000044.1, read on the forward strand.
GTAATCATACTTGTTCGGTTTTTTGTTCTATTTCATAGTCAGTGGTTGCCAAGTGGGGGGCATCCAGTTTTATATTCCCAGCATAAGTTTCACTCGGGTGTCCGGCTCTATGGGTTTGCCGGCCTCAACACTCTGGCTCTTCACCGAGCCCGTGCCCTCAAACTCCACAGCGACTCCTCGGCTCTCCAGTTCGTAGAGCGCATCCCTAATGCCCATGCCCACAACATCGGGCACCGTGCCCTCGGCACACTGAGGGGCTTTGGCGGGTTTGTGGCTCATGGGGGTGGCGGTAGCCATTGGGGTCGCCTCCGTGTGCCACTCGGGGTCGTGGTAGTAGATATACTCGGCAATCTCCCTGAAGACCGGCAGCGATACACCTGCTCCCGTGTAGTACTTCACCTCGCCATAACCTTTGGGGGTCTTTATGGCCACAATGCAGGTATACTTGGGGTCGTCGGCGGGGAAGTAGCCAACGAATGTCGCAAGGTACTCCTTGCCACCCTCGCTGTCAATGTAGGCTGTCTTTCCCCTCTTCTCCTTGGCCAACATCACCTGCGCGGTACCCGTCTTGCCCGCAACCTTGAATGGCAGGCCACTGAGCTGGCGATGGGCGGTGCCCAGCTTATCGCTCACCACAGCCTCCATACACTCCCTCACCTTGGCCAAAGCCTCGGGCGAGCAGATGGAGGGGTTGATGACCTCCGTGGTGAACTGCTCCAAAATCTCGCCATCCCTCTCGATGCTCCTCACCAGCACAGGGGTAATAAGCTGTCCGTCGTTGGCCACGGCGTTGTAGAACATCAACACCTGCAGAGGGGTCATATCCATCTCGTAGCCATAGGCGGTCTGTACCAATGTGGTGCGCGACCATCCACCCACCTCCTTATAGGTGGAGGGGTGTTTGATGCCTCTGAAGCCATAGCCCTTCAGCCGTTGTATGTTTCTCACCTTGTCGAGACCGATGGCGTTGATATACTCCACCCAGCGCTCCGGTTGCTCGCCGTAGGTCTCGGTGACGGTCTTGGCAAAGCCGATGTTCGACGACTCGGCAAATATGCCCTTCAGTGTCGTCTTACCCGTGCCGTTGCCGACAGTGTGGGTATCGGTCACCTTCGTGCCGTTGATTATCATGCTCTCCTTGGGGCCACAATCTATCCGTTTCTCAATAGAGAGGCCCGCCTCGTCGACCAGCGCCATGAGCGACACACCCTTGAAGGTCGAACCGGGTGCTCCCTGCCACTGGAGTGCATAGTTGAAGTCGTCCTGCACATTGCCCTCGCTGTGGCGGGTGAGGTTAGCCATAGCCCTAATCTCGCCTGTGGAGCACTCCACAACCACCGCTGTGCCATCGTTGGCTCGGTTGGCCTCCAATTGTCGCTTCAGGGCAGCCTCCACCACATCCTGAAGCTCGATGTCGATGGTTGTGATGATGTTGCTACCATTGCTTGCGGGGGTGTTTACGGGGTCCACAATGGGCACCGAGTGGCGCTTGCGGGCATCGAGCCACACAAAGCGGTTGACTCCGTTGGTCGCCTCCAACACATCGGCATACTCCCTCTCCACACCCCTCGAGATGGTGTAGGATGCCAACGAGCCGTGAACCTTATGGCGCAGGGGGGCCTCATTCACCACCAAGCCATACTTGCGCTCCATCAGCGGAAAACTCTTCAGCCTGTCATACTCCCTCTGGTTGAGCACGCCGGGGATGAAGGGTTGGTTATAGGGCGACTTACCCTCCTTATTGAGTGCCCTGCGACGGGTGGCGGTGAGCAGCTCGCGGTAGTGCGAAGGCCTCTTACCAAACATTGCCGAGAGTGAGTCGCACAGGGCGGGAAGCTCGGCGGCAAAGAGCTCGTCGGTGAGGGCCTCGGCGTGGAGGTCGAGCCTCAAGCGGTAGCCCCTCGTGTCGGTCGAGAGCAGCTCGCCGTGGCGGTCGTACACATTGCCCTGACTACCCTCCACCTCGCGGGTGATATAGCACCTCACCTCCGAAAGGTTGCGCAAACCCTCGCCATTGGGCCCTATCTGGGTGAGCACAATCTGGCCGATGATGGCAACGCAGAGCATGCCGAAGAGTAGATACAAAAAGGCCACTCGTCGGTGAATCTCTCGCTTTATGGTGCGTGGGTCGGGGTCTTTGCCCGCTCTATTTTGAGGTGTCATCTTTGCGGATTATGGTTGGTGGTGTCTTGCGGGGTTTTATCTTAATCCCCCTCTGCTCAATCTGTTCAATTATCTCGTTGTAGCCCACGGCCTCGAGCCTCTCCGAAGAGAACAGCAGTGCCTTCGAGCGCAGGCGTTGGAGCTCTATGCGGCAGGCAATCTCCTCCCTCTGTGCCCTCTGGCATGTGAAGGTGTAGCCCATGTAGACAATAATCAGTGCACAGCAGTAGAGGATGAATGGGTAGTGGCGGCGCACCCTTTCGGCATAGAGCACATCGCCCGAAAAGATGCCCCTCGAGGTGTGTCGGCGCTCCTTCTTGGCACCCACGGCACCCGTGGGCTTCACATCGGGAGCTATGCTCTGGCGGCCATTGTGGCTCACACTGCCACCGCGGCTTGTGTTGCCACCGCGGCTCACTTGTGCTGCCTTGTCCTTTTTTGCTCTGCTAAATAGTCTCATTGTTGGTCATTTTGTGGTTTTCCGGGCCATTGGGGCCGTTGGGGGGTGTGAAAACAGGCTCTAATTGTCGTCTCTCTTCTCTCCCACACGGAGTTTGGCACTCCTTGAGCGGGGGTTGCGCTCCACCTCCTCGGGGGTGGGGACAATGGCCTTACGGCTGATGCTCTCGAAGGGGGAGCTCACATTGCCATAAAAATCCTTCTCCACCTTGCCCTCCGTGTTGCCCGCCTTGATGAAGTTCTTCACCAAGCGGTCCTCCAACGAGTGGTAGGATATGACACACAGCCTACCTCCGGGGCGCAACACCTTGAGGCTCTGCTCAAGAGCCATCTTCAGCGCCTCCATCTCTCCGTTGACCTCGATGCGCAAGGCTTGGAAGAGCTTGGTGAGAAACTTGGCCCCCTCCTTTTTAGGAGTGCACGGAGCCACCGATTCTATCAGTTCGCCTGTGGTGGTTATCTCTTTTTTCTCCCTGTAGCGCACAATGCACGAGGCAATCTTGTAGGTGGTGTCCAGCTCGCCATACTCCTTGAGAACCCTTGCCAACTCCTCGGCCGAATATGTGTTCACAAGCTCCTTGGCCGAGAAGGAGGCCCTCTGGTTCATCCTCATGTCGAGGGGGGCGTCTGCCTTGAACGAAAAACCCCTCTCGGCGGTGTCGAAGTGGTGCGACGACACACCGAGGTCGGCAATAATGCCGTCCACCTCGCCATCCATCACACCGCGCAGGCGCAACTGCGAACGCAAAAAGCGGAAGTTGCTCTCCACAAAGTGGTGGCGACTGTCACCCGTAAGGTTGGCACGCGCATCGGCGTCCTGATCGAAGGAGAAGAGGACACCTTGGGGCGAGAGCTGCTCGAGGATTAGGCGCGAGTGGCCGCCACCGCCAAAGGTGAGGTCTACATAGATTCCGTCGGGGTTAATGTTCAGTCCCTCAATGCTCTCGTCGGCAAGGGCGGGTATGTGGTAAATCTCTGTCATAGGGCGTTGCTACAAAGTATTACAAAATACTTTGTAAAGGTACGGCAAAAGTCGCAAACATTGCAACTATTCCGCAGAAAAGTTATTAACAATCTGGAAAACTCTCCACCCAAAGGGTGGAATGGGGTAAAATGCGCCCCGAAAGGGGGAGGGGAGAGGGTGGGTTTAGATGCGCTCCACAAGAGCTACCGCATAGGCGGCAACACCCTCGCTGCGACCCGTGAAGCCGAGCTTTTCGGTGGTGGTCGCCTTCACCGAAACATCCTCCACCGAGCAGCCCATAACCTCTGCCAAGCGGGCCCTCATGGTGTCGATGTGGGGGCGGAGTTTGGGGGCTTGAAGCGCAATGGTAATATCCACATTGCCAACCTTATACCCCCTCTCTCGCAGGTGGGCTACCGTGCGGGCCAAAAGTATCTTCGAGTCGATACCCTTATAGGCTGGGTCGTTGTCGGGAAAGTGGGAACCGATGTCGCCCGAGGCTATTGCTCCGAGCAGCGCATCGCACAGGGCGTGGATGGCTACATCGCCATCGGAGTGGGCCACACAGCCAAGCGGAGAGTCAATCCTGACACCCCCGATTACCAGCGGCAGCCCCTCGGCAAAAGCGTGTACATCGTATCCAAATCCTATGCGCATTCTCTTTACTCGGTTTCGATGCACAAAAATAGGAAAAGTTTTTGTACCTTTGAGGCTGCGACGCAATTTTTAATGCAATTTTTTTGCTCGCACCACAATCGAACTTTTTTACTAACTAAACCTATTTATAAAATGAGTGTACTTGATGCTCTGAAACCCGCCCTTGTGTGGGAGATTTTTGAGGAGATTACACGCGTTCCACGCCCCTCCAAACACGAAGAAAAAATCATCGCCTATCTGGTGGATTTTGCCATCCGACACAACCTTGAGCACAAGGTGGATGCCGCAGGTAATGTGGTGATTTACAAGCCCGCAACCCCCGGCTATGAGGCTGCACCCGCAGTGGTGCTCCAGAGCCACAGTGACATGGTGTGCGAGAAGAATGCCGACACCGTTCACGACTTTATGACCGACCCCATCGAGGCCTACATAGATGGCGAGTGGGTGAAGGCCAAGGGTACGACCCTCGGTGCCGACTGTGGTATCGGTATGGCTGCTGCGCTGGCTGTGCTTGTGGATGAGTCGCTTAAGCACCCCGCAATCGAGGCTCTCTTCACCGTGGATGAGGAGACGGGGCTTACGGGTGCCTTCAACCTTGCACCCGACATGCTCACCGGTAAATATCTGCTGAATCTCGACTCCGAGGATGAGGGTGAGCTCTTTATCGGTTGCGCCGGCGGCGTAGATACCCTCGCTACATTTAATTATAAGAGTGAGGCTGCCCCCAAAGGGTATGGTTGGTTGCGTATCGACATCGGTGGACTGAAGGGTGGTCACTCGGGTGATAATATTCCCGACGGTCTGGGTAACTCCAATAAGATTATGGCGCGCCTGCTCCAGATGGGCCACGAGCGCTATGGACTCCGCATCGCCGACTTCAATGGTGGTAATCTGCGCAATGCTATCCCCCGTGAGGCATTTGCCGTGGTGGGTGTGCCCGAGAAGAAGAGGGCGGCATTCCTGCGCCTTGTTAAAAAGTTTGCGGCGGAGGTCGCTGGTGAGCTTCAGTATACCGATGCAGGGTTCTGGATGAAGGTGGCAAAGTGCTTGAAACCCAGCCGAGTAATCGACCGCGACACCCAGTGGCGTCTGCTCACCGCCATCGTCAGTGTGGCCAATGGTGTGCTCGCCATGAGTTTTGCCATGAAGGGTCTTGTGGAGACCTCCACAAATCTCGCCTCGGTGAAGTTTGTGGGGCGTGGTAAGATTCAGGTTGTCACCTCGCAGCGCTCCTCGGTGGAGAGTGCCAAGAGGTATGCGGCGCGCACCGTGGAGGGTACCTTTGCCCTCGCCGGAGCCAAGGTTGTTCACTCCGATGGCTACCCCGGTTGGGCCCCCAATCCCCAGAGCCATCTGCTCGATGTGGCTGTGGCTACCTACCGCGAACTGTTTGCCAAAGAGCCCGTCGTTAGGGCCATCCACGCAGGCCTTGAGTGTGGCCTCTTCTTGGAGAAATATCCCCACTTGGAGATGATTTCGTTTGGTCCCACCCTGAGGGGTGTACACTCGCCCGACGAGAGGCTCGAGATTGCCACCGTCGATAAGTTCTGGCGCCACCTCGTAAGGCTTCTCGAGGAGTTGAAATAGGGGGTGAAAATCGTGTGAAAATGGGGGTTTTGTGACCCCTGAATTCCGAGGCGGAAATTGCGTTTTCCGCCTCGGTTTTTATTGATATTGGTTATTTTGGTAATTTAGTGTAAATCATGTTATTATAGAGGGGTGTTTTGGTGTTAATTCTGATGGTTTTTCGTTGTTTTTGAGTGGTTGGCGGCTGGGAATTAGTGGTTGGTTTTTGGTGGCAAATGGGTCGGCTATTTTCGACATTAGATAGGTGGCGCTGAACCGTAATTCCTATGCACTCTCTTTCAGTCGCTCACGCTCGGCATAACAAACAAGTTTGTTCCACTCTCGCTTACTCGCAATTTTCAACGCTCAGCTGTCCTCTTCCGCGGCCGGTTTGTTGGCGAAAAATATGATGTCGAAAATGTTTGTATATTCGAATATAAATTCGTAAATTTGTAGGTCAATTCGAAAGTGATATTTCGGGTTGAGTGAAATTTAAACTTTGATTTTACCCCCCCTATGGCGGCGTAAATAATTGGAAATCATTGTGTTATATGGTTTCCAATGTCCCCGAGGTATATCCATTTGTCAACAAAGTTGCATCCTCGTATGCGCACGAGTGTGTGCCCGAGGCGGTTTTTCACTAGGTCGATTTGAGGCCCTGTTTGGGTGTTGATGCAGCAAAAATGGAGAAATTAATTGGGGATGCGGCGAAAATAATTACTCCCGACGACAAGATGGAAATGAGCAACCAAAGCGATGTTGAGTGGTATGTGATGAGGGTCACCTATCAGCGCGAGCTGGTGGCCCGAAGAAAGCTCGAAGAGCTCGGTGTGCTCTGCTATGTGCCGACACAGAAGGTCAAAAAGCGCAAGACCGGTGGCGGATACCTCTACCGAGAGGTCGCAAGGCTCCACAACTACATCTTCATCCACACCTCGCAGGAGGAGCTCAAGAGTATTAAGGCTTTTCATCTTCCCTATCTGCGTTACATGATGGGGGTGAACGAGCAGGGTGTTGTCGTCAAGCAGTTTGTGCCGCGCAAGCAGATGGAGGATTTCATGGCCATCTGCCAGAGTGAGGGAGCAAAGATGCTCACCACCGAAATTGACCTTAGGGCGGGCGATAGGGTGAGAATACTCGAGGGTCCGCTGAAGGGGGTGGAGGGTGTCTACATTCGCACCACCGCCCGCCACGAAAAGAGGGTTGTGGTGCGCATCGAGGGTGTTGCCACCGTTGCCAGCGCCTCCTTCCCCGCCA
>JAGBZI010000045.1 GCA_017628305.1 Tidjanibacter sp.
ACCGGTTACCATGTTCTTCACATAGTCAGCGTGACCAGGGCAGTCAACGTGAGCATAGTGACGGTTTGCGGTCTGGTACTCAATGTGAGCGGTGTTGATGGTGATACCACGCTCTTTCTCCTCGGGTGCGTTGTCGATCGAGTCGAACGAACGGAGCTCCGAAAGACCTTTTTTACCGAGAACCTGGGTAATAGCAGCGGTAAGGGTGGTTTTACCGTGGTCAACGTGGCCGATAGTACCAACGTTTACGTGTGGCTTAGACCTGTCAAATTTTTCTTTTGCCATAACTTTGTAGTGTTATTAGATAAGTATTTGTGTTAATGTTGTTTCTTCTTGGAGCGGAAGACGAGGCTCAAACTCGCGACCCTTAGCTTGGAAGGCTAATGCTCTATCAACTGAGCTACTTCCGCATAATCTCTGCGTCGGGCCTCTTTGGCACACCGAAAGTCGCCACCCCGCAGGGTACCGACCACGATTTGCAGCTTCTTCACTCCGCCGCCGAGAACCACAAAAGAACAATCCACTTGAGGTGAACTGATCTTTTGAAGTGTGGGAGAGGATGGATTCGAACCACCGAAGGCGTTGCCAACAGATTTACAGTCTGCCCCATTTGGCCACTCTGGAACTCTCCCAATAATATTTTACTTTTGTCGCCCCCTCACTGGTTGCGTTTTGCGAGCCGATGGAGGGATTCGAACCCCCGACCAGCTGATTACAAATCAGCTGCTCTGGCCAACTGAGCTACATCGGCAGTTAGTTGCCTTGATTTGGGGTTGCAAATATATGGAGTTTTTTTGATTCCACAAACTTTTGTGCGACAAAATTTCAAAAAATCTCTTTCAGCCTATCGAAGAACCTATTTTCGACCATTTGACAAAGTCTACAGGGTCAAAATCGGGGGCAAAAATACAACTCTTTTCTTTATAAAAAAATAATTAGCCGAGTTTTTTTGCATTTCAACCCTATTTTTTCTCTATCTTTGTCTATCAACACTAGCAAATTATGAGGCGACACACACTTATATATATAATATGTATGCTCTGGGCACTTCCGCTGGAGGGTCAGGTTTTGAGCGACTACCTTTCGCAAGCGCGCAGCGGGAACCCTCGTGCGCAGTACAATGCGGCCCAATGCTACCTCTATGGCTGGGGCACCTCGGCCGACTCCACCCAATGGCACCACTTTCTGCGCCTTGCTGCCGAGGGTGGCGAGCACAGGGCGGCCGAGCAGTTGGCTCTCCACTATGAGCATCAGGGCATAGGGGTGTTGGCCTCCTATTGGCGCGGCGAGCCCTCCACCCTCCCCTATGACTACACCTACCTCTCCTACGACGAGGGGTGCTACTATGGCGAGGTGAGGCGCGGCACACGCGACGGCTATGGCATCTATGTGTGGGACAACGGCACCAGCCACACAGGGCGCTGGGAGGATGGCGAGAGCTATGGCATGGGGTACACCTCATTTGCGGGGGCCCGCCTCTACTGCTACAATGTATCGGGAGCCAACGGCCCCGGAGCGATTATCCTCACTGACTCTGCGGCCCACTTTGCGGGCGTAGAGGGTAGTTGTCGCTATGTGGGCTACTTGGAGAATGGATTGCCGAGTGGCACGGGTGTGCTCTACTCACGCGAGGGCAAACTGCTATATGCCGGTCCCTTCAATGGCGGCCGTACCACAAGCACCGACTCCGGCGCTGAGGATTACATCCACTATCGTTGGACCACCGAGCAGCTATCCAGTGGCGACACATGGGAGGGCGAGAGCTATGGCGGTGTTCGCAGTGGTTTTGGCATCTACCGCTGGGCAGATGGTTCGTGGTGGTGTGGCTTCTGGAACGAGGGGGTGCGCGAGGGTGCGGGGCTCTATGTGAGGGCCGACGGTGCCATCATGACGGGGCGCTGGGACCACGGCGAACTCACCACGGAGGAGTAATGGAAAGTTGAAAAATGGCGAATACCTATAAGGGGATGGCTAAAGATAAATTAGCCATCCCCCTTTCGTTTTTGGTCAACCTCGTGGGGTTACTTGATGTCAATCTTGCGCTGTTCGTGTTTCTGCTCAGCCTCGGGGCGCTTGGGAATGGAGATATGGAGGATACCCTTATCCACGCGGGCCTCGATTTTGCTCCTATCCACATCCTCGGGCAGAAGCATGGTCTGCTGGAACTTCGAGTAGGAGAACTCGCGTCGCAGGTAGTGGCACTCCTGATCCTCATCTTTGTGTTCGCAGTGGTGCTCGAGGCTCACCACGAGGTCGTTCTGGTCATTCAGGTGTACCGAGAAATCCTCCTTGGTCATGCCGGGGGCTGCTACCTCCACGGTGTACTCTTTCTTGTTCTCCTTGACATTGATTGCGGGGGTGACACCTGCGCCACGGCCATCCACCCACTCTGCGGGGAGAAGGTCGCTAAAGAGGGAGGGCACCCAGCTCTGGTTGCGTCTTACGATTGCTGCCATAATTTAGTGATTTGTTGTGAAATAAATGGTTGAAATATTTAGGTAAAGCGTTTGTGGCCGCCCCCCACAGAGGGAGTTGCGGGCCGCTCGAAGAGGGAGCAAAATGTGTGCCACCCGAGGGGGTGTGCAAAATAAATTCGCACATGGGAGATACAACCGAGCCGAATTGTTAGTATATTTGCAGTGCTGTTAGGGGTGCCCGCCCCACCGAGCTGCTTCGGGAAGGCGTGGCTGAGATGATACCCTCCGAACCTGATATGTATAATGACAGCGCAGGGAAACGGACACGGTGGTAACCGACAATTTGGCTCCTCGCCATGGAAGCGTATGGGGGAGGAGAAGAGTTGAAGGTGACACCCATTAGGAATTATTAAATGTGTTGCCGTATTCCCTATTGCTGTGGGAATGCGGATTTTTTTTGTTTTCAAACACATACAATAACTTAAAAACTTACAGACCATGAATTGTTCGATACCTACCACCGATTTTGCACGCATTCTGGCGGCCCTCAGAAGCCAAAGCCCGCTGGTGCACAACATCACCAACTATGTCGTAATGAACAACTCGGCCAACGCACTGCTGGCCATTGGAGCCAGCCCTGTCATGGCCCACTGGAAGGAGGAGATGGAGGAGATGGTGGCCATTGCAGGCGCGCTGGTCATCAACATCGGCACTCTCGACAGCGAGTGGATTGAGGGCATGATTGCCGCCGGCATCGCCGCCCACCACAGGGGAACCCCCATTGTACTCGACCCCGTAGGTGCGGGAGCCACCAGCCAACGCACCGAGGCAGCTTGGAGGATAATCCGCGAGTGTCACCCCACCATCATCCGAGGCAATGGCAGCGAGATTATGGCCCTCGTGAAGGCCGATGTTAAGAGCAAGGGTGTCGACAGCAGCGCCTCGAGCCACAGTGCCCTCGAGTCGGCCAAGGAGTTGGCCCTCACGGCGGGATGTGTGGTGGTGATTAGCGGCGAAGTGGACTACATAACCGACGGCCACACCACCTACACTGTGGAGGGTGGCCACCCCATCATGACCTCCGTCACAGGCATGGGTTGCACCGCTTCGGCCCTTGTGGGTGCTTGTGCAGCTGTGGAGCCCAACCCCATGGTAGCTGCCACCGCAGCCATGGCCATCATGAGCCTTGCAGGCGAGAAGGCTGCCACCGTAGCCCGAGGTAACGGCTCGATGCAGATGGCCTTCCTCGACGAGCTCTACAATCTGCGAGCAGAACTCTACACCAAATAACAACCATGCCCACCATGAATAGAAAAGATTTAAGTTTATACCTCGTGACCGACCGTCCGCTATCGCTCGGCCGCCCCATTGAGGAGGTGGTGAGGGCTGCCGTGGAGGGAGGTGTAACGATGGTGCAGCTGCGCGAGAAGGATTGCCCCACGGGTGAGTTTGTGGCCTTGGCCCGCGCCCTGAAGGAGGCTCTTGCCCCCTACGGGGTTCCCCTCATCATCAACGACCGAGTGGATGTAGCCCTTGCGGTGGATGCCGAGGGGCTCCACATAGGGCAGAGCGACATGAGCTACGAGGATGCCCGCCGACTTTTGGGCCCCGACAAAATCATAGGCCTCTCGGTGGAGAACTTCGACGACTTGGAGGTGGCCAACACCTTGGAGGTCGATTATGTGGGCATTTCGCCCGTCTATGGCACCCCCACCAAGAGCGACACCAGCGCCCCCTTCGGCTTGGAAGGGCTGCGTAGGGCGGTGGAGATGAGCATTCACCCCACTGTGGCCATCGGCGGCATGAATGCCTCCACCATCGGAGAGGTTGTGGAGGCCGGCGTAGATGGGGTGGCTGTAGTGTCGGCCATCTGCTCGGCACCCTCACCCAAAGCCGCCGCCGAGGAGCTCAAACAAATCATCGACCACCACAGCCACAAGAGCTGGACACAGGAGGTGTGGGAGGCATCGCTACCCATATATGAACGCATCATTGCTCACCCCTTCATCACCGAGCTCGCCGAGGGAACACTCGACACCGAGCGCTTTGTGCGCTACATTGCACAGGACGAAATCTACATCAAAAACTACGGCGAGGAGATGTTCATCATGGCCGAGATGATGCCCGACCAGCAGATGCGCGAGATGTTCCGCACGCTCGCCAAGGATGGTATGGAGGCCGAGGGAGCTATGCATGCGCTGCTCATTGAGCGCTTCGGCATCGACACAGCCGTGGAGCCCTCGGAGGTGACCTCCGGCTACATGGCCCACACCCGCCGCCACATCAACAGCGGCTCGCTGGCCCACGCCATGGCCGCCATGCTGCCCTGCATGTGGATCTACAATGAGGTGGGACTCTACATCTACGCCCACCGCAACCCCAATCCCAACCCCTATGCCGACTGGGTGGCAACCTACGCCTCGGAGGATTTCACCGAGAGCACACGCACCATCCTCGAGTTCTGCGACCGTATAGCTGCCGAGGCATCCCATAAGGTGAGAATGGAGATGAGGGAGGCATACCTCATAGCAGCCGAGTATGAGTGGGCCTTCTGGAACTGGGGCTACCACGGAAAC
>JAGBZI010000046.1 GCA_017628305.1 Tidjanibacter sp.
GCTACATCTGCTCGACACCCAGAATGCCGTTGCGGGTCATAACAATGCGGAAGCGGCGGTAGCTCACCGAGCCACAATCCACCAGCTGCATAACCATATTGATGTAGTATATCTTCTGCACCTTAACAGAGGTCACCCTACCCAGCGAATCGACCGTATCAACGGGCACCTCGGGGTTGTCCATCTTCTGCGTGAAGCGGTTCATGTGGAAGCGCAAAATCTCGTTGATGCCCTTAATGGGGAAAACGCTCGCCCCGGCAAGCTCCGAGTTATTAATCTTGACCCTCTTGCGGTAGAGCAAAATCTTCTCCTCGAAAATCCTGTTCTCGGCCTCCACAAGCGACGAGCGGCCACGAATATCCATCACAGCCTCAGGGGTTTTGCTCTCGCTAATGAAATCGACCCCCTCCTTAATCTCGCCCACCTTGTGCTCGCTGATTCTCACCTCGGCCTTATTGTCGTAGTACTTATTGCCGAGGCGGTGGGCAAAGTAGTAGCGCATGAGGTCCTTAATCCTGTCCTTCAGCATGTAGCTCACCACAAGCACAATGAACAGCGGCCCCGTAATGTTGCCATACCTCAGCTGGGCAAACCACGCCACAGCCGTCGCAAAAATCATCGCCAACCCTGCCGCGAGGCTATAGTAGACCTGCTCAACGGCAAAGCCGTCGCGTTTCTTATTAAGCTTTATGTAGAGGTCGCTCTCGATGTACTTTTTGAGCAGTCCATAGCGGAACACGAGTTGTCGGTTGCCCTCCTCATCTCCCTGCTCCACAAGGCCATAGCTGCGCGAGAGTTTATACTCCTTCTCCTCCCTCATGAGCTCCACCAACATCTCCCTCGGCTCCTCCAAAATGGTGACTCCGAGGCGGTCGATACGCTTCAGTATTCTCACACTTTGCACATCGATGATGTGGCTCATAATCTCGTCGCCAAAGAGATAGTAGTTTCTCGTGGCAGCATCTACCGTGGGGACATTAATCAACTGATAGAGTGCGCGATATTCACCCACAATCCGCCTCACACACCCCACAAAATCCTCCGTGAGATATGCCACCTCCTCGGGCGACGAACTCTGGCTGGTGTGCACCGAGTGGTTCCTCAGCGCGCTCTTGAAAATGGCAGCAAACATCTTGATTTGCGACTCATACTCCGCCACCGTCGCCTTCGTGGGCGACGATGCAAGCCTCTCGAGCGCACCCCGCAAAGTGGTGAACGGCAACGACCCCCTATCGGCCAAATCGCGCAGCAGATAGACAGGTGTTATTAGCCTCACATTGGACTTTATATCCCTGTAAAATTGGTCTTTACCGTAGGTTTGAGGGTTAATATCCAGGCTATTGGGGACAAAAATCCATGTATTAACAACCGCTTCGTGCTGTTCACTCTCGGTTCCGCCCTCGAAACCGAACTTGAACTCCACGGAGAAGTTATCATGTTTTTTTGCCTGAATAGTAATCATTCCCTCGCCCTTTTCAACCAACTAATATTAGAACAGACCGGGGGTGAAGCCCAACCAATTGAGCACAGTTTCGCCCCAAATGATAATCATCACCCACGCGATGGCCATCATGATGATGCCAAACTTAAAGGTGTCACTCCAACTGTAATGGTTGGTGGTGTAGAGCAGAGCCGCAGGTTTGCTGTTGAAGGGCAACACATAAACATGCTCAATCAGCAAGGCTACGGGGAATGCAAGGCTCATAATGGGGTAGCCAAATTTCTGGGCCGTAGCAATAGCAATAGGCACAAAAATCATCGTACGCATATTCTTGCTCGAGAAGACGAGCGCACTAAGCAACATAAAGCCCGTGAGCACCACATAGAGCACCCAATAGGGGGTGTCGGCGGTAATTCCGAGGTTGTTGAACACGCTGTCGACAATGGTCACATGGAGGTCGGTGGCGTTCAAACCTGTGCCCAACACATAAGCACCCGCCGAGAAGAGCATAAGGTGCCAAGGAATATCCACATCGTTCCACTTAACAATGCCGATGCCGGGCATAAGGGCCACAATAGCTCCGATGAATGCAACGGTGGTCTCGTCAATGCCGTGCCACTCCTTGGTTACCCACAGCACAAGCACGCCGAGGAAGATAAGAACCGCCTTAATCTCCTCAAAATTAACCTTTCCCATCGCTTTCAACTCCTCGCGCAGGCGCTCCATACCGCCCTCAATTTGGGGTTTCTGCTCCTCCTTCTTGATGGGGAAGCAGACACATGTACCCACAAACCAACCGAGGAAAAGCAGGATGAGTGCCATGGGGAGAGCGGCCGACAGCCAGTCGGTGTAGGAGATGTTGTAACCACCCACAGCACCCGCAATAAGCGACACTGCAAGCAGGTTGGCACCCGAACCGGTCATGAAACCACTCGCGCCAATGTTCACCGCAAAGAGGTTTTGCAGCACAAGGTTGCGACCCACATTATTTCGGTTGCCGTTGCTGGCTCCAAAAATCGCCGCTACAACCATAAAAATGGGGAGCAGGATGGTGGCCTTCACAGTCGTGGCCGAGATGAACATCGAAAGGACAAGGTTGATGATAATGAAACTGAAGAAAATACCCCTTGTATTCTTGCCAAACTTGAGCACAAACCACAGTGCAAACCTCTTTGCCACCTTGGTCTTAACCAACATGCTGGCCAGCACAAACGACAAGATATTGAGCCACATAACGGGGTGACCAAGCTGTGCAAAGGCCTCCTTCTGGGGAGCAACGCCCGTGAGCACCACGCCCAAAATCACCAACAGCGAAGTGAGGTAGTTGGGAATAGCCTCCGTTACCCACAGCACAATGGCTGCCGCAAAGATAGCCAGCATGGCGTAGTTGCTGCGGATGAACTCGTCGAGCCCCAACTCGCCAAGGCGTTTGATGGCTTTTGTTCCCGTAAGGCTCTCGGCAGTGATATTGTCGAGGAAGCCGATGTTGGCCACCCAATAGATGAGTACAAAGGCCAGAATTGCCAATGGGCCGCCGAGGCGTGCCATCCACCTCTCAAAGCCGCTCTTCTGCATCTTGGGCAGTTTCTCGACCTTGTAGTTATTCATATCCAGCGGGTCAAAAACCTGCTCTTCGGGAGTAACATTAGTAGTTTCAGCCATAATTATATCGTATTAAGATTATTTTCTTGTTAGGTGGGCAACCGCTCTACATTGGGTCGCCAAATGGGGGCCTATCGGCAAGGGGGGCCCTACCCCTATAAGTTCGACCCTCCTTTGGGGGCGGATTTCTCCGCCCCCAAATCGTGGGTCAAAATTGAAGTTTAGTTCTTGCGAACGATGTCAGCGCTGAAGAGCTGACCCGAGCTATCGCATGCAAACCATGCTTTGTTGTTCTCAAAGTCGATGCAGATGCCCTCAATCCAAGGCACAATACCCTTCACATCGAAGCGGGCGATGAAATCGCCCCAAATGGTGAAGTTCACAATCTCGCTACCCCATGCATCCACAGCCCAAAGGGTGTTGTTGGTGGTGTCGAACCAGAGGTCCGAGAAGCACTCCTTAATGAAGTCGGCCCTGAAGCTGTAAGCACACTTATCCTTGGCACCAACATGGTCCAACGAGTACACAAAAAGTGTTGCGGGGCTCTGGTTGGCAACATAGAGGTAGCCATCGTGGTAGGTGATACCCTCGAGGCCATCGCTCTCGCCGCCCTCAACCCATTTTACACGGGATGCAACATAGGTGCCATCCACCTCCTCGGCCTTCCAGATGAAGTTGCCACCCTCCTCACAGATGTAGTAGATACCTGTGCGGGTGTCGAGAGCAATACCCTCGAAATCCTTACCTGTACGCACAAACTCCTTAGCCTCCCTTGTGCCATCGAAATTGATGTTGTAGAGGCGGCCATTGTAGTTGCTCACGCCAACGAAACCGGTGTGGTCCTTGTTGAAGCACAAACCCGAGAAGTCGCCAATGATATCGCTATCTGCGAAGTGGGTCTGCCAATTGGTGAACTCTGCAATGGAGCACTCGGGCACATCTTTCGAGATGTTGGGCAGGGGTGCGGGTTCGGGTTCGGGCTCGGGCTCGGGCGTAGGGGTGGGTGCGGGCTGCTCGGTGCCATCATCGGGTGTGGGCTCGGGCTCCTCATTGGGGCCGCAAGCTACCATGGCCATCGATATCACCGCAGCGCATACAAATCCAAACATTGCTACTTTCTTCATACTATTTCCAATTCTTATAGGGGTTCTTCATAAGCATCGAGTTGTAGTACTTCACATCGCCGGTGACCTCCTCGCCAAGCCACTCGGGCTTCACGAAGCTCTCCTCCTCCGACGAAAGCTCAACCTCTGCTACTACAAGGCCTTCGTTGTCGCCATAGAACTCGTCAACCTCATAGGTGTGCTCACCGGCCTCCACGAGGTAGCGGGTTTTGTCGATAACGCCGGGCTCGCAAATTTTGAGGAGCTCCTCCACCTCTGCGGTGGGAATCTCCTTCTCCCACTCATAGCGACTTGCGCCACTTGCCGAGCCGATACCCTTGATGGTAATAAAACCTTTCTCGCCTTTAATCCTCACGCGTACAGTGCGCTCGGGTACCGACGAAAGGTAACCCTGAGTGATGCGGGTTGCCTTCTTGGCCAACGACTTGAACTCGCCGGCAACCAAAAATTTTCTCTCAATCTCCTGTGCCATAGCAGTTTGTCGTATTACTCGTTAGCCAAAGTTTTTTTGCTCATGCCAATCACACGCTTGATAGCCTGCAGGTAGTTGATATTCTCAACACCCTCCAGTTTGCAGTCGGCGATGGTCTTCTTGATATCCTCAATCTCGGTGGACTCGGAGTTGATGGTCACAACCTTTGCGCCGTTGATAAGCACATTACCCACCTCGCAGATAGTGTCGTTAACCATGTAGCCAAACCTCTCTTTGTGTACCCTTACAGCGGCGAGGTCTTTGTTGGCCTCTACCATCTCCAAGAACTCCTCGAAGGTGTAGGTATCTTTGGTGAGGGCGGGCATCTCCACCATGAATGCGGGGAATACCTCCTGCTCCAAAACCTCCCTCGAGATGGGGAACTCACCCTTCATGAGGGGATTCCACTGCTCAAGGCCGTCAACGGTCTGTACATAGGTTTTGATATCCATTTTGCCGTCGCGGATTTTGGTGTTGTTGATATCGTTTGCGCGGCTGATGATGTAGATCTCGTCGCTGGTGCGGCGCCATACTTTCTCGGGCACGGGTACCGAAAGGCGAGCCATGCGTGCGTGTGCCTCCTCGAAGTTCTGACCGAAGGAGCGGAACTCAAAACGGGGTTTCGAGATTGCTCCAATCTCCATTTTCTCTTTCGACATTGTTGTGTAGATTAAATGTGTGGTAAATAAAAGGGTAGCCCCACCCCACAAGGATGGGGCTACTCCCATTTTTGCAATAATTATGCCCTATACATTAGTCAATAGCAGCCACTTTCTCGCCATTTTCAGCACCTTTGGTAGGAGCAGCGTATGCGAAGTCACCCGAGCCATTGGGTACGCGCGAGAACGAGCACTCCTCATTCTCATTGAGTTTGGTCTGATTCCAACCTGCACCCTCTTCGCCACGAATGAAAGTATCAACTACCTCACCCTCGGGATTAACGAGTTCGATTTTCACATTTTTCTTGGGCGAAAGACCACCTTTGAAAACATGGTTCTCACTCTCGTACTCGTAATTGGGATCGCCTTTCTCTTCGGGATCTGCGAGGTCGCTACTCTCCAACACTACAAAACCTTTCGAGGCAATAGTCATACCAGCGGCTGCGGTCCAAGTGGTGCTCTTGCCACCCTCTTTGGTGCTGTCATATTTAACGAGAGTGTAACCAGCCAAATCGATGGCTGCGCTAGTGTTGTTGTAGAGCTCAATAAATTTGCTCTGACCATCGAGTTCGTTCAACACGAGGGGATTTACTTTCTCATCGTCTTTACCAAGTTCGATGTCACCACTGCACGAAGTGAGTGCCAATGCAGCCAATGCTGCAAATACAAAAAGTTTTTTCATAGTTTTTTGTGAATTGTTTAGTTAATTAATTGGTTGTTTTCTTATTTCGGAATTAGAATGCCACCTGGAAACGGCAAGAAATCATATGGAAATCAATACCTTTCTTTCCTACTACCATTGTAGGCTCATCGGTAACATTGCCATTTGCGTCGTAACCGGTATTGTAATCAACTTTGGAGGCGGTATCAATACCATTGGTTTTGCCTTTACCATTTGCGAACTGGTCATTGTCGGCAAATTGGTAATTAATCATAAATTTCACATTCTCGATGGGATAGTAGTTCAAACCGAGGGCATACTGCATAGCCGAACCACCCATGTAGTACTTATTGAGATTGAGGTTGATGTAGTCTACACGAGCAGCAAGCTCCAAGTCGCCCCAATCTGCACCGCGAGTGCAGCGGGTGTATTTAGCACCACCTGCATCGTAGTTCTGTTTGCCACCAAAGAGCATATAACCTGCCTGAACATACCAACCGCTTGCGGGACGGAGATTGGCACCCTTCTCATTCTTCTCGAGGTCTACGAAAGCCTGACGCGAAATGTATGCAGCCTCATAGCGGAGCGACTCATAGTGACCTGCCAACTCTACAGTCCAGAGAAGTTCGTGATCAAGATGGGTAATTGCATCGGTGTCAAGGAATTTCTTACGATTGATGTTGGTCGAGTTACGAGTGCTGTAACGGATAGGGCTATTACCCAAACCATCGGTTGATGTGGTTTTGGGGTCGCGATAGGAGAACGCAGCACCGATGTGGAGCGACTGGTTGGTCTTCTTGTGCAAGGGACGCCATACGAGTTTACCGGTATATGACAAACCTTCGCTCATACCATAATCTTTGTTATTGTCCTCCATATAAACCTGCTCCTCTGAACCTTTGAGCTCGGGACCAAATACGCCAAACGAAGCCCACAAAGCGGGAGTATTGTAGCGGAAGTTTACACCCATGTGGCGCGAGGGAGCCAAGTAGGTAACCATAGCACGCTCCATGAAGAGGAGGTAACGGCTGGTGGAGTTACGCTGAATCGAGAAATTCTCCTTGAAGTTACCCATCTTAATCTGCAGGTTCTCAATACCATCGTACTGAAGAATTGCATCCTTAATCTCGGGCATACCACTTGTCCAGTCGGTATCGAACTCTGCATACCAATTCTCGTCAATCTGGGTCTTCACA
>JAGBZI010000047.1 GCA_017628305.1 Tidjanibacter sp.
CAAATTGTAACTATTTGTATTTTAGTGGATTGCAGAAATAGCTCAGGTGGTAGAGCGTTTCACTCGTAATGAAAAGGTCGCGGGTTCGAGTCCCGCTTTCGGCTCAAGCACAAGAGGAAAGCGCAGATTGCGCTTTCCTCTTGTGCTTTGTGGTGGTGCAGATACGAGAACCTGCGACCTTTGAAGCCCTCCTTTTCAAAGGAGGGTTTGGGAGGATTGTAAATATAACCCACTCGTGGGCGCATCGGCGCGAGCGAGTTTCGAGTCCCGCGTTACTTCCTCACTCTTTTCCACGCCTGCCTGTGGCAGACAAGTGGGAGTTCGTCAGTGAGACTCGCCACTCGTTGCGCGGCTCAGTTCAGCTCTCATTATCAATCAGTTGCAAAAAGCGACGCTTTTTTATTTGCAAAAAAACGCCTAAAAATGGGCGTTTTGAGCCAATTTGTTTACCCCAATGTTTACCCCAAAATAGACATTCTGCGAGTGGGTACAACACCATTAACTAAATGGCTATCAGCATTGTAAAGGTCCTGCGCGAAGACAGGGTAAACTCCAAAATGTTTACCCCAATTAATATCAGAGTCATTCTCAATCGCAAAACCATCTACCTACCAACAGGTCTTTCTATCCCCATAAATACCACACATTTAAATGGAGATAAATATCAATAAACACTAATTTACGAATTATTCAGAAAGTATGAAAGATACTTCGATGCAAACGAAAAGAGATAACCTCTATCATGAAAACATAAAAATACCCCACTAGCCCCTAAGGTTGGTGGGGTTTGTTTTTGGGGCGGTAGGACCAGAGAACGATGCCGATGCCGGAGAATACCAGTAGGGCGCACAGCAGGGTTTTGAGGTTGATGGTATCCAGGCGCATAGCTACCGAGAGGGCTATGGCAGCCACGGGTTGCAGATAGCCAAAGATGCTGGTGCGGAAGGGTTCGATGTGGCGCAAGGCGTAGTTGTAGAGGAAGTTGGGAAGGTAGGTCAGTAGGCACATAATTATCACAAAGGTGGCAGTGGCGCGGTGGCTCCACGCTCCGAAGTTGGTGTGAAGTGCCTCGCGCAGGCCAAAGGGAAGGACAAGGGCCGCCGAGATGACATAGACCCACAGCAGCACCGTTGCTACATTATATTTGGCGAGCATTCGTTTCAGGAAGACGGTATAGAGGGCTGTGGCCACCACCGCCGCGACGACCAGCAGGTCGCCCTCGATGCTCGAAATAGCCCTGGTCGAGTCGGAGCTCATAAGTATCAGGGCGACGGCACCCGAGAGTCCCACAAGAAGGCCCACGACCTTTGTGCGCGAGAGTCTGTCCTGGCCGATGATGACGGAGAGAACGAGGACCACCAGCGGGCCGATGGTGTTGATAATGGAGCCGTCCACGGGAGAGGTGCGCGAGAGTCCCATCATAAGGCTCCCCTTGTGGATGACACCCAGCAGCAGCGCCGCACCAACAAGGGTGGGGACATCCTTGCGCTCCACTCTCTCCACGCCGCCCCTGATGGCTGGAATGAGTGCAAGCAGTGCGGTGGAGATGAGGGCCGCCGAGAGGAGCACCACGGGCGAGAGGTAGTCTGGCAGCAGGATGTGGTAGAGCGGATAGTCTGCCGCCCAAAGTAGGTTGCAGCCAACAAGGGCCAAGTAGGGCAGGAATGTCGCCGAAGGGCGAACCGATGGTGTTGCCATAGCGTGAGATGGATTTGTGTGATTGTGTTATACTCCAAGCCTTGCTGCAACTTATGTGCCCGTGAGAACTGCGGTGGGCAAAAGAGAACAAAGGAGTGTCACCCAATAAAAACCCACCCACAAGTTTTGGGGCTTGTGGGTGGGTTTTGGTGTGGTTAAGCGGTGGTTACTCCCAGCCGCCGACCTCACCGTCGATGGAGATTTCGATTTTCTCTTGGTCGGGCGAGGTGTTGAGTGTCACAGTGATAGTGTGCTGATGACCGGGTCGGAAGGAGATGCTGTACTCGAGCAGGTAAGCGATACCCTCCATGGTAATTTCCACGAGGGGTGTGTTGCGCTCGATGTGCTGAGGCACGATGATAGCGTCGAAGGTATCGCCGTCGAGTTGACGCATGGTGATGGTATTTTTCTCGCTGAGCTGATACTTTTCGAGGTTACCTGCTGCGAGGTCCACGAGTGCGGTAGTTGCGGTGTTGTAGACATGCACATCGATATCCTCGGGGAGCTCGCCTTCGTACTTAGGACCTCTCACGATGTCGACGACGAGGCGGCTCATGAGGTGCTGGAAGGGGAGCTGCACAGCGCCATCTTCGCGGCTCACATTGATGTGGTTAGCCCACATGAGGTCGCTTGCTTCGTAGCCTTCGCCTGCTTGGTTGGGGGTGAGGTCGAAGAGGAAGTTTTTGAGCGTACCGAGCTCTTGGTAGGGGTAGATACCGTAGAAGTCGCAGGGTTTGTCGCTCCAGAAGAGGGTTTTGTTGGGAGTCCACTCGCCGTTGTTGTAGGTGAGAGGTTCGTTGCTGAGGTAGTTACCGATGAGTTGGAGTGGTTGCTGCACTCCGTCGGCATACTCCACAGCGAAGAGACCCATGGTGTCGCCCTCTTCGAAGTCGGTGAGTGTTGCGCGCGTACCGCCGAGCGATGCTTCCACGCGTATTTCGTTGGGGTTTTGCACCTCCATCGAACCATTTTCGCAACCCGTTGCCACCAGCGCGAGGGCTGCAATTGCTATGTATCGTTTCATAATTCTCACAATTTTTGATTTTGTGTTTTGCATTTTGGATTACTCGAAGTCAGGACTTTCGCCCATGAATACGGGGGGCATTTGTTTAGCTGCTGCGGAGCGTGTTGCCACATTGTCGGGCACATCGAGTCCTGCACGGGTATTGTTGGAGGCGTCGAGCACATCCTTTTCATAGAAGTCTGCGAGTCTGAATTTCTCTTTTGCGAGCTTCATGATACGCTCCACGATAATCTGACGGGAGATTGCGGAGAAGTAGGGGATGTTGTTGTTCATACAGCTTGTGGGCTCGGAGCGGTAGATACCGCGGGTGTGGAAGTAGCCTCCCTCGTAGACATCGACGATGTTCATATACTTGTCGTGGAAGATGAGGTGGCTCCAGGGCACGGTATCCATGTTGCCGCTCTCGGAGAGGTTGCCATACCAACCGTATCGCTGTCCCGCGCGGAAGTCGTCGAGGTGACCGCAGCAGATGCATGCGCAGTTCTGGATGAAGGTGTTGTGGTAGATATACTCGTCGGCGAGTTTTGCGAAGCCGTGACCACCAGCCTCGTGCTGCACCAGACCTCGGAAGTCATAGGGGTATGCGTCGTCGCTCATGGGGCAGATAGCCACTGCGGTACCGTCGCCCCACATCCAAGTGATACCGCCATACTCGTTGCTGTTCACCACGATGGTGATGAGTGCATCTTTGAGGTGTCCTTTGGCGCCGATGGCGTCGATGGTGTACTCGAATGCGGTGTTGAGGCCGTCGCCGAGGGTAAGACCTGCGCCGAAGGTGTACTGAGTACCGAATTTCGACTCCTTGATGGTGCTTGCGGTGCCCACTCCGCTGTCGGACGAGAGACCCATGACGGTGTAGACATTGAAGTAGTTGCGGTAGGTTTTGTAGGGCTCGATGGCGAAGAAGTGGCCCATGGCCTCCTTGACACCTGCCATGTATTTACCCTCGCTGATATCCTTGGCGTCGAAGCAGTCGCCGAGGAATACGAGGTCTACGCCGTGGCCTTCGGAGGCTTCCTGGAGCTCAATCACCTCGCCGTCGGCATGCTCGTAGTCATACTGCTCCACGGTCATCTTCGAGCGGTACTCCTCGCCCTCGAGCAGGAATACGATTTCGCCCTTGCGACCTGCGTGGGTGGTAGTTTGTGTGTAGCCATTGCTGTTGAGCGATGTCACCTCGAAGGTGCCCACCTCTGCGGAGGTCATTTCGTGGATGGTGACGGTGATGTCGTCCACCTTGCCTGTGCCGCTGTTGGGGCTCACGGTCACCCACTCGGGAGCGCTCTCCACCCTCCAGCTCTTGCCTGCGGGTGCGCGGAGGATGAGGTTGTGCTTGCTATTCTCGGCGTTGAGTGTGCGGAAGAGTCGGCGGTTGATAGCGAAGTCGTGGTGTGCCTCGATGCGCTGGAACTCGTTCCACCCTGCTGCTGTCTGGTACTTCACCACGGCGCTCTCGGGCACCTCGAGGGTGAAGTTATCCTTGGCCACGCCGTTGAAGACGCCGCTCATCACGGTGGGAGGGGTCTTTGCTCGGCTTACTATGGAGCTTATGCCGTAGCAGCCATAGAATGCACTGTTCTGAATGGTTGTGAGGTCTGCGGGGAGGTCGATGGAGGGGATGCCTCGGCAACCGTTGAAGGCCTGCTGGCCAATGGACTGCAGGGTGGAGGGGAACACCACGGGCTCGCAGAGGCGCCAGTTTTCTTGGAATGCTTCGTTACCAATTCGCAGCAGCCCCTCGGGGAATACTACGCTGGAGAAGTCATTGAACTTAAAAGCACTCTCCTCGATATTTGCCACCCCCTCGGGAATAACCAACTCGCCTTGGAGGTTGCAGCCATAGAAAGCCCTGTCACCAATCTTCTTCAGAGTGGCGGGGAGGGTCAGCTGGCCGTTGAAGCCATAGCAATCTTGAAAAGCACTGCTACCTATCTCCTCCACACCCTCGGGAATCACAAGGCTGCCCGTAAGGTTATTGCAACCCCAAAAGCACCACAATGGGATTACCTTAAGCCCATGGGGGAGCACAAGGTTGCCGGAGAGGCTGCTGCAGTCGTAGAATGCATGGTCTCCCAAGCTCTCCAAACTATCGGGGAGGGCAAGGGTGCCGCCAAGGATTTCGCACTCGTAGAAAGCATAGGCACCAATACTCTTCAGCGAGTGGGGGAAATCGACGGAGGTGATAAGGGTGCTATTAAAAGCACTGTGACCAATCTTCACAACATCGTCGGGGATAACAAGGGCGCCCGAGAGCATGGTGCCACGGAAAGCACCCTCGCCAATCTTCGTTACCTTCTGTGGGAATACAAAGTAGACCAACGACTGCTTATGTTCGAAAGCACTGCTCGGAATCTCGTGGTCGAGGTAGGCGGAAGATGCACCATAGGCGTTTCGCTCAACTGTCGAGCCGGGATAGAGCTGCTGCACAAGGGCAGTGGCCTCCTCACGAGTGGCGGGCTTCTCCGAGGAGAAGTAGACCTCCTTCCAGTTGCCATCGATGTAGCCATTCCAATACCACTTAACGCCCAAAATGGTGGACTCGCGGAGGTTGACGGCCTGAAGAATCTCCATGCGATCTCTCATAAAGAAGAAATCTTCGCAACCAACATAGCCACTGACCTTCAGGTTCTTAATCTTCGCGGGGTTCTTGCCGGCAGCCTCAATCTTGGCACGCAGCATACCGGCCTCCTCCCTCTCGAGGTGGACAACATAGTACTGGCGAGCCTCGCCACCGTGGCTCTCGAGGTCGGCAACCCAATCAACAATAGCCACATTGCTCACCACCAACTCGTAGTCGCCCGAGTGGCCCTTCTTGTTGATGGTAATCTCGAAGGAGTGCATCTTGCCCGACTCGAAGGTGTAGTCGTCCTCCAGCCTCAAGCGGTAGGCAACACCATCTATGTCAATGGCAAACATCGCTGTGAGAGCAGCCACACTCTGGGGAACAGTGATAGCCCTCCACCCCTCGGCAGTGGC
>JAGBZI010000048.1 GCA_017628305.1 Tidjanibacter sp.
GTGAAACGCACCAAGGTGAGCGACACCGAGTGGAAACGCTTTACCCGCATGGGGGGCACCATCGACGAGAAAAATGGTGTGTGGTACCCCTATGACCTCACCCATCTGGCCAACATTGCCGAGGGTGCCAAGAAGCAGGAGAAGTTGCGCACCCACCTTGTGAGGTTTACCGACTGCGAGAATGTGCTGGTGAGAGGTGTGACCCTCCAGAATGCACCCAAGTTCCACCTCATCCCCACAAGGTGCAAAAATGTGGTGATTGACGGGCTTACGGTGCGCTGCCCTTGGAATGCGCAGAATGGCGATGGAATAGACCTCAGCAGCTGTCGCAATGTGCTGGTGGTGAACAATATGGTCGATGTGGGCGACGACGGCATTTGCCTCAAGGCGGGTGCCGGAGCCAGCGGCGAGAAGTATGGCCCCTGCGAGAATATCCTCATTGTGAACAACACGGTGAACCATGCCCATGGTGGCTTTGTTATTGGCTCGGAGTACTCGGGTGGCGCAAGAAATATT
The DNA here is from genome assembly GCA_017628305.1 of Tidjanibacter sp. Lineage (GTDB taxonomy): Bacteria > Bacteroidota > Bacteroidia > Bacteroidales > Rikenellaceae > Tidjanibacter. Next base: position 517 of record JAGBZI010000048.1, read on the forward strand.
GTGGTGCGTGGCAACACCTTTTCGGGCACCGATACGGGCTTGAGGTTTAAGAGTGGCTTGGGTCGCGGAGGCGTGTGTGAGAATATCTACATCAGCGACATCTATATGACCGACATTGTGGGCGAGGCGGTTATCTTCGACTGCACCTACGAGAATCGTGCAGTGGGTGCCGAGGGTGAGGTGGCGGCCAAGAGTAGCGCCTATGCTCCCCAATTCTGCGACATCCACATCAGTAATGTGGTCTGCAGGGGGTGTGAGCTTCCTGTGAGGTCCACGGGTATCGAGGGGTATCGCACGGTGTATGGGGTGACCATCACCTCCTCCACATTTTTCCATACGGGCCCTGTTGCTGCGCGCGTCGATGTCCACAGCGAAATTGAGATAACGGACTGTGTCTTCGACACTTGGTAGAGCCGATTAGTTGACATAATTATTTAGTAGTCTAAAGCTTATACATCATGAAAAAAATTTTACTGCTTGTTGTGGCATCGCTGACGATGCTGTGTTGGGGCTGCACGCAGTTCGACACAACGGGCATTTGGGATGCCATCAACGACCTCGAAGAGGAGCAAGAGAAGATGCAGGAGCAGCTTGATGCACAGCAAACCCTGCTCAACGCACTTGCCAACAGCCTCACCATTGTGTCCATCACCCCCACCACCGAGGGCTTCCTCTTGACCTTCTCGGATGGCTCCACCATCACCGTGAAACACGGCGAGAAGGGTGAGAAGGGCGATAAAGGCGACACCGGCGCACAAGGCGAAAAGGGTGATAAAGGCGATAAAGGTGACACCGGAGAACAAGGCGAAAAAGGCGACAAGGGCGACAAGGGTGACACCGGAGAGAAAGGTGAAGACGGCGCAGATGGCAAGGATGGAGAAAATGGTAAGGATGGTGCCGATGGCAAAGATGGTGCCGATGGCGACTCCTTCTTCGAGAGCGTCACTTGGGACGATGAGTATGTCTATTTCACTCTCTCGGACGGCACAGTGATTAAGATTCCTCTTGCTTCGGATAGTGAAGCGGAAGAGGGCGACCTGCCTCCCACAAACGAGATTTGGTACACCTCGACCGATGGGAATGTTGTAACTCCCAGTTATCATGTGTCCGGTGCAAGTATTGTGTCCAACACCTACAACAACGGCAAGGGCGTTATCACCTTCGACGGCGTTGTTACCTCGATTGAAGTGATGGCATTCTCTGGTTGTTGGAGCCTTACGAGCATCACCATTCCTGAGGGTGTTACTTGGATTGGAGATGGTGCATTCTCTGATTGTACGAGCCTTGCGAGTATCACCATTCCTGAAGGTGTTACTTCGATTGGAAATTCTGCATTCTATTATTGTAAGAGCCTTGCGAGTATCTCCATTCCCGAGGGTATTACTTCGATTGGATATAATGCATTCTGGTCATGTAGGAGCCTTGCGAGCATAATCATTCCCGAGGGTGTTGCTTCGATTGGAAGTTATGCATTCTATCATTGTTCGAGCCTTGAGAGCATCACCATTCCCGAGGGTGTTACTTCGATTGGAGATGGTGCATTCTCTAGTTGTTCGAGCCTTGCGAGTATCACCATTCCCGAGGGTGTTACTTCGATTGGAGATGGTGCATTCTCTAGTTGTTCGAGCCTTGCGAGTATCACCATTCCCGAGGGTGTTACTTCGATTGGATATTCTGCATTCTCGGGTTGTGAGAGCCTTGCTGAGTTTAATGGAAAATTTGCATCGGAGGATGGAAGGTGCTTGATTGTAGATGGTGTACTTAATTCATTTGCACCCTATGGCCTAACCGAATATACCATTCCTGAGGGTGTTACTACGATTGGAAGTTCTGCATTCAATGGTTGTTCGAGTCTTGCGAGCATCATCATTCCCGACAGCGTTACTTCGATTGGAGATGGTGCATTCAATAATTGTAAGAGCCTTGAGAGCGTTACCATTCCCGAGGGAGTTGCCTCGATTGGAAATTATGCATTCCAACTTTGTTCGAGACTTGAGAGCATCACCATTCCCGAGGGTGTTACTTCGATTGGAGAAGGTGCATTCGCTGCTTGTTCGAACCTTGCGAGCATCACCATTCCCGACAGCGTAACTTCGATTGGAAATTATGCATTCCTTCAGTGTTCGAGCCTTGCAGAGGTGTGCTGCAAAGCTACGACTCCACCAATGGGAGGCGACTATATGTTTGAAAACAATGCTTCGGAGCGCAAGATATATGTGCCTGCCGAGAGTGTGGAGGCCTACAAAACAGCCGAGGGCTGGAGCGACTATGCCGACGCGATTGTGGGCTACAACTTTTAAAATAGCACAATAACAGAAAAAGGGGATGGCTAAAAAATTAGTCATCCCCTTTTTAGGTGTGTTGTGTGTGGGTTGTCGACGATTTTCAGGCCTCAACAACAACTGCGGGCAGCTCCTCCGTGGCGGTGGGCTGCTCCTGTGTGGCGGAGGGCTCGCTCTCGGCAGTGGTGGCCTCCTCCGTTGCAGAGGGCTGCACCTCCTCGATGGCAGTCTGCTCCTCGGGGGTGGCGAGGTGAGCGGGGGGAGTGAGCAGTGCCTCGGCGGGAATCTCGGTGGTCACAATGAAAGCCTTGGGGAAGTGGATGCGCACCTTGGAGAGAAGCATGATGGCCTCCTCGTGGGTGAGGCAGTTGCCACAAGTCACCAAAAAATAGGGGTTCTCATAGGAAAAATAGACGGGCACCACAAAGTGCTCCTCAAAGAGGGCAATGGCCGCTTCGGCTTCGGTGCGGGCGCTCTGGGAGTTGCCCGAGAAGATGCGTATGCGGTAGCCCTGATAGCTCTCCTTCGGGGCAGTCTGGGCGTTGTACTTGTCGATTGCGGGTTGTGCGCTCGAGTGGATGAGGGCCACCTCGTCGGCAGCCTTCTCGGGGGTGAACTGCTCCACGAGGGTGTCGATGGCACTGCTCACCTCCTCCACGATGGTGTGGCCAAGCTCCACAATGGGGCTCACCGCCTCGAGGACGGTGGTTGTTGCCTGCTCCATGGGCTCCACCTCCTGTGCGAGGGCGGAGGTGCCGAGGGTGGAGAGGGCGGCCACAAGTGTGCAAAACAGTCTCTTCATGGTTGGAGAATTCTTACTTTATGTAGTTGCTGACATCGCCAAAGATAGCAATAAATTTCGAAAGGGGGACATCGCGGCGCTCAAAACGCTTGTGGAAGAGCCACACCTTGCCCTCGCCGTAGCCCGAAACGGTTACCTTGTCGGGCGAGGAGGTCACAGCACCGAGTGCCCCGAGGGCTGCCATGGGGGAGCTGAAGCGCAGCCCCACATCGAGGGTCACCGTGGTGGTCGACTTGCGGGGGAGCACTATGGGGCTCTTTAGGTAAATCTCGCCCAAGGGTTTGGTGCCGTTGTAGGCAGCGAGCTCGCCACCCACGATGGTCACCTTGAAGAGCGACCTGTTTTCGATGGTCATCTCCACACGCGCCCCCTCGGTGAGCTTGAAGTCGACAACTTTGGCCCCGCGGAAGAGGAAGCTGTCGAGCGATATGAGGTTGCACCCCGTGAGTGTCGCGAGGGAGAGGGTGGTTGCCGCAAGCAGCAGCAAGCGAACTATTCTATGTCTCATAACTTTGTTGTGTGTGCTACAATTTGTGCGCCGTGTAGAGCTTGGCAATCCCTCCCGAGAGGTTTTCGGTGGTGACCTCTGCGAAGCCCGCCTCGCTCAGCAGTCGGGCCACATCCACCCTACGCTCAAAGGCGGCAATCGAGGTGGGCAGGTAGCGGTAGGCTCTCCACTTGCCCGAGAGCAGACCCCCCACAAAGGGCATCACCCACCTGCTGTAAAAGCGGTAGAGAGCCCCCAAAATTTTGCTCTGGGGCATGCCAAACTCCATGATTCTCACCACGGCCCCGTGGGTGGTGGTGCGGTAGAGCTCGGCAAGAGCCGTGGCGGGTGCTGTGAAGTTGCGAATGCCGAAAACGAGGGTCACACTGTCGAAACTCTCGTCGTCAAAGGGGAGTGCCTCGGCGTCGGCCACCACAATATCCACCCTCTGCTCCAACCCTTTACTCGCCAACTTGCGCCTTGCGACGGAGAGCATCCCCTCCGAGAGGTCGGCTGCCGTTATCCGGCTCTCGGGGAGCCCCTTGGCCAGCGGCAGTGTTATCTCCCCCGTGCCTGCCGCAAGGTCGAGCACCCTCCGAGGCCTCTCGGCTACCACACGCCCCACCACTCGGCGGCGCCAGCTGCGGTCGATGCCGAAGGAGAGCAGGGTATTTATGGGGTCGTAGGAGGGGGCTATGGTGTCGAACATCTGGTTCACAGCCCTCTTGTCGGGACCTTGGGGGGAGGTGTTGTTCATGATGGAGGGGGGTTATTGGTACTTGAGGGTTTGGTCGGGTCGGATGCGGCTGGTGATGGCCACGGGGACCATCAGGAGTAGCGAGAGCACCATGGGGATGGCTATGTTGAGCACCAGCCACCAACCCCAATCGATGGCCACGGGCACGCGGTCGAGCAGGTAGGCCTCGGGGTCGAGCTTTATGACCCCTGTGTAGCGTTGCAGAAGTATGAGCCCGCCCGCAATGAGGTTACCCACGAGCTGGCCTACGAGTATCACCCTCGCTCCACACCACAAGAAGACCCGTTGCACCGAGCGGTTGCGCATGCCGAGGGCTTTGAGCGTGCCAATCATCCTCACGCGCTCGAAGATGATAATCAGCAGAGCGGTCATCATGTTCAGCAGGGCAACAACCATCATGATGGCGATGATTACCGTGGCATTAATATCGTGTGTGGAGAGCCAGTCGAAAAGCTGGGGATAGTTGTTGCGGATATTGGTGGTGCGCCACAGCTCGTTGCCGCCCGCCATGAAGGCCTCGGCGCGGACAGCTCCCGTGAGCTCCTCCATCTGCTCCATGCCATCCGCCATGACCATGTATCCCGAGCACTGCTCGGCATTCCAGCCATTGAGCCTCTGCACATTGCGCAGGTCGGTGAGGGTGAGCCCCTGTTCCATGGTGGCGAGCCCCGTGGAGTAGATGCCACACACCTTGTAGCTGTCGCGGCGGATGGGGCTCTCGGGCGAGGTGAAGACATACTCCACCTTGTCGCCCACCTCCACATCGAGCTGTCGGGCGAGGGTGGCACTCAGGAGTATATCTTTCTTGCGGTCGGGGGTGGCGATGCGTGGCAGGGTGCCCGCAGTGAGTCGCGAGGCAAAATAGAGCGAGTCGTAGCCCTCGGTGACACCCCTCAGCATGGCCCCCTGCATAGCCCCGCCACTGCGTACAATGCCCGAGTGGGTGGCAAAGGGGGTGATGGACTCGAAGTGGGGGAGGGTAGCAACCCTCTGCTCAAACTCCTCGGAACGGGTGAGGCTCTTGGCCTTCAGGTCGTAGTAGGAGCCTGCGGGCTCCACCGAGATGTGTGCCTCCAGACCTGTGAGCTCGTGGTGCATGGCCTCCTTGAAGCCGAAAACCACCGACAAGGCCACCACCATCACCGCCACACAGATGGCCACTGAGGCCCTTGCAATGCCGGTCATGGCGCCACTGCGCTCACCCTTCTGGCGGGCGATGCGGCGTGCTAAAAACAGTTCTGTGGGTTGCTTTGTCATCTTTTTGCTCCTCTGGTGGCTCAAAAATACAAAAAATTGGTATATTTACCACACAAACAAACATCTTTCAACGATACACACCACAAAGCTATGAACAAAAAGGTAGTTATGATTACGGGCGCGACCTCGGGTATTGGCGAGGCCACCGCACGAGCTTTCTCGCAGGAGGGCTGCAAACTTATCATCACGGGCCGCCGCGCCGAGCGACTTGCTGCACTCAAGGCCGAACTGCAGGAGCAGTATGGCACACAGGTCTATATAGCCTCGTTTGATGTGAGGGATAGGGCCATGTGTGAGGCCGCTGTGGAGGCTCTGCCCGAGGAGTTTGCAAACATCGACATCCTGGTCAATAATGCAGGTCTTGCTTCGGGTCTTGAGCACCTCAATGAGGGTGCTCTTGCCGATTGGAACGCCATGATTGACACAAATGTCAAGGGATTGCTCTACATCACCCGCGTGGTTTCCAACCGCATGATTGCAAGGGGCGAGGGTGGCCACATCATCAACCTCGGCTCCACCGCCGGCACACAGGTCTATGAGAACGGCAATGTCTACTGCGCCACCAAACATGCTGTTCACGCCCTCAGCCACGGTATGCGAATCGACTTCCTGCGCCACCGTATTCGCGTCACCGAGATTCGCCCCGGAATGGTCGAGACCGAGTTCTCCGTGGTGCGCTTCCATGGCGACCAAAACCGTGCCGACAATGTATACAAGGGTCTGAAACCCCTCACAGGCGACGACATCGCCGAGGCTATCGTGTGGGCCGCAAGCCAGCCTGCCCATGTGAACATCAGCGAGATTGTCCTCACACCCACCGCTCAGGCCGACAGCTACTACAAATTCGTTGAGTAGGCGGGGCACTATTTCTCCCTGCTGTGCGTTAGTGTGGTAGGAAGAGATACACAATAACCATTTTTTTGACGATATGAACAGCTCCTTTTTTTTGATTATCATCATCGGTGTGGCGGGACTCATTGTGCAGGGTCGCCTCCAATCGGTATTTAGAAAGTACTCGCGTGTGAGCTTCCCCGGAGGCTACACCGGCAGGGATGTGGCCGAGCGCATGCTGCGCGACCATGGCATCTACGATGTTAAGGTGGTGTCCACCCGCGGTCATCTCACCGACCACTACAACCCGGCAACGCGCACCGTGAACCTCAGCGAGAGTGTCTACTCGAGCACCTCGATGGCCGCCGCAGCCGTCGCTGCTCACGAGTGTGGCCACGCTGTGCAGCACGCCCAAGGCTATGCTCCGCTGCGTATGCGCTCGGCGCTGGTACCCATCATCCAGTTCTCCTCGAACATCTCCACATGGATTATCATCCTCGGCTTGCTGCTCATCAACAGCTTCCCCGCCATATTCTGGGTGGGTATAGCCATGATTGCTGCCTCGGCACTCTTTTCTGTCATCACCCTCCCTGTGGAGTATGACGCTTCGGCGAGGGCTTTGGCTTGGTTGGAGGGTACGGGTGTGGTGTCGCCCGAGGATATGAAGGGGGCAAGGGTTCCTCTCCGCTGGGCTGCCCGCACCTACCTTGTGGCTGCGCTGAGTGCCATCGCCACCCTCCTCTACTACCTCGACTTTGTTCGCAACAACGACTAAACCATTGTAGCGTAGGGCTTTGCACCCCTACGCTGCAAGGGCCAAAAAACCCAAACATAATGAATTTCACATCTCTCGATCATGGCGCCATGCTGGCGCTCAACTTCGATGGTGGCCTTGTTTTGGACCGCCTCATGTGGCTCACTTCCGAGAAACTCACTTGGGCACCGCTCTACATTGCGCTCCTATGGATGATTTATCGTCGCTGGGGGTGGCGATATATGGTTGTTATGCTTCTGGCGGTTGTTGTAGGCGTGGCCCTCAGCGACCAGATTTGCAACTATTTTAAGGAGACCTATCAGATGTTGCGCCCCAACCGTGTCGAGGGTGTGCGCGAGCATCTCCACCTTGTGTGGGACCCCATCAAACAGGAGCATTGCATTTTCGGCCGTTACGGTACCGTATCGGCCCACGCAGCCACCACGATGTCGATTTTTTGGGTGATAGGCTTGGGGGCCATGCGTGGTGTAAGGAGCTATTGGCCGTGGATGGCTGCGTGGGTGGTGGCTGTTGGGTACTCCAGAATATACCTCGGCGTACACTTCCCCTCGCAAATTCTCTTCGGTTGGCTGCTTGGCACCCTTGTTGGCCTCTTCTTGGCGTGGGTTTTGCACCGCGTAAAGTGGGTTCGTAACCTCGCAGAACCTAAATGTGCATAACAACCTGTGTTAAAATAGATAAGGCATAAAAAATAAGGTACATTTGTACCTTATTTTTTATGCCTTATTATATGTTTTGCGATTTACTGCTATGGCACGGGGTCGTAGCCACTGCCGCCCCATGGGTGACACCTCAGGATGCGTTTTATGGCTAACCAGCTCCCCTTCAGTGGCCCGTATTTGCGCAGTGCCTCGAGCGCATACTGCGAACAGGTGGGGGTAAATCGGCAGGAGGGGTGGGGTTTGAGCGGCGAGATGCACACCTGATAGAACCGCACGAGAGCCACCAGCGGAGCACTCAACAGCCACCTAAAGCCTGCTGCCAATCTTTTCCAAAATCTGCCCGATTGCATCGCTCACAATTTTGTAGTCCAAAATCTCCTTGGTGCTGTAAATCAGCCCAATGTCCAAGTGGAGCCCCCTCTCCTCGGCTCGAGCCACAAGGGGGAGTTTCTGGAGTCGGTAGGCCTCGCGGGTGCGGCGTTTCAGCAGGTTGCGACCCACAGCCCTCTTGATGTTGCGCTTGGGGACTACAACCAGCACCGACACGGTGGCCTCCTCCTCGGGATTTGCAGCCCTCCTCTTCACAAGGTAGCGGTAGGGGTACACAAACCCACTCTTACTCCCCACAAAGAGCCCGTTGGCCGCCTTGCCACAGAGCCTTTCGGCCTTGCAAAATCCATATTTTGGTATACTCTCCACTTATCTCTCCAATTGGCTGAAAATTAGTGCGGGGCGCTCCGAGAACACCCCGCAAATGTACCTTATTTCGTACCTTTTTTTTCTGTTTCGCTCTCCTCGGCAGGTTTGCGTTTTGCTCGGGAGCGTTTCACGGGTTTGGCCTCCTGTGCCTTGATGAAATTCTCCGCCTTGTGGCTGTGGCTAAACTCGATGGGGGTGAGCTCCTCGCCCTTGTTGGCGGCATCCATCAACATCAACACTGCCTGCGCAATGTTGGGTACGCCGGGTGCGGGTGCCTTGGAATAGATTTTCAGGCCCGCCTCCACGGCCGCCTTTGCGGTGTTCTCGCCAAGCACGGCAATCATGGGAATATCCTCTGTGCCAAACTGCGACACCAGCGAGCTAATCTCGTTGGGGCTGTAGAACACCAGCAGGTCGTAGTCTCTGATATTCATGCCACTGAGGTCGGTGCTCACGGTGTGGGCAAACACCAAGCTGCGGAAATTGAGTCCCAGCTTCTCGAGGGTCTGGGGAATCTCGGGGTTGTGTGGCTCGGCGAGTGCCAGAATGAACTTTTCGGTTTTGTGCTTGAGAATCAGCTCCATAAAGTTGTCGAACTTGCCGTCGGCAAAGAAAATCTTGCGTTTGCGGTAGACGATATACTTCTGGAGGTAGAGGGCCACAGCCTCGGTGATACAGATGTATTTCATTGTCTCGGGCACATTCACACGCGCCTCCTCGCAGATGCGGAAAAAGTTGTCGATGGTGGTGCGACTTGTGAAAATTACTGCCGAGTAGTCGAGAATTTCGGTGCGCTGGCTGCGGAACTCTTTGAGCGATACGCCCTCAATTCGCATGAAAGGCTGGAAGGTGAGCTTTACGCCCTCGCGCTGGGCAACTTCGTTGTAGGGTGATTTTTCGATGACTGCAGGTTGGGGCTGCGAAATCAAGATGTTCTTAATTTTCAATTTGTTAATTGTGTTTGGTTCGACATTAAACGGCACAATTTCGCGCCACCAGAGTGGCCACCGTGCCTATGGGAATCAAAATTGCGGTGCAAAGGTACAAAAACCAAAGTAAAATTGAAATTTTTTGCTCCGAAAAGAATATTAAACTTTTGATGCAGAATGTTATCAGTGCCAATGATGCCACCGCGGTGGCTATCCATCCCATCCAGATGGTGCTACTGCCCACATTGGCCACAAACAGCAGCACTGCGGGGGTGGCAACAAATGCCGCAAAGGCCATGGTTGTGTCGGCCAGAATGTTGAGTCCCTCGGCCACATCCCTGCGTCGTGTGAGGTTGCAGATGCCAACCGTTAAGAGTCGCTGAATCAGGCCAATAGCGAGAGCTGCAACTATTGCCAGCGGCACGAGCCAGAGGTTGTCGACCTCGGCAAAGGGGTGGTGGGTGCCAATCTCGAGCCACTTGATGGCCACCAGCGACCACGCCACGACGCCCACAGCCACACCGCGGCGCACAGCCCTCATGTAGAGGTAGCTCAGTTCATCCGCAACTCTTATGCCAAGATTGTCGCCCACGATAATTTTCCACATGTGGCCGAGGTAGCCACCGTAGGTCACCACCACAAAGAGGTAGAAGACGAAGAGGGCCAACAGCAGTGCCCCCACCACGCCATTGTCGGTGAGAAGAAAGCTGCCAATGTGCTCTCCTGCAACCCCTTGGGACATGCGGACGCCGCTGCCAAACAGCTCTTCGACCCCCACAAAGGTAGGTCCCGAGAGGGTGTCGGCCACGCCGAGCGAGGTTGCTGCTGTGGTATCGGCCGCAAATGTTGTGGTGTCGGCCACCAATGTTTGGGTTGCTATCTGGTTGAAAATCTGCATCATTAGTTGTCGCTTTTGTGTACCGAAATACGGATGGTGGTGCCTCGGCCCACCTCGCTATCGATGACGGCGATGTGACCTCCGTGGTACTCTTCGATTATTCGTTTGCTGAGCGAGAGTCCGAGGCCCCAGCCGCGGGTTTTGGTGGTGTAGCCGGGCTCGAAAATCTTTTTCCAATTGGCCTTGGCAATGCCTTTGCCGGTGTCGGTGACATCAATGTAGGCCCACTCGTTGTCCTCACTCACCTGCACGCTGATGTTACCCACGCCTTGGAGCGCGTCGAGGGCATTCTTCAGCAGGTTCTCCACCACCCATTCAAACAGGGCGGCGTTCATCATCACCATCACGGGGGCCATGGCGAGGCCGTTGTAGTCGAGTGTTACTCGTTTGGGTATTCGTGTGCGGAAGTAGATGACGCAGTCGCCCACGACCTCTCCGAGGTTGGTGGTTGAGAGGGCCGTTTCGGAGCCGATTTTGCCGAAGCGGTCGGCCACCTTCACAAGCCTTGTCAAGTCCTTGCTCATCTCCTCAACTGCTGCCTCATCCACACCCTGCGAACGCAGATATTCGAGCCATCCCATGAGCGACGATATGGGGGTGCCGAGCTGGTGTGCGGTCTCCTTGGCGAGACCTATCCACACGCGGTTTTGTTCGTCCTGCTTGGAGGTGCGGAAGGTCATGAAGGCGAAGAAGACGAAGATGGCCACCACGCCCAGCTGCAGGTAGGGGAAGATGATGAGCCAGTCGAGCAGTGCCGAGTTGCCATAGAAAAGTATGTAGCGGTAGCCGCGCGGGGTGGTGATTTCGATGGGGGTGTTCTGCCTCGAGAGCCTGAGCATCAGCTTCATGCGTTTGTCGGGGTGGCTCACCACACTCTCGGGCAGCAGGTGGTACTTCTCCACCCTTCCGCTCTCGTCGAGGAGTATGTAGGGGATTTTCTGGTTGTGGATAACCTGAAAGACGAGCGGGTCGTTGTGGGTGCTCTCGCCCATGCGCTCCATGGCGTACGACCAGAGAGCCATCTCGTTCATCTCCTTATGTTGGAGCATGCGTGCCAGACGAGTGGTCACGAATATGGAGAGGGTGCCGATAATCACCGCTATGGTGATAATCAACACTCGTTTGCGATAGGGGGTCTCCTTGAACCCGCTCCACACTCTCTCCAGAAACTCGCTCATTGTTTGTGTCGTTATTGGGGTTGGGAACTATTTGCGTTCGGTGTGTTGCTCGGTGAGGATGTGGCGATAGCGGGTGGTGTCGCCGAGGAGCTCGATAGCCTTTTGGAGCTCCTTGTCGTTGGGCAGTGTGTGGGCAATGCCCCCCTCTACATAGCAGTAGCGTGCCACCATCTGATTCTCTATAATCTTCTGCAATTCACTCTTGTAGAGCTCCACATTGTCGGCGGTGGTAACCTTCAGGTTGGCCTCGATGGCCTCCATCTGCTCCTTCATATCCTCCCTCCATCGCTCCTTTTCGGCGGCGGCCTTAAACTCCTTCCAGCGGCGGCTTGCGGCGCTCTCCCATGCCACCTCTTTGTCGGCCATGAAGGCTCGCCACTCCTCATAAGCTTCGTCGTCGAAGCGGTATTTGGTAGGGACCACAGCCCCCTCCAACTCCTCGTAGTGGCGTGCGCAGTAGTCGGCCAGGAATTGGTCCACAAAGCCTTGGGCGGCAGCCACTGCTGCAAAGGTGCTCACATACTCGGGCTCCAGCCTCACATCGGGCATCACACCGCCACCATCGTAGACTTTGCGCCCCGCGCGGGTGGTGAACTCGTTAATCAGCGAGTCGGGCACGAGGGTGATACCCCCCTCGGTGTGTGCGCCGTAGTCGATAGCCTGTATACAACGGCCGCTGGGGAGGTAGTATTTGGCGGTGGTGAGTTTTTCGTAGGAGCCATATCCGAGGTGGTAGGTGCCCTGCACCAACCCCTTACCGAAGGTGCGCTGACCCACCAACACTGCGCGGTCGTTATCTTGGAGTGCGCCTGCCACAATCTCGGCGGCCGAGGCGCTGCTGCCATCGACCAGCACCACCAAGGGTATGTCGGCAGCTATGGGGGCACTCTCGGTCTTGAACACACGGTCGTCGGTGCGCTTTGCCGAGCGGGTGCTCACCACCTCGCTACCGGCGGGCAGGAAGAAGGAGAGAATCTTCACAGCCTCCTGCAGCAATCCGCCCGAGTTGCTGCGGTAGTCGAGCACAAGCGATGTGGCACCCTCGGCCATCAGCGCCTCATAGGCCCTCTGGAAGTCGCCACTGCACCCCTCGGTGAACTCCTCGTGGCAGATATATCCCACCCCTTCGGCCACCATGCCATAATAGGGGATGCCGGGGATGGCTATGCGCTCACGGGTGAGCTTCAGATCCACCTCCTCCCTTGTGGGGAATTTGGCGATGGTGAGTTTCACGCTCTTCCCGGGGTCGCCCTTGAGGAGGTTGCTCACCTGCTGTGTTGTGAACCCCTTGGTGCTCTCTCCGTCGATGGCCACGATGCGGTCGCCGGGTCGGATGCCAGCCTTGTCGGCAGGCGACCCCTTGTAGGGGGCGGTGAACTCCACCCACTCCCCGTCGAGGCGAATGAGCGACCCTACACCGCCATACTTACCCGTGGTCCTCACCTCAAAATCCTCCATGCTCTCCGCAGGGAGGTACTCCGAGTAGGGGTCGAGTATGCGGTTCATGCCACTCGCTGCGGCCTCCATGAGTTTCTCGGGGGCCACATCGTCCACATAGAATAGGTTGATGTTGCGCATCAGGTTCACCAACATCTCCACACTCTTGCCGAGGTTGTAGGTGTTGTCCTTGGCCGACGAGCCCAGCAACACGCAGCCTCCCAGAGCAGCCACTACGACCAGATATTTTAGATATTTTTTCATTCTTTTCCGCTTGTGTTCTCCGTTGTGGGTTGTGTGCTACCTATTGCCGGCGGCCAGAAGCCCCGAGATGCGAAAGCGTGCCTGCTCGGCCTCGCGGCGCACACCGCTCACAACGATGGCTCTCTCGCCCCTTGCGCTCACAACAATCCTGTCGTCGCCACCAAAGTAGCGCAGGCGTTTGCCCACACCGGTGGCACGGTAGACAACCTCACTCGAGTTCGACGACTCGGGTGCATAGCCGTCCGCTGCCAATGCGCTGTCAATCACAGCCCTGTGCTCTGCGAGCGAACCGTAAATCTCGTAGCTCGCAAAGCCATAGGAGGGCCACGCAGCCGAGATGGCCACCATGGCAACCAGCAGTATCAGACCTCTTGAGCCCAGCAACTCCGAGGGGGAGATGGCCAAAGTGTTCGTCAGGTACATAACGGCAAAGAGTAGGCCGATTAGTATTGTGAGTTTCAAAAAGTGCCTCACAGCCTTTCCAAAGTATTTCATGTTTTTTAGTTTTGTTCGGTTTTAGAAAAAAATTGCCATCGTAGAGGTGTTGCTTCGCCACAAACACCGACTGCTATTTCGTCAGCCTGCAAATCGTGTCCCTCACCTGCTCCATGAGCCAGTGGGGGGTGGAGGTGGCTCCGCAGATGCCCACATTTTCGCGCCCCTCGAACATCTCTGCCGTGAGCTCCTCGGGAGATTCAATCTTTATGCTGTTGGGGTTGGCGCTGTGGCAGGCTTCAAAGAGCACCTTACCATTGGAACTCTTGGCTCCACACACAAACACAACCATGTCCATCCTCCCTGCAAACTCCCTCAGGTGACCCTCGCGTCCGGCCACTTGGCGACAGATGGTGTCCCTCACCACTACACTCTCGGGCCTCTCGGAGCGCCTCATCACCTCGTCCCTCACCTTTGCGAAGAGCTGGAGGCTCTGGGTGGTTTGCGACAGTAGGAAGATGGGCTTCGAGAAGTCCACCTCGTCGAGGTCGGAGGGTTTCTCCACAACGAGAGCCCTATCCTCAATCTGGCCGTTGAGCCCCACCACCTCGGCGTGGCCCTTCTTGCCCAAGATTATCACTCTGCCTCCCACGGCCCTCATCTGCTCGTCGGCCTCGCGAGTGAGTGCCTGCAACTTGGCCACCACGGGGCAGGTGGCGTCGGCGTATCCGAGGCCGGCACCCTCCAGCAGTCGGTAGGTGCTGCGTGGTTCGCCGTGGGCGCGGATGAGCACCTTGTTGTTGGCATGGGGGGCTATGGAGGCTATGTCGGCGTGGGAGATGGTCCTCACACCCAGCCCCTCGAGCCTTGCCACCTCGAGGTCGTTGTGGACAATGTCGCCCAGCGAGAAGACCTTGCAACCCTCGGCCACAAGCTCCTCCGCCTTGGAGATGGCGCTCACCACTCCATAGCAGAAACCCGATTTGTCGTCTATCGTAACTTTCATGGTGTGTGCGATGTTGTGTGTGGGTGTTTAGAGCGATTTTACCCTCTGGGCGAAGAGTGTGTCGAACCACTCCATCTCCTCCTCGAGGGTCATGCCGCCATTGTCGAGCACCACAGCGTCGTCGGCCTTACGCAGGGGGCTGATGGCGCGTGTCTGGTCGAGGTGGTCGCGCTCGAGGATGTTGGCCACAATATCCTCGCGGCTCACCTCCTCGCCCTTGGCCTGAAGCTCCAAGTAGCGTCGCTCGGCCCTCACCTCGGGGTCGGCAGTCATGTAGATTTTCAGTTCGGCATTGGGGAATACCACGGTGCCGATATCTCGGCCATCCATCACCACACCCTTCTCGCGGCCCATCTCCTGCTGGAGAGCCACAAGGCGAGTCCTCACCTCTCCGATGGCGCTCACACGGCTCACGAGGTTGCTCACGGTGATGGTGCGAATCTTGCCCTCCACCCACTCGTCGTTCACATAGATGTCGCTGGCTCCGCGGTCGGGATTGAAGCGGAAGGAGATGGTGATGTCGTCGAGTGCGGCTATCAGTTTGTCCTCATCGAGTATGCCGTTGGTTACACATCCGTGCTCTATGGCATAGAGGGTCACGGCGCGGTACATTGCACCCGTGTCGATGAAGATGTAGCCCAAGCGGGCGGCCACAAGTTTAGCAAAGGTGCTCTTGCCGCACGAGGAGAAGCCATCGACGGCAATCACAATTTTCCTATTTTGTCTGATGGAAGAGTTCATTGAATTGAATATCTATTTGAAGGTCAGAAATCATCGAAATAAGCAGGGCCACTCCAATCAGGGTGATGATGATGCCAGAGATGCGGTTGATCCACAGCATGTGGCGTGGGCGGAAGTATTTGCGCACCATCTTCAGCAGCGAGGAGATGGCTATCCACCATCCCGAGCAGCCCGCGAAGATGCCGAGTACCATCGAGGCGTTGGTGAGGGCGTTGCCGTCGGTGTCGTAGAAGCCCATCGACTTGACGGTGGCAATGAGGGCCACATGCACGAGGATGTAGGTGGGGTTTGCGAAGCTCATCAGGAAGCCCGAAGCGTAATCTTTCCAGCTTGCACGGTCCCTCTCGCTGTGGTTGCGGCGGAGTTGTGTATGGGCCTTTTTGAGAAAGATGTTCACACCGAAGGCGGCGATGAAGATGCCTGCAATGCACTTGATGAGGAGCATGTTGCTCTCGATAAATCCCGTCACAAACGAGAGTGAGAGGAATGCAATGGAGGCGTAGAATGTGTCGCAGGTGGCAATGCCGAGGCCTGTGGTGATTCCCGAGCGCACCCCCTTACTGATGTTGCGCTGTATGCAGAGGATTGCTGTGGGGCCGGGGGGCATCGAAGCCATGCATCCCACCATAACTCCTCCTATGAAAGTCATTAACCACATAAGTATTACGGTTGTTGTTTTTCTTGGTTATCTCTCTTTGCACCCACCGCCCGCCGGTCACTCTTCGTTCCTTGGTCCGAGGAGTTGCTCGCAGTCGCATAGGCGCACATTTTCCAACCTACAAAAGTAGTAATTTCCCTTGTGAAAATTCCCTTTTGAGGAGCGAAAAGTTTGGGCTAAGTAAAAAAACTTGCCCTTCGGGGGATAAACTTTCGCCAAAAGGGTTATTTTTGTAAAAAATAAAAGACATCGAAAGATTATGAGAGTTCAACTCCGAACATACCAACGCCTGCTGCTTGTGATTGCGAGCGTAGTGCTGCTGTCGACCCCGTGGCTCCGAGTGAGCGGCCTTTCACTCTTGGTAGCCTTCGTACCCCTGCTTCTCATCTCTACCTCCTATGGCGACACCCGCCGCGAGTGGTGGCGCATGGCCGGCTGGGTGGCGCTAACCATGGGTGTGTGGTGCGTGGCTACCTGTTGGTGGATTTACTATGCTGCGGCTGTGGGTATTGTGGCGGCCACCATCATTCAGGTGCTCCTCTTTGGCGGCGTCTTCATGATTTACCACACTTTCTCCCACCGCTCGCCTCGCAAACTTGCCTACACAACCCTTGTTGCGGGCTGGCTCTGGGCCGAACACCTCTACCTCCACGGCGAAATATCATTCCCTTGGCTGGTGCTTGGCAACGGCTTTGCCACCGACACTTGGGCTGTGCAGTGGTATGAGTATTCGGGTGCTCTGGGAGGCTCGCTGTGGGTGCTGGTGACCAACATCCTCATCTTCGAGTGGCTCCTGAATCGCAAAAATAGGGCGTTGGCTGTGGCCACCCCCGTGGCGGTGGTGCTTCCCCTTGTGGTGTCGCTCGTGGTGGGTGCAACCTTCGAGGAGGACGAGCAGGCCGAAAAGGCTGTGGTGACCGTTGTGCAGCCCAACTTCGAGCCCTACACCGAAAAGTACACCATCCCCACCGCCCAGCAACTCAACATCATGACCTCCCTCATGGGTCGTGCCCCCTTCGATGCCGACTACATTGTCCTCCCCGAAACCGTTGTGGGCGACAGTGGCGACCCCATCTGGGAACACAAGCACCTGAGCAGCTACTCGCTCTCGCACTTCGAGAACTACCGTGCGGCCTTCTATCCCCACTCGCAGCTCATTGTGGGTGCCATGACCTACCACCTCTATCCCGACCCCGCCAAGGCGAGCTCCACGGCACGCCACAGCGGCAATCTGTGCTACGACCGCTTCAATGCAGCCATAGCACTCGACCGCGACTCCACTCTCAAGGTGAGCCACAAGTCGCGCCTTGTGGTGGGTGTGGAGAAGATGCCGTACATGAATCTGCTGAAGCCCCTCGAGAAGCTTATCGTCGACCTCGGAGGTACCACCGGCCAGCTTGGCACCGACAAGTATCGCCGCACATTCCTGCTGCGAAACCCCCACCACCCTTATGGCCTCTCGGTGGCAGCACCAATATGCTACGAGTCGGTCTATGGCGACCACTTCGGAGCCTTCACAGCCGATGGGGCTCAAATCATGATGGTCATCACCAACGACGGATGGTGGCACGACACCCCCGGCTATCGCCAACACTTCTCCTACTCGCGACTGAGGGCCATCGAGACACGCCGTTGGGTGTGCCGTGCGGCCAACACCGGCATCAGCGGCTTCATTAACCCCAAGGGCCAAGTGGTTAAAACCCTCGGCTGGGACAAGCGAGGAACGCTCACCCAGCTGGTTACCCCCTCGAGCGAGGTGACCTTCTATGCCAAGGCGGGCGACTATCTCGGACGCATTGGCACCTACCTCTTTATCCTCTCGCTGCTCTACTTCGTGAGCTACCGTGTGCGCAAGCGCAACCACCTTGTGAAATAACTCTAATCACCACACTATGAACTACGCTCAGACGACACAGTTCCTCTTCAACTCCTTCCCCTCCTACCAGAATGTCGGTCCCGGCGCCTACAAGGAGGGGCTTGGTGGCATCACCGAGATGTGCAGACTCCTCGGCAATCCCCAGCGCAACTACTTTACCATCCACATCGCGGGCACCAATGGCAAGGGCTCCACATCCCACATCCTCGCCTCTGTACTCCAGCAGGCGGGCTACTGCGTGGGCCTCTTCACCTCGCCCCACTTGGTCGATTTTCGCGAACGCATAAGGGTTAATGGTCAGCCTATCAGCGAGCGCGAGGTGGTGTCGTTCGTCAAGAAACACCGCGAGGAGATGGTTGCCCTCGGGCTCTCCTTCTTCGAGATGACCACAGCCATGGCCTTCGACCACTTCAGCGAGAATGAAGTGGAGGTGGCTATCATCGAGACAGGCCTCGGCGGCCGCCTCGACTCCACCAATATCATCACCCCCATCCTCTCGGTCATCACCAACATCGGCCTCGACCACACCTCCATGCTCGGCTCCACCATCGGTGAGATAGCCTTCGAGAAGGGTGGTATCATCAAACCCGATGTGCCTGTGGTAGTGGGCGAGAGCCATCCCGAGAGTGACGAGGTGTTCGACCGCTTGGCCGAGGAGCGAGGCTCCGCAATCACCTATGCCGACCGTGTGTGGGAGGTGGTGGATAGCGAGCCCTCGGGCGACTATGTGCGCTACCACATCCAGCGTCCGTGCGATGGCCGCACCCAGATTCTC
The DNA here is from genome assembly GCA_017628305.1 of Tidjanibacter sp. Lineage (GTDB taxonomy): Bacteria > Bacteroidota > Bacteroidia > Bacteroidales > Rikenellaceae > Tidjanibacter. Next base: position 19,266 of record JAGBZI010000048.1, read on the forward strand.
GACCTCGACCTTGTGGGCTCCTACCAGCGCAAAAATATCATCACCGCCCGCACGGCAGTGAGTGTTCTGCGCCACCAAACCCACCTCAATATCTCCACCCGAGCACTCGTGGAGGGTGTTAGGAGTGTGGTGGCCTCCACGGGCCTCATGGGTCGCTGGCAGAGGCTGGGCACCAGCCCCGCAGTCTTCTGCGACACGGGCCACAATGCCCATGGTCTGCGCGAGGTGGTTGCACAGATTGAGAGCCAGAGCTACCGAAAACTCTACATGGTGGTGGGTATGGTCAGCGACAAGGATTTCGACGCCGTCATTCCCCTGATGCCTCGCGATGCCCACTACATCTTCACGGCTCCTTCGGTTCATCGCGCGTTGCCTGCCGGTGAGCTTGCTGCCAAATTTATGGGCGAAGGTTTTGAGGGCGAGGTTGTTGAGGGTGTGCAGGCGGCCTATCGCAGGGCCATAGAGCTTGCCGGTCCCGACGATTTCATCTTCATCGGCGGCAGTACCTTTGTAGTAGCAGACCTCCTCTCCGAATAAAAGCGCATCTTAACGGTGCTTTTAGCTGTCAGCAATCAGCAATCAGCGGTCAGCATTCAGCATTCAGCAATCAGCTGTCAGCAATCAGCGGTCAGCGGTCAGCGGTCAACATTCAGCTGTCTGACGCCATGCCGGATAGGCAACAAAAAAACCACATCGCGTCCGATGTGGTTTTCTCTTGCTCTGCCTCTTGAGCGGGTGACCTTGTCACCATCAGTGGCAGCGAATCAACTCTGTTAGTCCTCTCGACTATTTGTTGCGAAGCTCGTCCGAAACGGTGAGTTTCTTACGACCTTTAGCACGACGAGCTGCGAGCACCTTGCGACCATTTACGGTAGCCATGCGGGCACGGAAGCCGGGTTTGTTGATTCTTTTCCTCTTGGAAGGTTGATAAGTCCTTTTCATAGCGCTATTTATATTTGTTTATCAGTTTTTTGTCAATTTTCGGACTGCAAAGGTAAACAATAAATTCAAAATTCAAAATTCAAAACTCAAAATTGTGGCTTTTTCGCGCGATTTTGTGGTATTTAGCCCACCGAGCCGCCCCCGCAAACCCCTGTTTTGGGGTCGTTAATGCAGGGTTGTGGGCTACAATTTGCGCGCTCCGTCACTTATCACCACAGGGATAACCTCGGGCTTGTGGCCATAGCGCTCCTCGAAAAGCGAGGTGGCCTTATCGATGAATTCGCCATAGAGCTCCTCGCGTACAAGGTTGATGGTGCAGCCGCCAAAACCGCCTCCCATGATGCGCGCACCGCTCACACCCACATGCTCGGCAATCTCCACAAGGTAGTCGAGCTCGGGGCAGCTCACCTCATAATCTTTCGACATACCCCAGTGGGTCTGATACATCCTTTGGCCCACGAGTTCGAGGTTGCCCTCCTCGAGTGCTGCGCAGACATCGAGCACCCTCTGCTCCTCGCCCACCACATAGCGTGCGCGGCGGTAGTCCTCGTCGGAGATGGAGTCCTTCAGCCCATCGAGCTCCTCCATGGTCACCCCTCGGAGGAGGTCGCGACCGAGAGCCGCAGCCACCCTCTCACACGATTTGCGACGGTCGTTGTAGGGCGAGCCTACAAGTTCGTGCTTCACCTTGGAGTTGATGAGCAGCAGTCTGTAGCCCTCCTTTGTGGGGTCGAAGGGGAAATATTCATACTCCAGCGAGCGGCAGTCGAGCCTCATGAGGTAGCCCGCCTTGCCGTGTACCGAGGCAAATTGGTCCATAATGCCGCAGTTTACACCGCAGTAGTTGTGCTCGGTGGCCTGACCGATGAGGGCCAGCTCGAAGCTCTCGATGCCCAGCCCGAAGAGGTCGTTGAGGGCGTAGGCAAAGGTGCTCTCGAGGGCTGCCGAGGAGCTCATGCCTGCACCGAGGGGTACATCGCCGCCGAACACGGCGTCGAAACCGCCCACCTTGCCGCCTCGCTTGGCAATCTCCCTCACTACGCCAAACACATAGCAGGCCCACCCCTTGGTGGGCTTGTCGCCCTCCTCGAGGCCAAACTCACACCCCTCCTCCATGTCGATGGCCCAGAGCCTTATGCGCTCGGTACCGTTGGGGTGGATGGCGGCCACGATGGCTTTGTCGACAGCTCCGGGGAATACGAAGCCGCCGTTGTAGTCGGTGTGTTCGCCGATGAGGTTGATGCGTCCGGGGGAGGTGTAGAGGGCACAGTCGGTGCCGAAGAGTTGCAGGAATTTTTCCTTGATGGCAGAGATGTTCATGGCAAGGTGATTTTCGTAAAAGGTATATAATTAGCGGTGAAGATAGTAAAAATCTGCCAAATCCGAAAATTTTGCATAACTTTGTTCTGTTTTAGACACTTTTGGAACAGCATGACGACCCACTTCTCCATTCGACACCTCACCTCAGCCACCGAGCAGGAGGCTCGAGCCATAGAGCAGCTGCTGGCTGTGCTCTACGGCGATGTCCACCCACATGTTACACCGGCCACCCTCGAAGCACTTGTTGCCAAGGGGGGTGTGCTCTTTGTGGCCGAGCGGGAGGATGAGATTGTAGCCACCCTCACCCTTGTGCGCTACGACACCTTTGCCGGTGTCAAGTTTTGGATTGAGGATGTGGTGTGTGCCCCCGAGATGAGGGGGTGTGGCGTGGGCCGAGCTCTGGTGAGGTGTGCCAAGGAGTGGGCGAGGGGTTGCTGCCCCGAGGCACCCATCTACCTCACCTCGCGCCCCTCGCGTACAGCTGCCCGTGCTCTCTATCGCTCCGAGGGGTTCGAGGAGTGTCCCACAACCCTCTTCCGTTACCAAGCAAACGACTAAATCTATACAAAGCAAGCTACTAATCAAAACACAATAAATACCATGAAAAGAGCTCTCCTGTTTCTTGCAACGCTGCTTTTGTGTGCATCGACCCTCCGTGGTCAGCACACAACCTCCATTGCTATTGCCGATGGTGAGTATTGGTGGGGTTTGGCCACCGACCTTGGTCGCCAGATGCCCTTCGATGGGGCCACCCTCCTCTCGCTCGACCACCGCACCCAGAACCTCAATAACCAGACGACCCCTCTGCTCCTCTCGAGCCGTGGTCGCTATGTGTGGGGCGAGGGGCCCATGGTCACCTCCATTGCCGAGGGGGTTATAACCATCTCTTCGCGCGAGGATATTGTTGAGGGTGTGGCCGAGGAGGCTTCGCTCCGTGGTGCCTACAAGGCCGCTTGTGCAAAGTTTTTCCCACCTTCGGGCACAACCCCTCCTGCCGAGTTCTTCTCCCAGCCCCAGTATAACACTTGGATTGAGCTTACCTACAACCAGAATCAGGCCGATGTGATGGCCTATGCCGAGGGTATTGTGTCCAACGGCTACCCAACGGGTGTGCTGATGATTGACGACAATTGGCAGAAGTACTACGGCAACTTCGAGTTCCGCCCCGACCGCTTCCCCTCGCCCGGGGAGATGATGGAGCGACTCCACGAGATGGGCTTCAAGGTGATGCTGTGGGTATGCCCCTTTGTGTCGCCCGACAGTGCCGAGTATCGCGAGTTGGCCGAGAAGGGCTACCTTGTGAAGCGCCCCGATGGCTCGGGTGCCGCCATTGTAGAGTGGTGGAATGGCCACAGTGCCGCCTACGACATGAGTAATCCCGAAGCGGTGGCCCACCTGAGGGGGCTGCTTGTCGGCATGCAGAGAGAGTTTGGGGTGGATGGCTTCAAGTTTGATGCGGGCGACCCCGAGCGCTACCTCGAGGGTCGTGTGATGCCCCACGACGGCCGCTCCTACGATGTGGAGCAGACGGAGCTGTGGGCCAAGTTCGGACTGGAGTTCCCCTACAACGAGTTCCGTGCCTGCTGGCAGATGGGCGGTGAGGCCCTCGTGCAGCGCCTTGGCGACAAGGACTACTCGTGGGGCGATGTGGAGAAGCTCGTCCCCTCGATGGTTGCTGCCGGCCTTATGGGCCACCTCTACACCTGCCCCGACATGATTGGTGGCGGTCAGTGGCTCTCGTTTGAGGGTGTCAATGCTGCAAATATCGACCAACGACTTGTGGTGCGCTCTTGCCAGATTCACTCCATGATGCCCATGATGCAGTTCTCCGTGGCACCTTGGCGCATCCTCAGCCCCGAGAATAACGCCATCTGCCTGAAGTATGCACAGTGGCACGCCTCCTTGGGCGACTACATCCTCGAGCTGGCCCGCCATGCAGCAGCCACAGGTGAGCCCATTGTGCGCCACATGGCCTACGAGTTCCCCACAGAGGGCTTCGAGAAGTGTTGGGACCAATATATGTTGGGCGACCGCTACCTTGTGGCACCCATCATGGGGCCCGAGGATAGCCGCACGGTAAAGCTCCCCAAGGGGTCGTGGCGCGACGACCAAGGCAAACGCTACAAGGGTGGACGCACCTACACCATCGAGGTGCCCATCGACCGCCTGCTCTGGTTTGAGAGGATGTAGCAACGAGCGCTAATTGAACAACTCTACACCTTTTTTAAAGCCATCGCCCCCACCGAAATTGCTCGGTGGGGGCGATGGCTCTCTTTATCGTTTGGAGTAGATAACCTGCTTGGTTTCAAAAAACTCCTCCTCGAAGATGTCGCTGATGCGGTGGATGTCGCAACGGAGGCGTGCGGCAGCAATCTCCTCTGCCAAGTCGCCGCCCTTCAGCACCAACATGCCATTGGGCAACGACCCCCTCTGCCCCGCTCTAATCTTGGGTAGTGCCCACCCCTTGAGGGTCTTCATGTCGGTCACGGCGCGGCTCACCACATAGTCAAACTCCCCCTTGACGGCCTCTATACGGGCATTCACGGGGGTGACATTCGTCAGCCCGAGGGCTGTGGCCACCTCCCTCACCACCGTAATCTTCTTGCCGATGGAGTCCACAGCCGTAAACTCCACCTCGGGGAAGAGGATGGCCAAGGGGATGGTGGGAAAACCACCCCCACACCCGATGTCGCACACCTTGGCTCCCGCCTCGAAGGTGCACACCTTGGCGATGGCAAGCGAGTGGAGCACATGGCGCACATAGAGCTCGTCGATGTCCTTGCGCGACACCACATTGATTTTTGAGTTCCACTCCACATAGAGGTCGCCCAGCGCATCCATTTTGCGCTGCTGCTCCTCCGAGAGGGTGAAGTATTTCGAGATAACTTCCGGTTGCATACTCTTTTTTTATTCTCTTTACCGACGACCATCTGCCGACGACCATCGAATTCTTATCATACTAATGTGTCACCCCGATGCGTTCGCTGGCCCACTTGTGGAACATCTCCTGCTCCTCGGGGTCGGCCTCCGAGAGGGAGTTGATGCAGCAGAACTGAAGGCGTGGGTTGCCCTCGGCCTCCCGCAGTTTACGCTCCATGTAGCCCTTGCGCCCCGCACGAGGCTTCAGGAAGAGGGTGAGCCCTCGGGGGTTCTCCACCACAACATCCCCCTTGCGCACGCCGTCAATGTAGAAGGGCTCGGCATAGGAGAATTGCGAGGGGTGGCGGAAGCGGTGGGCAATGTTGGCCTCGAGCCACTCGGGGTGGCGGGCAAAAAACTCCTCGTGCCAGCTGCGACGCAGAGCCAAGGGGGCGTGGGGCCACACCCAAAAGTGACCACTCCCCACCATCTGTGCAGCATTGACCATCGGGTCTTTGTGGCCAAAGGGGCGGCGACCACCCTTCTTGGGCTTGAGCCTGCGCAGCAGCCTGCCTACAAGGGTGCTCATGCGCTCGCCATAGAGCACGGGGCGCCCCTCTCGAAACCACACGGAGGGCTCCACGGGGGCTGTGAGGAATATGTCGTCGTTGGAGTAGAGGTAGTGCTCGGCGAGGCCGGGAATGCGCCACATCATACTCTCGATGGTTATCGAGTTGAAGGTGGGGAGCACCTCTTCGTGCCCCTCGAAAATCACCCTGTGGTCCACAATCTCTATGCGGGTTGTGGCCTCCGGAAAGTGGCGCTCCACCCACTCGTGGAGCCCTGCAGGGCGCTGGTTGTCGGTGATAATCCAGATGGTGCGCAGCCATGGGGCAAAGCGCAGCAACGACCCCACAGCGTAGAATATTTCGCCGAGCGACGAGAAACGCACCTCGCCGTCGATATCATCTCTCTGTTGGTGGCCTCCACCTCCGCCCCAAGCCGCTCTTTTGGCTCGGTGGGCAGGGTCGTCGCCATCAACCCATGTGATTACTATGTCAATATCCTCTCTTTGGGCCATTTGCTATATGATGTTTTGGAACCTCTCGGGGATGCGCACAATCACAGCCTGCTCCAGCATCGAGGGTTTGTTGAGTGCATAGGGTGGGCGGAAGAGGGTCTGTACAACCCGTGCAATGGGCACTGCACACTCCCAGCGGTGGGCCTTACGGGTGGAGCAGAGCCTTATGGTCTTCGACCTCTTGGCCAAGTGGCGGGTCCAGCCATCGGCGCGACGCGAGGGGTCGGCAAAGCGAGCCTCTATGCGCCCCAAGTCGAAATAGCCGAAGTGGAACAGGTAGAGCCCCTTGACGATGTGGAAGTTGTGCCCCTTGACGCGGTGGAAGCCCGAGCCCCATCTTGCCGGGCGGGCCAACACATTGGCTTTGGTGTAGCGGCTCGAGAGTCGTCCGTAGTGGCGCTGCGAGAGGAAGGGTTTGTCGGCACATATATCCCCCTCCTTGGCGGTGTGCTGTCCCACATCCACACCGAGGCCACTCACTGTGGTCCTTATCTTCAGGCCGTTGAGAAACTCGGCAAGACCTACACCCAGTAGGGGGTCCACAACCAATATCTCGTCGGCATCGGTGCCTATCACAAGGTCGTAGCTCTCGAACAGTTTGGCAGCCTCGCCACTGAGGAAATGGATTCTTCCCTTGTCGCCCTTGGCCACGCCCCCTTGTACTTTCTCGCGGAGGGTGACATTGGTTCCCTCGCAGAAGGCGGGCACCTGCTGGTCGGTGCCGTCGAAGAATATGTAGAGGTTTTCCCTCCCGAGCTCACGGCCGTAGTATTCGACCCACTTGCGCAGGTAGAATTCGTCGTTGCGAACCATGGTGAGGGCTGCTATGCGTTTCATCTGGTGGGATTTCTGTTTTGTCTACTACAAATATAGGGCTTTTTCTGCAAACTACTGCACTACTTGACGCTCTCGGCAATCTTTTCGGCAACTCTTGTGCCATCCAGTGCGGCGGAGATGATACCTCCGGCGTAGCCCGCACCCTCGCCTGTGGGGTAGAGTCCGGCCACTTGTGGGTGCTGAAGGCTCTCCTTGTCGCGGGGGATGCGCACGGGAGTTGAGGTGCGCGACTCGAGGCCTATGATTTGTGCCTCATTGGTCACAAAGCCCCTCATGCGGGAGCCCCACTGCTTGAAGCCGCCACGCAACGACTCTGCCATGAAGGTGGGCAACCACTCCTCGCCCTTGTGCACCTCCGTGCGGGGCAGGTAGCTGGTGCGGGGCAGGTCGAACGAGAGTTTTCGCTCTACAAAATCGCGGAGCCTCTGGGCTGGGGCGGTGCCACCACCTCCCACAATCTCCGCAGCGTGGCGCTCGAGCTCCTGACGGTACTTCAGACCCGCCAACACACCCCACTCTTCGTGGAGGTGGGGGAAATCCTCGGGCCTCACCTCGGTGACGATGCCGGCATTGGCCCACCTCGACGACCTCGCCGAGGCACTCATGCCATTCACCACACACTCCCGATAGTCGGTCATGGCGGGTACAATAACTCCTCCGGGGCACATGCAGAACGAGTAGACACCCCTGCCGCCCACCTGTGCCGTGAGGGTGTAGGCCGCCGCCGGCAACCACTCCCTCATCTCGTCCGAGTGGTACTGTATGCGGTCGATGAGTGCTTGGGGGTGCTCCACCCTCACACCCATGGCCCACGGCTTGGCCTCCAAAAGAACCCCCTTGGCATGCAACATCTCATAGATATCGTCGGCCGAGTGGCCCGTGGAGAGAACAACGGCTGCACCCTCCACAAGGGTGTCGCCAACCCACACACCTGTGGCCCTGCCATCCCTCACCTCAATGTCGGTCACCTTGGCCCCAAAGTGAACCTCTCCTCCCGAAGCAAGGATGGTGGCCCTCACCTGCTCAATGATGCGGGGCAGGCGGTCGGTGCCTATGTGGGGGTGGGCCTCATAGAGTATCTCGGGGGTGGCTCCGTGGAACACGAGGGTCTGGAGTGCGCGGTTGTAGTCGCCGCGCTTCTTGGAGCGGGTGAAGAGTTTGCCGTCGCTGAAGGTGCCTGCACCTCCCTCGCCAAAGGCGTAGTTCGACTCGCCATCAACCCCCACACCTCGGTGTATCTGGGCAATGTCCCTGCGGCGCTCCACAACATCCTTGCCCCTCTCGAGGATTATGGGGCGCAGCCCAAGCTCTATGAGCCTCAGGGCGGCAAAGAGTCCCGCAGGGCCGCCACCCACAATAATCACGGGTGTGTGGCCGTTTACATCGGGGTAGTCGAAGTGGACCTCCTCGGGGAGGGTGTCGCTATCCACAAATATCTCCACTGTGAGGAGTACACGAGGTGTCTGGTGGCGGGCGTCTACCGAGCGCTTCACCACACGAGCCAATGCTACCTGCTCACGCCGTATGCCCAGCGTGCGCACAGCAATCGAGAGCCACCCCTCGGTGGAGGCGGCCTGCTTTGGCGAGAGGTTTAAATTTAATGTTTTGGGCACGATGTGTGATTCTTTTCGGCAAAAATAACTATTTTTGTGCAATATCCATTCGACAAAATGCGTAAACTCATAATCATACCCACCTACAACGAGCGCGAGAACATGGAGGCCATGGTGGCCAAGGTGCTCTCGCTCCCCGGCGACTACTCCATTTTGGTGGTCGACGACGCCTCGCCCGACGGCACTGCCGACATCGTGCGACGACTGATGGCTCTCCACCCCGAAAGGCTCTATCTCCTTGAGCGAGAGGGTAAACTCGGCCTTGGCACAGCCTACATCGCAGGCTTCCGCTGGGCCCTCGAGAGGGGCTACGACGCCATCTACGAGATGGATTGCGACTTCTCGCACGACCCCGACGACCTGCTGCGACTCACTGCCGAGCTGGAGGGTGGGGCCGATGTTGCCATCGGTTCACGCTATGTGAGCGGTGTGAATGTGGTGAATTGGCCCATGCGCCGACTGCTGCTCTCTTTCTGTGCCTCGAGGTATGTCAACATCGTCACCCGCATGCCTGTGAGGGATGCTACTGCGGGCTTTGTGGCCTACCGTGCAGAGGTGCTCCGAACCATCGACCTCGACCGCGTGAGGATGCACGGCTATGGTTTCCAGATAGAGATGAAGTATACGGCTTGGAAGTTGGGCTTCAAGATAAGCGAGGTGTCGATTATCTTCCGCGACCGCACGCTGGGTACATCCAAGATGAGCGGCTCAATCTTTGGCGAGGCCTTCTGGGGTGTGCTTACCCTCCGTTTCCGCCGTTTTGGCCGCAGGGTGTAGGGTTGTCCCCCCATGGGTACAAAAAAAGAGAAGTTCCGCGGGAACTTCTCTTTTTCTTTTTCCGTCATCCGGCATGCAAGGACTATTTCTCCTTTGCAACGTAGCGTTTCTCTTTGATACGAGCTTTCTTACCGGTGAGGTCGCGCAGGTAGTAGATGCGTGCACGGCGTACAACACCCACCTTGTTCACCTCGATCGACTCGATGTGGGGCGAGTAGAGGGGGAAGATACGCTCAACGCCTACGCCATTGGAAATTTTGCGGATGGTGAACATCTTGGTTACACCACGACCCTTGATCTGGATTACCACACCGCGGAAGCTCTGGATACGCTCTTTGTTACCCTCTACGATTTTGTAGCTTACGGTGATGGTGTCGCCGGCCTTGAACGAGGGAACCTCCTTGGGTGCCCACATGGCCTCCTCTGCGATTTTGATTAATTTGTCCATCTTGTTTTTTAATCGATTAAAATGTTAAAGTGGGGAATATTACGGACTCCTGCGTTCTCATAAGAGATTCCTCCACCGGGCTGCAAAGGTACGAACAAAATTGAAAATTCAAAATTGAAAACTCAAAATTTTCGCAAAAATCGCAACTTCAAAACAGTTACATTGTTGTAACACAACGGCTTGACCCTCGAAAATCGCACTCAATTTTTGGCACTACTGTTGCTTCGCGAGCTACAAATCGAGCCCCTTGAGCTGCTCCATGCGGGCATAGTCGGTCAGGTCCACCTTAATGGGCACCACCGCGATATACTTGTTTTTGAGTGCCCACTCGTCGGTGTCGTCTGCCTCGGGCTCGTGGTTGCAGAAGCCGCCCGTGAGCCAGAAGTAGTCCCTTCCCCTCGGGTCCTGACGGCAGAAAAACTCCTCCTTCCAGAAGCCGCGCGTCTGGCGACAGATGCGGTGACCGGCAATCTCCTCGGGGCGTGCCACGGGGACATTCACATTGAGGCAGAGGGGTGTCGTGGGCCTCTCCATGGCGAGAATGGCAGGTATGAGCCTTTCGGCAAAGGCTATGGTGGCGTCGAAGTCGGCGTCGTGGTCGTGGTCGTCGAGCGAGAGTCCCACGGATGGTGCTCCGTAGAAGCTCGCTTCGATGGCTGCACCCATGGTGCCCGAGTAGAGCACATTGATGGCGGCGTTGGAGCCGTGGTTGATGCCGCTCAGGTTGAGGTCGGGGGTGAGCCCCATCTCGGGCAGCAGCCAGTCGTAGGCCATCTTCACACAGTCCACGGGGGTGCCGTTGCAGGAGTAGACCTTAATGTGTGGCTCGTCGCGGCGCAGCGTGAGGTAGAGGGGGTCATACATGGTTATGGCGTGGGCCTTGCCGGACTGTGTTTGGTCGGGCGCGAGGGCTATGACATCGCCGAACTGTGCGGCGCAC